>WHTB01000009.1 GCA_009379735.1 Propionibacteriales bacterium
CCAGCACGGTCGGTTGTTCGAGCAGGGCGCGGAGCCGCTCGTCCTTGAACGTCCGCCGGGCCCGCTTGCGCAGCGAGGTGCGCTGGTCGAGCTGCGACCGCTCGCCCGGCTCCAGGGAGTCACAGCCGGCGAACGCGGTCTCGAGCGCCCGCCGCCGCAGCACCGCCCACACGTCGTCGAGGCCGTCGAGATGCGCCGTCCACGACTCGGCCGCACGTGCGCCGACGAGCCCGGTGAGCGCGGCGTCCTGTCCGGCGCGGTCGGTCGGCAGGTCGACCTCCGAGCCGTCGTCGAACCGGTGGCGCCGCGGCGACGTCACCGGCAACAGGTCGAGCTCGCGCTCCAGCGGGCGGCCGGTCTTGCGGAACAGGTCACGGAGTACGGCGGGCAGCGTCGTGGTCGCCGCGCCGCCGTCCCAGCGGAATCCATCGGACTCGACCGGGCGCAGCGCTCCGCCGAGCGTCGCACCCCGCTCGCAGAGGGTCACGTCGTGCCGTTGCTTGGCCAGCCGCGCGGCCGCCGCCATCCCCGCCAGGCCACCGCCGACCACCACGACTCTCGCCATGGTCGGCGAGCCTAACGACGCACCTCGGCTGCGGCCTCGACCGGGCCGAACCCCGCGTCCCACAGCTCGTCGGCGCACCGCAGCACGGCCGCGTTCAGTGGTGCCATCCGTTCACCGGCCCGGAGGAGGCCGTCGCGATGCTCGAACGAGCAGAACGAGCCCGACGGCGTCCCGCCCAGGCTGAGCGTCCCGGCGGGCCGCCCACCGTCGTGCTCCGGGGTCAGCCGGTCTCCGTCCCCGTACAGCTCGGCGACCTGCGTCTCGGCTGCGGCCGGCCGGGCCGACATCCCGATCAGCTTGCCGCCGCGGTTCTGGTCGGCTGCCTCCACCACCATCCGCTCGAGGGCGGCGGTGGGCACCATCGGGTCACGGCCGGCGAGGACGTTCACCTGCAGCAGCTCCAGCGGCACCTCCGCCACGGTCCGCGCCAGCGTGGTCAGCCCCGCGGTGAAGCGCGGGTTCACCTCGGTCGGGAGGAAGCCGTCACGGGTGAGTACGCCGTCGACACCGAACCCGCCGCGATAGCCGACCTCCGCGCCGAGCCAGGCACCGATCCGGTGGGCCACGTCGCGCATCGCCTCACGGTCCGCGGGACGCGGATCCCACCAGGTGCCCATGCCGCCGAACACGAAGGACCGACGGCTCGGCGTACGGAGCACGACCAGCTCGAGCGGACGGAACGCCGCGACACCGTCGGGCAGTACGAATCCGTGGATGCTGCACGGAACTCCTTCGAGGAACGGCAGCACCCGCACCCGGTCGCAGTGTGCGGCGAAGAAGTCGCGCGCGTCGCGGGCGTCGTCCGGGCCGTCGACCCAGCGCACATAGTCTGCCCCGCCGTTCATCCCGTCGCGGGCGTCGCCGGACCAGACGGTGCCGTGGCCGAGGTCGATGTCCTGACCGACCACCATCAGGTCGGGGTGGTCGACCGGCAGGATACGGCTTCGTGCCCGCGGGACGCCGGCGGCGTCGAAGATCTCCTCGGCGCGCATCTTGTCCTCGAGGGTCTCCCACGCCGCGGGCCGTCCGCCGTACACGGTGCGGCCGAGCAGCGGCTCGTTCCGGGCGAACGGCGGGAGCCACCAGACCGCGGTACGTCCGGGATCCTCCGCCTCGACGATCTCGGCGAGCCGACGGGACGGCTCGGCACTCTCCCGGATCACCTCGCGCACCTCTTCGGTCATGGTCGTCACCGGTGCCAGGTCGAGCTCGCAGACGATGGCCGCGCCCGGCTCCGGTATCGGCCCGACGCCACGTCCGCGCGTGATGAGCAACGGCTGCTGAGCGCCGTACGTCCGGAGTGCCGTCACCTTGGGCGTCAGACTGGCCAGCACCTGGAAGGCGAGGATGACCTTGCGGCCGCTGAACGGTTCGGCGAGGTACGTCTGCCACGCCGCGAGCTCGGCTGGCTCCATCAGTGCGCGACGGGGCGCGGCTCGCGGCCCTTCCACCGTCGCCACCCGCGGCGGACCCGACGGCCGACGTAGAACAGCAGCACCAGCCCGGCCACCAGGAGGACGGCGGCGACCGCGGCGGCGACCCACGGGTAGCTGACCGCCAGCAGCACGACCCCGGCGACGCTGACGTCCTCGCCGACACTGACGGCGACGTTGCTGGCCGGCTCGGGCGAGCCGTTGACGGCGAGCCGGAGGCCGCCCTTGACGAGATGGCTCACCAGCGCCGTGCCACCGCCGACTGCGGCCAGCGTGGCCTGCTCGACACTCGACGCGTCACCCGCGATGAGCAGCCCGAGCGCGGCGCCGACGGTCGGCCGGATGGTGGTCGAGATCGCGTCCCATCCGCTGTCCACGTAGGGAATCTTGTCGGCGACGAACTCCACGCCGAACATCACCGCCGCGACGACCATCACGTCGACGCGGGTCAGTGCCTCGGGCACCGAGTCGACGTCGGCGAACCGGCCCAGCAGGCCCATCAGCAGGACCACGGCGTACGCGTTGATGCCGCTCGCCCACCCGCTGGAGAACACCATCGGCAGCAGTTCCACGCCCTCAGAGTAGGGACTCAGCGAGGATCTGAGTACTTCTACGGATACGAGTCGTTCGCGCAGACGAGAAAGTGGTGGCCACCAGGTTCCGCCGGTAGGGGGATAACGGGGGCGGCGGGGCCTGGTGGGTGGGATGCCGGAGGGTGGGTGCCGCCAGGTGCTGCGAGCGGGGGCTATGCAGCACCTGGCGGTTCTCAGTTCTCCGCCCCTCCCGTTGACCGTGACGTTTTCGACAGACACGCCGGCGTGTCGCGTCGGAAACGTCACACTCAGCGGGGAAGGCGGGACTACTTGGTGCGGAGTGCGCGGACGCAGCAACGGCCGTCGGTCGGCTCCAGCACCATCGTGTGTCGCCGGTCGCCGGTGCCTTCGGCGACTCCCCGCAGCAGCTCGAGGTTCAGCCCGCAGACGATCTCGGTGTGCTGCTCGGCGAGCCGGTGGAACGGGCAGTTGCCGAGTACGAGCCCGCCCGCACCGTCCGGTCGGGGCTCGAAGCCGTGCTGCTCCAGCGCCCTCCGCAGGGACCGGGCGCTCGTACCCATGCGGTGCCCGGTCTCCGCGGCGACGCGTCGCAGGGAGTCCTGCGCAGGTTTGCCGGTGGCGGTCGACTCCTCGAACGCCTTGAGCAGGAGCTCGGCGGCGAACCGGTAGAGCCGCGCCGGCAGGCTGACCGCCACTTCGTCGGCGGCGCGTCGGTAGAGCTTCGCGGGTCGGCCGGATCCCGGCCCGGTGCGGCCCGTGAGCCGCTGGAACTCGACGGTCAGCAGCCCTTCGTCGGCAAGCCGGTCGAGATGGAACGCCGCCGTGCTGCGGCTGAGGTCGAGGGCCTCGGCGGCGGCGTCGCGCCCGACGGCGGCGTCGCTGCGGGACACATAGTCGTACAGCGCGCGGCGCACGGGCTCGTCGAGCGCGCTGATCGCAGCGACTCGCTCGGCCCACGGTCTCTCGTCCATACCAGCAGTGTAAAACAGAATTTCCTTGACGGAAGAGATCCGGCGGGTTTCTAATAAAGGTTAACCATATTTTTAGAAAGGTGGCAGCTCATGTCCACGACCCACTCGCGCGCCGGGCTCGACGGGATCCGCTCGTCGACGCCGCAGCACCAGGCGTTCCTGCTCCTCCGTACCGTCTTCACGGTCGCTCCGATCCTCTTCGGCCTCGACAAGTTCGCGAACGTCCTGGTCGACTGGCCGACCTACCTTGCGCCGTTCGTCAACGACATCGTGCCGGGCACCGGCCAGGAAGCGATGTACCTCGTGGGCGTCATCGAGATCGTTGCCGGCATCGTCGTCGCCGTCGCGCCGAGGTTCGGCGGCCCCCTGGTCGCGGTGTGGCTCGCGGGGATCATCGTCAACCTGCTGCTCATCCCGGACTTCTACGACGTGGCACTGCGCGACTTCGGTCTGCTGGTGGGCGCGCTGGCGCTCTGGCGGCTCGCGGTCGGCGAGCATGGCTCCGGCCCGGCCCACCAGTGACCTCGGGTACGAGAGGAAGCGGTGAGATGGTGTCCCAGCAGACCTTCGTCATCGTCGGTGCGAGCCTCGCCGGCGCCAAGGCGGCCGAGACGCTCCGCGACGAGGGCTTCGGCGGCCGTGTCGTCCTGGTCGGCGAGGAGCCCGAGCGCCCGTACGAGCGTCCCTCGCTGTCCAAGGACCTGCTCGTCGGCGACGTCGCGACCGACAAGGTCTACGTCCACGAGCCCGGATGGTACGACGACCACTCGATCGAGCTGTGGCTCGGCCGGCGGGCGATCGACCTCGACCCGGCGGCCCACCAGCTGCGGCTGAACGGGGGAGAGCGGCTGGGTTACGACCGGCTGCTGCTGGCGACCGGGGCGACCCCGCGCGCTCTGCGGGTCCCGGGTGCCGAGCTCGCGGGTACGCACCGGCTGCGCACACTTGGCGATGCACAGGAGCTGCGTGCCGGCCTGTCCGGCGGCGGGCGGCGGGTCGTGGTCGTCGGCGGTGGCTGGATCGGCCTCGAGGTGGCCGCAGCCGCACGCAGCCACGGCAACGACGTCACCGTCGTCGAGCCGCAGCCGACCCCGCTCCGGTCGGCGCTCGGCGACGCGATGGGCACCATGTTCGCCGACCTGCATCGCGACCACGGCGTACACCTGCGGCTGAACACCGGTGTCGTCGAGGTGACCGGTGCCGGCGACCGGGTCTCGGGCGTGGTCACCAGCGACGGTGCGCGGCTGCCGGCCGACCTCGTCGTGGTCGGGGTCGGAGCACGTCCGAACGTCGAGCTCGCCGAGGCCGCCGGGCTCACCGTCGAGAACGGTGTCGTCGTCGACCAGTCCCTGCGAACGTTCGACCCGGACATCTTCGCCGCCGGCGACGTCGCCAACATCTACAGCACGCGGCGCGGACAGCACGTGCGGGTCGAGCACTGGGACAACGCGTTGCACACCGGGCCGGCGGCGGCGCGCTCGATGCTCGGCCAGCCGGTCGACTACGACCGGACGCCGTACTTCTTCACCGACCAGTACGACCTCGGCATGGAGTACACCGGCTTCGCCGACACCGAGCGGTGCGACCTGGTCGTCCGCGGTGACCTCGACGGCCGGGAGCTGGTCGCGTTCTGGGTGTCGGGTGGTGTGGTGCGCGCCGGCATGAACGTCAACGTGTGGGACGTGAGCGCCGACATCGAGGCGCTGGTCCGGACGCCGCAGCCGGTCGACCTCGACCGACTGGCCGATCCGGACGTGCCGTTGAGCGAGCTGCTGCCTCGGTGACCCGGGCTTGGTGGATAAGCGCAACCTCGGCGCGGGTGCTGTCTCTTTCGCGTCGAGGTTGCGCGTTTGTCCGCGGCACCTGGACGTAAGCGCAACCTCGGCGCGAGGGGTGGCCCACGCGAGGGGGGCCTGTCCGGCGGATCTTGCCGGACAGGCCCTGCCCCCGGGAGGACTCAGCGCTTGAGCGTGAAGGTGAAGTCGCCGGAGAGCTTGCCGCTCAGGCGGACTGCCGATACGAGGTTCCGCTCGGTGATCATTCTCACGACCTCGACTCGCGAAGGGCCGAAACCTTCAGCGATCAGTCGCGCCGGCCGGACAGGGATCCGCGCCGCAAAGTTGACCGAGACCTCGATCGCCTCGTCCTCCAGCTGATCCGACCCGCGGGTGTCGAGGCGCCAGGCGTTGTCCCAGTCGAGGGCGATGCGATTGCGGCGCCGCACGACCGGATCCTGGAGCAGCTCGGCTGTCAGGCCAGGGTCGTTGTTGTACAGCTGGTCCAGGAGCTCAGGTCGTACGGAGCGCACGTTCATCCGTTCCAGGACAGTGAGCTTGGTGGTCTCCCCGCAAACGGTGCACAGCGCGAGGAGCCAGGCGTCGATGAGCTTGTGGTTTGCGTTGACGCGGAAGTTACCGCTTGCCCGGAAGCGCTCGGAGGCGCACCCGCGGCAACGGCGGAGAACGAGCGGCAGGCAGGTGGGAACGACCACCCAATCTTTGGACACAGAAATACACCGGTTCCAGTGAGAAGTCCGCAGCGAAAAGGGGCGCGGCGCACATGCACGACGCGCGACGAATCAGCGCTCGCGAGGTCTCACTGGGTGTACAACGGCACGTCCTCAACAAGGCGGCAAGGGGGCGGGAGCACGGTAACGGTGCACGGAAGTGCGGCTCCACTGGTTTTCGGGCCGGTGGCGATGCCTCGCCACTGCTGAGGCGGTTGTCGCCCTGCTCGACGGTGATGCGCTGCTTGTTCGTCTCGCGGTCGAAGGCCGAGGCCGAGGGCCTGTCCGGCGGATCTTCTCGGGCCCGCGACGCGTCCCCAGGCTCTGGGAGGAATCGATGCAGTTGCCATATTGGATTGCCGTCGCCGAGCCCGGTCGGATAGGAAGCTTGCATGCTAAGGGGCAGCAAGGTCGGGCTCAGGGCCCGGCACGAGGACGACATCCCAATCCTGCGGGCTGAGCTCTACGACGACGTGGTCAACTCCTCGCGGGCCGAAAGCCGACCGTGGCGGCCGATCACGCCCGGCTCGAAGGACTCGCGGCTCGTGGTGGACGACAAGGAGCAAGGGCGCGTCCCGTTCTCTGTGGTGGAGCTGGGCGGCGGCACGCTGGTCGGCACCGCGGTGCTGTGGGGCATCGACAACCACAACCGGTCCGCGCACATCGGCCTTGGACTGCTGTCGTCCTCCCGCGGCAAGGGCTACGGCACCGACGTGGTCGCGACGCTGTGCCACTACGGTTTCGTCGTGCGCGGCCTGCAGCGGCTGCAGATCGAGTCGCTGTCGGACAACGCCGCGATGCTGCGCTCCGCCGAGCGCAACGGCTTCGTCCGTGAGGGGGTGCTGCGCTCATCGGCCTGGGTGATGGGCGAGTTCCTGGACGAGGTACTGCTCGGTCTCCTGGTCCAGGACTGGAAGCCGGACTCGCAGGGCTAGGGTGTGCCCGGAGGATCATGGTCGGAGCCATAAGAGGATCGCTGCGACGGTGAATGTTCCGTGGAAGACGTAGGCCCGCTTGTCGAACCTCGTGGCCACGGCCCGGGAGTTCTTCAACGCGTTGATCGTTCGCTCGACTTCGTTCCTTCGCTTGTAGATCGTCTTGTCGAAGCCTGCGGGTCGACCGCCCTCGCTGCCCCTTCGTCGTCGGTTGGCCCGCTGGTTCTTCGGTTCCGGGATGCCGTTGATGACCTTCCGGTGGTTGACCCAGCGGCCGCCACGCTGCCCAGACTTCGGCAGATGCGGCTTCAGCCGGGCCCACCCCTCATGAGTTAAATCTCCCCGCCCCATGCTCATGTCAACGACTCGAAGCTTCGACAGTCACATGATCCGCCGGACAGGCCCTAGAGCACCTGGCGCAGCGTCTCGGCGTCGCGGGCCACCACGGTCGTGCCGTCGTCGGTCGTGATGATCGGCCGCTGAATGAGGATCGGATGCGCGACCATCGCCGCGATCCAGTCGCCGCGATGGGCCGCATCCTTCGGCAGCGTGTCGAGGCCGGCCTCGGTGGCGGCCGCCTCGCCGCTGCGGACGACGTCCCACGGCTCGAGGCCGAGCCGGTCGATGACCGCGGTGAGCTCGTCGACCGTCGGCGGGTCGTCGAGATAGCGGCGTACGACGTACTCGACGCCGGCCTCGTCGAGCGCGGCGGTGGCCGTGCGGCACTTGGAACAGCGTGGGTTGACCCAGATCTCCATCGCGCTCACTCAACCTCGATGGCGGCGCCGTCGGTCATCCGCAGCAGCTCGTCGTAGGTGGTGTTGAAGACGGCGTGAGGATGTCCCGCCGCGGCCCACACGTCGTCGTACTTCTGCAGCCATCGGTCGACCAGCGTACGGATGGGTGCGGGATGCCCGATCGGGGCGACTCCGCCGATCGCCTGGCCGGTGTGCGTCCGGACGAACTCCGGCGTGGCGCGGCGGAGGGCGGTGACGCCGAGGTCGGTCGCGCACTTGTCCGTGTCGACACGGTGCGCGCCCGAGGTGAGGATCAGCACGGGCGCGCCGTCGGCGGCGAAGACCAAGCTGTTGGCGATCGCTCCGACCTCGCAGCCGAGCGCAGCCGCCGCGGCGGCCGCGGTGCGTGCGGAGTCGGGGAGTACGCGGACGTCGCCGGTGGCCCCGCGGGCGGCGAGCTCGGTCGTGACGCGCTGGATCGACGGGTGTTCGGCGTGAGTCATGCGGCGACTTTAGCCAGCATTCAGCGGCGGCGAAATTCGGCCTTGACGGACTGTCGGGGGTGGGGGTTATCGTAGGGGTGTTCGAACAGACGTTCGAACACCCTCGGAGCGGTGTTCGCGGCCCCGCACCCCGAGGACGCGGCACCGCTTCGGCGGGGACGGACCTCGACCCCCGTCCTCGCCGGAGCGGGTCGCTGACTTCCCCGAAGCAGCTGAGCTGTGTGCTGCTTGCCCGGCGCTCGACCCGAGTGCCTCCGTCGACGGCCCTAGGAGGGGTGATGGCGAACGTGACGAACGACGACGCGATCGAGGTCCGTCGAGGGGTGGTGGACGGAGTCGAGGCGCCCGAGCAGTTCTTGTGGCAGGGGCGGCTGTGGCTCGTGCATGAGGTGGTCGGGCACTGGATCGAGACCGGCAGCTGGTGGGAGTCGCCGACCCAGGACGTTGCGGTGATCGACCCGCCGGCCGAGCGTGAGGTGTGGCGAGTCGACGCCGCGAACGGCCGCACCGGATCCGCGAGTGGTGCCGTGTCGGGTCAGCGCGGCGTGTTCGACCTGGTCTTCGATTGGGGTCTGGGTGCCTGGCGGCTCCAGGCCACGACTGGCTGAGGGGGCGGCGAGATGGCTGCTGCCGCTCGTGCGCTGCGACCGGTCTCCACCGCACCGCTGCCGGAGGCTGCCCTGACCGCGCTGACCCGAGCCCGGGAGGCGCTGACCGAGGCGGCGATGAGCGCCGAGCCGACCCGGCGCTATGCCGCGGCTCATGTCGCCGCCCTGCGGGCAACGGCTGCCCTGCTCTCGGTCCGCACTCGGCCGAGTCGACGTGGCGCCCAGCGCAACGCCTGGACGTTGCTGGCCCAGGTGGCGCCCGAGATGGGGGAGTGGGCGAGCTTCTTCTCTGCCGGTGCCGGCAAGCGCGCGGCCGCCGAGGCCGGTCTGGACCGGCAGGTGTCGACCCGCGACGCCGACGACCTGGTGCGCGACGTCGAGCGATACCTCTTCCTGGTGCAGCGCGCGCTGGGCGTCCCGTACCAGCCGTCGCTGCCGACGTCGGCGCCGCTGCGCGAGCCTGGCGGCGCCGGCGCGGAGGCGAGCTGAGCCGGTCGGGGCGGGTGAGGTCAGCGCGCCAGGGGCCAGGTCGTGAGGCGCTCCGGATGAACGTTCGCACCCCACTAGGGTGGAGGCCGTGGATGCCCGCCCAGACACCCGTGCCGAGCACCGGCTTGAGCATCGGCGCAGCGCCGTACGTACTGCCGTGGTCTGGGATGCGTTGCAGTCCAGCCTCGACACGCAGTCCGCCACCCTCGCCGACGCGCGACCACTGGACGTGCTCGACCTCGGCGGCGGCACCGGCGGGTTCGCCGTCCGGGTCGCGACGTCCGGTCATCAGGTCACCGTCGTCGACCCCAGTCCGGACGCGCTGGCGTCGCTGGCCCGTCGGGCCTCCGAGTCGGGCGTGCAAAATCGGGTGCGCGGCGTGCAGGGCGACGCGACCGACCTGCTCGACGTCGTCGGGGAGGCGAGCGCCGACATCGTGCTCTGCCACGGCGTCCTCGAGGTCGTCGACGACCCCGACCAGGCGCTCCGCGTGCTGGCCGCCGCCCTTCGACCCGGCGGCCGGATCAGCCTGCTGGTGGCGCAACACACGGCCGCGGTGTTCTCGCGAGCGCTGGCCGGCCATCTCGCCGACGCGCAGCGCCTGCTCGCCGCGGCCGACGACGCAGCCGGCGGCGGGGCGGTGTCCCCCGCGCCGAGGCGCTTCACCGAGCCCGGGGTGGTCGCGGCCCTCGACGCGACCGGCTATGACGTCGAGACCGTGCACGGTGTCCGGGTCTTCGCCGACCTGGTGCCCAGCGCCCTGGTCGACGGCGAGCCGGGGGCGGCTGACGCGCTGCTCCGGCTCGAGGCCGAGGCGGCCAACCGGCCGGAGCTTCGCGCCGTGGCGACCCAGCTGCACGTGCTCGCCGTCCGCCGCTGACCCCGACCCCGCGGGCTGCCGCACCGGCTGCCTCACGGGCCGCCTCACTGGCCGCCTCACTGGCGGCCCCACGGGCGGCCCAGTCCGCCGGCGGGTGCGATGACCGACACCCCCATCCTGCACATCGACATGGACGCGTTCTTCGCATCGGTGTCGATCCGGCACCGACCCGAGCTGCGCGACGTCCCGGTGGTCGTCGGTGCCGGCGGCCGAGGGGTGGTGCTGTCCGCGACCTACCCGGCACGCGCCTGCGGGGTGCGCTCGGGGATGCCGATGCGCCGGGCGCTCCGGCTGTGCCCTCGGGCCGTTGTGGTTTCGCCCGACTCCCTCGGCGTGCAGAGCGTGTCTTCGGCGGTGATGGAGACGTTCCGCAGCGTCACTCCGCTGGTGCGGGCGCTGTCCATCGACGAGGCGTTCCTGGACGTGTCCGGCGCCGCTCGGCGGTTCGGCAGTCCGGAGCAGATCGGTGAGCAGCTGCGGGCCCGGATCGCCGACGAGCAAGGCATCACCTGCTCGGTCGGCGTCGCGCCGATCACGACGGTCGCGAAGATCGCCTCGGAGCTGGCCAAGCCCGACGGGTTGCTGGTCGTCCGCCCCGACGAGGTCCTTGGTTTCCTGCACCCGTTGCCGATCGAGACGTTGTGGGGCGTGGGCAAGAAGACGGCAGCGCGACTGCATCGGCTCGAGCTGGTCACGGTCGCCGACCTCGCACACACTCCGGTCAGCACGCTGCAGCATGCGCTCGGTCCGGTGGCCGGCGCCCACCTGCACCGGCTGGCCTGGGGCGCTGGCAGCCACACGGTGACGCCACGCGCGAGCATTCAGGAGCCCGAGCGCACCATGGGGCACCAGGAGACGTTCGGCCGCGACACCGACGACCCGATCCTGATCCGCCGCGAGCTGCTGCGGCTGTCGACCCGGGTCGCCGCTCGGATGCGGCGAGGTGGTGTCGTCGGCCGGGTCGTCGTCATCACGGTGCGGTTCTCCGACTTCCGCACGATCACCCGGTCCCGGACACTGCGCGAAACCACTGACCTCGCCGCCGACATCTATGCCGCCGCCGCCGAGCTGTTCTCCGTGCTGCGGCCCCGTGCGCGCATCCGGCTGGTCGGGGTACGGGTATCCGGTCTGGTCGCGGCGGCCCGCGCACCCCGGCAGCTGGTGCTCGGGGCGCGCGACCCCGGCTGGTTCGAGGCCGAGCGGGCCGTTGACCAGGCGACCCTGCGGTTCGGTTCGACAGTCGTACGTCCGGCGGCGCTGATCGGGTCCCGCCGACCCTGAGGCGTGTCGTGGTCGGGTGAGCACGACGGCTCGGTGACAGAGATCCCCTGAAATGCTGAATAACCGCGCCCCGTTGGGGTAGGTCTTGCCCGTAATGCCCGGTCCGGGTTTCGGAAGGCCCGGACGCTGCCTAGACTGGTCGCATGGCCGCGCATAGTGGCCGTCGGGTGAGGCGAAGTGGAGGACACGGTGCCGCTCTCCGAGGAGGAGCAGCGACTGCTCGCAGAGCTGGAGCAGGCGCTCGCAGCGGAGGACCCGAAGTTCGCGTCCGCGCTGCGCGGGTCGAGCATGCGTTCACGTCAGCGCCGGATCGCGATCGCTGCCGGCGGCGCGTTCTTGCTGGGCATCGCCTTGCTGATGACCGGCGTCATCTTGCCGGTGACCGTCGTGAGCGTCGTGGGCTTCGTGATGATGCTGGCCAGCGCGTACATCGCCCTCACCGCCTGGCGCAAGAGCAACCAGCCCGAGCCGCTCCGGCTGGTCGGGTCCGACCCGCAGGCTCAGCCGGTCAGCAGCCGGGGGCGTGACCGGTCCCGGTCACGAGAGCGCGCGTCCCGGTCGGCGAGCTCGTCGTCGTTCATGGAGCGGATGGAAGAGCGCTGGCGTCGTCGTCGCCAGTCTGGCTTCTGATCGGCCGCTGCGCGTTCCACCGTCGGTAGGCCGCGGGCAAGGACCGGGGCAGCAGTGCGGCCCGCACCCTGTCCGCCCGCACCTCGCGCCGATGCAGGGTGTCGGTGACCGTCTCCGTGTCGGCCCGCAGCTGGGAGATGTCACCCGGCGCCCGCGCGAAGCGCGCCCGTTCCACCATGATCGCCACCCGCTGCAGCGCGTTGCCGGCCGGCTAGTCGTGCGCCAGGATCGGCTGGAGGGCGGCGGCCGTTCGACGCGGTGTGTCGTCCGGCCAGGAGTGCCGGAGGTCGATGACGGTGTCACGCAGCTCTGCCCACGCAGCCTCGGCCAGCTCACGGGCGTCGCCGGCACGTGCCCAGCGGCGCCGCCGCAGGCCGACCCGCGACAGGCCCGGGATCGCGGCGAGCACCAGGATCACCCCGCCGGCGAGGAGCAGTCCGCGTCCCCATTGCCCACCCGAGTCGGACGCGGCGGCCGCTCCGGGGTCGGCCTCGCGCTCGGGCAGCGTCGGCGACGTCGTCGGTGACGCGCTGGCGGACGGGCCGGCCGTCGCGTCGGGGTCGTCGGCACCGATGTCACCGGTGCTGTAGGAGGGGGCGACGGCGCCGTCACGGGCGCCCGGCGTGGGCTCGAAGCGCACCCAGCCCGCGCCCTCGAAGTACAGCTCGGGCCAGGCGTGCAATGCCGCCTGGGTGTAGGTGAAGCGGCCGCCTCCGGCGGACTCGGCGCGTAGGAAGCCGACCGCGACGCGGGCAGGGATCCCGGCATGTCGAGCCATCACGGCCATCGCGGCCGAGAACTGCTCGCAGTACCCACGCCGATCCTCGATCAGGAACGCCACCAGGTCGTCGTCGCTGTGCCCGGTGGGCGCGTCCAGGGTGTACTCGAAGTCGCCGCCCTCGCGGAACCACATCTGCAGCCTGACCGCCTTGTCGTACCGGGTGCCGGTGCCGGTGATCTGGTCGGTGAGGTCCTCCACCTCGGGCGGGAGGTCGTCGGGCAGATCCGTGTAGGCGTTGGTGATTCTGGCCGGTGCGCCGGTCGACTCCAGCAGGTCGCGGGCGTTCGGCTGGGCCAGCACCGACGTGACGCTGTAGGACAGGCCCTCGGTGTCCAGGTCCTCGTCGCCGACGACGATGTCCATCGTCTCGGGGTTGTACCGCCAGTCGCTGCCGACGTCGACCTCGCTCGGAGCGTACGGCGCCGGCAGCCAGTCGGTCCGGAAGCCGGAGGCGAGATGGACCTCGAAGTCCTGGGTACGGCGGTCGACCTCGTCGTCGAGACCCGGCGGCGGCACCAGCGGCTGGTCGACGCTGAACTGCGTGCCGAGCCGTCGTGCCGACGCCGACCAGCGTCGACCGTCGAACTTGTCGAGGGCGACCATCCGGAAGTACTGCGGCGGGGGGCCGTCGGTCGTCACGGTCATCGCCGGACGGGTCGACTGCTCGGTCAGGTCGCGTTTCAGGTCGATCATCGGGTTGCTGACGTTGACCCGTCCGCCCCCACCGGGACCGGTGCCGGTGCCCTGGCCGAACAACCCGTCGGGGAACTGCGGCAGCAGCAGCGGCACGGCGGCGGCCGCCACGATCGAGATGACGCCGACCCGTTGCGCCGCCGCGTTGAAGGTGCTGCTGGTGATCCGGCGCTGCGCCTGCTCGGATCGAATGCCGTCGGAGACGAGCTGGCGGCCCCAGTGGCCGAGCCGGCTGCGCTCGTCGGAGGCCAGCAGCAGCACGAACCCTGCGGCGCCGACCACGAACGCCATCGTCGGGACGCCGTCGGGCGCCACGGCGGCCGGGACGGTGTAGAGGGCGAGCAAGGGGAGGCCGGTCAGCGGCACCCGGTGCAAGGTGGCGGCGAACAGGTCGACCAACAGGTGGCACCCGGCGATCCCGAGCACGACCAGCACCAGCAGGCCGCCGGTCGCCGGTGCCGGTGGTGGCTCGGACCTGGCCGACTCGAGGCCGGCCTCGAGCAGCAGCCGGATCGACTCGGCCGACTCGCGGGTCGGGATCAGGCCGAGGATGGCGCCGTCGCCGTACACCGCGGTCAGCCAGACCACCAGCGCGACCACCTGCCCGGTGAGCACGGCCCAGGGCGGCAGCCGCGAGGACCGGAGGGCGATCCCGACGCCCACCGGCATGGCGGTGATGACCAGTGCCGCCATGACGTACCCGAAACCCTGGAGCAGGGGCGCGAACGCCAGGGCGCAGGCCAGCGTGGTCGCCCACGCCAGCAGGGCCAGCCTGGCCTCGCCGCTGAGGCGGCCCGTCATGACCCACCTCGCGCGACCCGGGCGCCCTGGGCGCGCACCTGGTCGGCCGGCAGGTTGATCAGCCCACCGCGCAACGGCCGGAGCAGCTGCGCCCACAGCGTCGCGACGCGGTCCTGCGGCTCGGCCAGCGTGACCCGCCAGCCGTTGGCGCGCAGCTCGCCGACGGTGCGTTCCATCCGTTCCTCGATGTCGGCCCGCTCGGGCGAGCCGGGCCGCAGCCAGCCGGTGATGTCGACGACGATCGCATAGCCGGCGACCGATCCCTGGGCCAACCGGCGGACGGCGGCGAGGTCGCGCTGCTGGAGCAGGCCGACGATCGCGACGATGACGCCGCTGCGGTCCTCGCGGTTGCGCGGGAGCTCGAGGGACTCGCGGTCACTGGCCTCGATCACGGCCAGATGGTCGAGCAGGTCCTCGGTGTCGCCGACGGATCCCGACCCGCGGTCGTGCCACTGGCCGACCGGGTCGTCGCCGGACTCGCTGACCAGCCGCAGGGCGTACCCGTTGCGGGCGAGATGGACGCCGATGGACGCGGCGGCGGTGATCATCCACTCGAACGACGAGGCCGGTCCGCTCCCTCGGTGCGCGTTCTCGCGGGTGTCGATGATCAGCGTCGCGCGGCTCTGGAACGGCTGCTCCTCACGGCGCACCATCAGCTCGCCCATCCGTGCCGACGACGGCCAGTGCACCCGCCGCAGGTCGTCGCCGTCGCGGTACTCGCGGACCGTGACGTCCTCGGCGCCGGCGGCGGCGAAGGCCCGCGGCCGGTTGTCGCCGGTGCCGGACCACTCGCCGCTGAGCTGGCCGTCCGGCAGCGGCTGCACCTCCGGCGTCACGGTCAGGGTGTTGCGGGCCTGGAAGGCCCGGGTCAGCTCGATCAGCCCGAACGGGTCGCTGATCCGGATCCGCAACGGCCCGATCGTGAAGCGCCCGCGCACGTCGGACCGGACGGTGTAGCTGATCTCGCGCCGCCAGCGCGGCCCGACCTCGTCGAGCACGAACCGCGGCCTGGTGCCGAGCACGTACGGCACCTGGTCCTCGACCAGCACCAGGTTCGACGGCATCCGGCCACGGTTGTCCAGCGAGAGGGTGACCCGGGTCGGTTTGCCGACCGGGATGCGCGACGGGTTGATGGTGCGGAAGCAGGACAGCCGGTAGCGCGCGCGGCTGATCATCAGCACGGTGACCATCGGCAGCAGCAAGACGAGGATGCCGATCCGCAGCAGGTCCTTCTGCCCGAGCACCATCGAGCAGAACAGGCAGGTCAGCCCGGCGGCGACGAAGGCGCGACCTCGGGTCGTCAGGGCGGACAGCGAGTCACGCACCGTGGGTCACCGGCCGGAGGAGGTGCGCGGGCGGTGCTCGGGGGTGGGTACGGACCGCACGATGTCGGCCACGATCCGCTCGGCGGAGCGACCGGCCAGATGGGCCTCGGCGTTCGGCAGCAGCCGGTGGGCGAGCACGGAGCCGGCCAGGGCCTGGACGTCGTCGGGGACGACGTAGTCGCGGTTGTCCAGCGCGGCGGACGCCCGCGCGGCCCGGACGAGGTGCAGCGTCGCCCGCGGGGAGGCGCCGAGCCGCAGGTCCGAGGACCGTCGGGTCGCCGTGGTCAGCGTGACGGCGTACTGCTGGACGGACTCCGCGACGTACACCGTCTTCACCACGTCGATCAGCGCGGCGATCTCATCCGCGTGGGTGACCGGCTCCACCCGGTCGAGCGGGTTGGTCGCGGTGCGGCTGTTCAGCATCGCCAGCTCGGCCGACTCGACCGGGTAGCCCATCGACACGCGTGCCATGAACCGGTCGCGCTGCGCCTCGGGGAGGGGATAGGTGCCCTCCATCTCGATCGGGTTCTGCGTCGCGATGACCATGAACGGCGCGTTCAGCACGTACGTGGAGCCCCCGACCGTGACCTGGGCCTCCTCCATGCACTCGAGCAGCGCCGACTGGGTCTTGGGCGAGGCACGGTTGATCTCGTCGCCGACCACGATGTTGGCGAACACGCCACCGGGACGGAACTCAAAGTGGCGCGTCTCCTGGTTGTAGACCGACACGCCGGTCACGTCGGAGGGCAGCAGGTCGGGGGTGAACTGGATCCGCTTGACCGAGCAGTCGATGGAACGGGCCAGCGCCTTCGACAGCATCGTCTTGCCGACGCCCGGAACGTCCTCGATCAACAGGTGACCCTCGGCCAGCAGTACCGTCAGCGCCAGCCGTACCACGTCGGGTTTGCCCTCGATCACGGTCTCGACCGCGTTGCGGATCCGGTCGATGACCTTCGCGAGCCGGTCGAGGTCGACGGGCTGACCTGTGGAGTCCCCGAGGCCGTCGGCTGGGCCGTCGGCCGTCACTTCCATCGACACTGAATGCCTCCCGCTCGTCGTACCGATGCCGCGTCGATCCTAAGAAACGATCGTCGTCGCGGTGGTCGGGTTCGCCGTAACGATGTGGTCTCTTTCGACGCTGTTAGTACGGGGCAGCCGCGGCAATGGATCAGGCGCCGCGGGCAAACCCCATGACCACCACTCTCCACCACTGAGCCAAATCTGTCCGCCCCGTTGGCGATATGGCCGGCGCGCAGGCGCTGCTCCGGGTCCAGGCATCACCTCCGGCCCGGTGGTAAGCGGCCGCGGTCGTTCCCACCACAGGGTGGCGGTTACAGCGTAAAACGCCCCTTTTGGAGATTGCGTGTGGGGGAAAGTGGGGTATGGTGGGGCGCGCTGGAGGAAGAGGAGGTGGTTGGGGATGTTCTTCGGTACCCACACGCCTCGCCTGGACGACAAGGGCCGGCTCTTCCTCCCCGCCAAGTTTCGCGACCAGCTGGAGGAGGGCCTCGTGATCACGAGAGGGCAGGACCGCTGCCTCTACGTGTGGCCCAACGCGGAGTTCGCCACGCTGACCGAGCAGATGCGGCAGGCGCCCGTCACCAACAAGCGCGCTCGCGACTACATGCGCATGCTGTTCGCCGGTGCCTCGGACGAGACGCCAGACCGGCAGGGCCGGATCACCATCCCGCCGATGCTGCGTGAGTACGCGACGCTCAGTCGCGACTGCGTGGTCATCGGCGCCATGAACCGAGTCGAGATCTGGGACGCCGAGGCGTGGCAGACCTACTCGGGCGAGCAGGAGCAGGCGTTCTCCGACCTCTCGGAGGAGGTGCTGCCCGGCCTGGTCTGACCTCCAGCACGCGACCTCAGACCGTCGTACGACGAGGTCTCCCGCCCGCTCCCGACAGGTCATCTGACACACCTTCCCCGGTGGCAGAGGGCCACTCCCCGAACCGAGCGGGCGGAGACCTGGCCGTACGAAGGCCAGCAGGTCGCCCCCACCCGCAGCAGCGCGACAACGCACGAGCAGCACCCATGACCGGGCCCGCGAAGCCCGGTCCCGCAGTTTCCACACCGCAGCACCGTTCGAGGGGGTCGAGATGCAGGTAGAGGGCACCGTGGACGACCGGCCGCAGCGCCGGGTCCGCGAAGAGGTCAAGGACGGCCTCGCCGTGATCGCCTTCACCGCGGCCGCCTCGAGCGCGCTCGCCGTCGTCCTCGTCGTCCTCACGGCGCTGGCGAACTGACGCCGATGACCGCCTCACGCCACGTCCCCGTACTCCTGGACCGGATCCTCGCGCTGGTGTCCCCGGTGCTGACGCAGCCAGGCTCGGTGCTCGTCGATGCCACGCTCGGCCTCGGCGGCCACGCGGAGGCGGTCCTCGACCGGTGCCCGCAGGCCCGCGTCGTCGGCATCGACCGCGACCCGCGGGCACTCGAGCTGGCGACCACCAGGCTCGCGCCGTTCGGTGACCGGTTCAGCCCGGCGCACGCGGTGTACGACGAGATCCCTGAGGTGCTCGCCGGGCTCGGCATCGCACGGGTGCAGGCGGTGCTGTTCGACCTCGGGGTGTCGTCGATGCAGCTGGACGAGACCGAGCGTGGTTTCGCCTACCGTGCCGACGCCCCGCTGGACATGCGGATGGACCCCACCCGTGGGCCGACCGCCGCCGACGTGCTGAACACCTACTCGGCCGACCAGCTGGTGAAGGTGCTGCGGCAGTACGGCGAGGAGCGGTTCGCTCCCCGGATCGTCCGGGCCATCGTCGCGGCGAGGGAGCAGCAGTCGCTGACGTCGAGCGCCGCGCTGGTGGAGCTGATTCGGGCATCGATCCCGGCCGCGGCACGACGCACTGGCGGGCATCCCGCCAAGCGCACCTTCCAGGCGCTGCGGATCGAGGTCAACGACGAGCTCGGCGCGCTCCGCCGGGCCCTGCCCGCGGCCATCGACGCTCTCGCCGTGGGTGGCCGGATCGTCGTCATGTCGTACCAGTCCCTGGAGGACCGCATCGCCAAGCAGGTGCTGGTCACCCGCTCCCGCACCGACGTACCCGAGGACCTGCCGGTCGTGCCGGCCGGCCACGAGCCGGAGCTGCGCCTGCTGACCCGCGGCGCCGAGCTCGCCGACGACGCAGAGATCACCGCCAACCCGCGGGCCGCCTCGGTACGGGTGCGGGCCGCCGAACGACTGCGGGAGGCAGCGTGAGCTCGTTCCTGGCCCAGACCCGCGCCCGGGTACCGCGGCTGGCCGACGCCGTCGCCCAGCAGCGGGCCCGGCTCTCGGTGGTCCGCCGGCCCGAGCAGCGGGCGCCGCGGGTTCCGTTCGCGGCGCTGGTGCTGGCGGTGCTCGGCATCGGCCTGGTCGGCCTGCTCGTCCTCAACACGACGCTGCAGCACCAGGCGTTCTACGCCAACTCGCTGGAGCAGCGAGCCGACGGGCTGGCCGAGCGGAAGCAGTCGCTGGAGATCGGCGTCGACGCGCTGCGGGCTCCCGGTCGGGTGGCGCGGGAGGCGGACCGCCTCGGCATGGTGCCGAACTCCAGCCCAGCCTTCCTGTTCCTGGCCGACGGCACCGTGCGCGGCACACCGGCGCCGGCCGACCCGCAGCACGCACTGCCACTGGACACGAGCGACTGAGACAGCGGGGAGGAGTCCGGTGACGCACCGATCGCGGAACAGGAGCCGTAGCCGGCGCCGGGTCCGGATGGGCCGTCCCACCTTCCGGCTTCGCGCCGGGCTGCTGCTGATGGTCTTCGTGTTCTCCCTGTTCGCCGGCCGGCTGGTGCAGATCCAGGGGATCGACGCGCACGCGTACTCCGAGCTCTCGGACAAGTACGAGGGCGCGACCGAGGTCACGCTGACCGCGTCGCGCGGGGCCGTCGTCGACCGAGACGGTGCCCCGCTGGCGCAGACCGTGGACGCCGAGCTGCTGTTCGCCGACCCGACCCGGACCAGCGCGAAGGCGCCGCAGATCGCCAAAATCATCGCCGACCGGATCGACGTCAGCTACCTCACGCTGGTGAAGGCGCTGCGCAAGCCGGGCACCCAGTACTCGTACCTCGCCCGCCGTGTGATGCCGAAGGACGCCGACGCGATCATGGCCGAGCTCGAGGCGAAGGACCTGGCCGGTGTCTACACCGAGCGCGACCCGCTGCGCACGTACCCCGCCGGCGACATCGCGTCCAACCTGGTCGGCTTCGTCGGCAGCGACGGCCACGGCCTCGCCGGGATCGAGCTCGCGATGGAGCAGATGCTGAAGGGAAAGGACGGGCACGCCACCTACGTCACCGATGCCCAGGGCACCCGGATCCCGTTGGCCGACTCCTCGGTCGTGGAGCCGAAGCCGGGCAAGGGTGTGGCCCTGACCATCGACGAGGACCTGCAGTTCTACGCCCAGCGACGGCTGCGGCAGGCGGTCGACGACACCGGCTCGATCTCCGGCGCGGTGGTGGTGATGGACCCGCGCACCTCGCAGGTGCTCGCACTGGCTGACTACCCGAGCTTCGACGCCAACAAGCCGGGCAAGGCGCCGAAGGCGGACCGCGGCAGCCGAGCTGTGCAGGACGTGTACGAGCCGGGCAGCGTGCAGAAGGTGTTGACGACCGCGGCGCTGATCGACGCCGGCAAGGTGACGTCGCGGACCAAGGTCAGCGTCCCCGGGCTGCTCCGCCGCGGCCCCGACACGATCAAGGACTGGTGGCCGCACGAGACCCTGCACATGACGCTCGCCGGGGTGATCGCCCGGTCGTCGAACATCGGCACGGCCGTCGCCGCCGAGCAGATCGAGCCCGAGGACCTCTACGACTACCTGCGCGCGTTCGGGCTCGGACAGCGCACCGACCTCGGCCTCGCCGGGGAGACGAAGGGTCTGCTGCCGCCGCCCGAGAGCTGGCAGCCGATCAGCCGCGACACCATCGCATTCGGCCAGGGGCTCTCGGTCAACGCGGTGCAGATGACGGCGGCCGTCTCGGCCATCGCCAACGGCGGGGAGTACGTGCGGCCCAGCCTGGTGAAGGGGTACGTCGGCGCCGGCGGCGAGGTCGAGCCCGCCGGGCCCGCAAAGTCACGCCGGGTGGTCAGCAAAAACGCGGCCGATCAGGTGACCGAGATGATGGAGATGGTCACGGCCGACAACGGGACGGCGCCGTCGGCTGCCATCGACGGCTACCGGGTGGCCGGCAAGACCGGCACGGCGCAGCGGGTTAACCCCGACGGCGGCGGCTACGAGGGCGGCGGCTACACCTTGTCCTTCGCCGGCTTCGCCCCGGCCGACGACCCGCGCGTCGTGACGTACATCGTGCTGCAGAAGCCGTCCACGTCCGATGGCGGCGGCACGGCCGGCGGGCCGGTCTTCCACGACATCACCAGCTACGCACTGCAGAAGTACGGAGTGCCGCCGACCGGCTCACGCTCACCCGAACTGCCGCTCGGTTACTGACCGCCGGTAGCCTCTCGCCGTGCCCCCAGACCTCAGCGACCGGCCGCTCTCGAGCCGACCGCGTCGACCACCCCGGCTCAGCCTCGGCTCCCTGGTCGACGTTGTCGGCGGGGCCCTGGTCGGCGGCCCCGGCCGCGCGGACGCCGCGGCGGTGCAGGTCAGCGGCGTGACGCTCGACTCCCGCCGGGTCGAGCCGGGAGACCTCTACGCGGCGCTGCCGGGCGCCTCGGTGCACGGAGCCGACTTCGCCACGGCGGCCGTGGCTGTCGGTGCGGCGGCGGTGCTGACCGATGCCAACGGCCGGGCGCGGGTCACGGCCGACGTCCCGGTATGGGTCGTGGACACGCCCCGCGGCGTGCTCGGGGTCGTCGCGGCCGAGGTCTACGGCCGGCCCGCCGAGCGGCTCCGCACGATCGGTGTCACGGGCACGCATGGCAAGACGACGTCCTGCTTCATGATCGAGGCCGGCCTGGTCGGCGCCGGTCAGACGCCGGCCGTCGTCGGCACGGTCGGCACCCGGGTTGCGGGCGAGTACGTCAAGACCGCGCTCACCACGCCGGAGGCGCCCGACCTACACGCGCTGTTCGCCGTGATGGAGGAACGTGGGGTCGACGCCTGCGCGATGGAGGTGTCCAGCCACGCGCTGGTGATGGGCCGGGTCGACGGCGTGGTGTTCGACGTCGCCGTGTTCACCAACCTGGGCCGGGACCACCTGGACTTCCACACCGACGAGGAGGACTACTTCGCGGCGAAGGCCGCCCTGTTCACGCCGGCCCGGGCGGCGCGTGGCCTGGTCAACGTCGACGACCCGTACGGCCGGCGGCTGCTCGAGCAGGCCGACATCTCGATGGCGACGTTCTCCCCGTCGGGCGCGCCGGCCGACTGGCGGGCCGAGGACATCGTCGCGACGGCCGACGGCTCCACCTTCGTCGTGGTCGCTCCGGACGGCTCACGGCACCTGGTGCGGCTCGCCGTGCCGGGCCGGTTCAACGTGGCCAACGCGCTCGCGTCGGTCGCCGCGCTCGGTGAGTGCGGGGTGCCGATCTCCCTGGTGGCGCAGGGGATGTCCAGCCTCACTGGCGTACCCGGGCGGATGGAGCGGATCGCCAGCGACCTGGGCTTCACCGTCGTCGTCGACTACGCCCACAAGCCGGACGCCGTGCAGGCCGTGCTGGCCGCCCTGCGGCCGGTCACCGCGGGGCGGCTGATCACGGTGATCGGGGCCGGCGGTGACCGGGACCGTGGCAAGCGACCGATGATGGGACAGGTCGCGGCCCGGCTCAGCGACCTGCTGGTCGTGACCGACGACAACCCGCGCACCGAGGACCCGACGGCGATCCGGGCCGCCGTCGTCGAGGGCACGACCACAGTGCCGGAGGCCGAGCGGGCCGAGGTGGTCGAGGTGGGCGACCGGCGGACGGCGATCGAGACCGCACTGACCAAGGCGGCGCCGGGCGACTGCGTACTCGTCGCCGGCAAGGGACACGAGCAGGGGCAGGAAGTGGCCGGTGTGGTGCATCCGTTCGACGACCGCGAGGTGGTCCGCGCGGTGCTGAGCGGTCTGGCCGGTGCCGGGAGCGACCGATGATCCCGCTGACGCTCGGCGAGGTCGCCGACCTGGTGGACGGCGCGGTCGCCGGCCCGGACCTCGAGGCGGCCAGGGAGACCGTGGTCACCGCGCCGCCGTCGGTCGACTCCCGTGACATCGACGCCGGCGGGCTGTTCGTGGCCGTCCTCGGCGAGCACGTCGACGGCCACGACTACGCCGAAGCGGCGGTGGCGGCCGGCGCTGCGGGAGTGCTGGCCGCGCGACCGGTGGAGGTGCCGTGCGTCGTGACGGCCGACCCGGTGGTGGCGCTCGGCAGGCTCGCCCGGGCCGTGCTGTCGCGGCTACCCGGGTGCACGGTGATCGGCGTGACGGGCTCGCAGGGCAAGACCAGCGCCAAGGACATGCTGGCCCAGATCCTCGAGCGGGTCGGCCCGACGGTCGCCCCGAGAGGCTCGTTCAACAACGAGATCGGCGCACCGCTGACGGCCCTGCGGTGCGACTCCGACACCCGGTTCCTGGTGGTGGAGATGGGTGCGCGCGGGCGTGGCCACATCCGGGACCTCGCCGCGATGGCCGGACCGACGATCGGGCTGGTGCTCAACGTCGGCGTCGCACATCTCGGCGAGTTCGGCACCCGCGAGGACATCGCGGCGGCGAAGGGCGAGCTGGTCGAGGCGCTGCCGGTTGACGGCACAACCGTGCTCAACATCGACGACGACCTGGTGCGCGGCATGGCCGGCCGCACCGACGCGCCGGTGCGGTGGTACGGGACGGCGGAGGCGGCCGACGTACGCCTGGGCGAGGTCGAGCTGGACGCGCACGGTCGGCCCCGCTTCACGCTGACCACGTCCGACGGTTCCGCCGACCTGACCCTCCAGCTGGTCGGGGAGCACCAGGCGCACAACGCCGCTGCCGCCGCCGCGACCGCGCTCGCCGCCGGGGTGCCGTGGCCGGTCGTCGTCGAAGCACTCGGCGAGCTGACGTCGCGGTCCCGCTGGCGGATGGAGGTGCACGAGCGCGCCGACGGGGTGACGGTCGTCAACGACGCCTACAACGCCAACCCGGACTCGATGCGGGCCGCGCTCAAGTCGCTGGCGGTGCTCGGGTCCGGCGGGCGGCGCACGGTCGCCGTGCTCGGCGAGATGCTCGAGCTCGGCGCGGCGTCCCATGACGAGCATGACGCGGTCGGCAGACTTGTCGTGCGGCTGAACGTGTCACGGCTGGTCGTGGTGGGTGAGGGTGCCCGCCCGATGCATCTCGGCGCCGAGCTCGAGGGTTCGTGGAACGGCGAGTCCGTCTTCGTCCCAGACGCGGACGCCGCCGTAGAGTTCCTCCGCGATGACGTGGGCGCCGGCGACGTCGTACTCGTCAAAGCGTCGCGGGCGACCGGTCTCGAGCGGGTCGCCGAAGCACTGCTGGCCGGCACGACCAACGACGAGGAAGAGGTACGCGGATGAGGGCGATCCTGCTCGCCGGTGGGCTCAGCTTGCTGGGCACCCTGCTGGGCACCCGACTCGCCATCAGCTTCTTGATCGCCAAGGGTTACGGTCAGCTGATCCGTGACGACGGCCCGACCTCGCACCACACCAAGCGCGGCACGCCGACCATGGGCGGTCTGGTCATCATCTGCGCCGTGGTCTTCGGCTACCTGGTGGCCAAGGTGTTCACCGGGCAGTGGCCGACGGCGTCCGGCTGGCTGCTGCTGTTCCTGTTCGTCGGGCTCGGGCTGGTCGGGTTCCTCGACGACTTCATCAAGATCTCCAAGCAGCGCAGCCTCGGCCTGCGCAGCAAGGCGAAGATCGCCGGTCAGACGCTGATCGCGGTGACGTTCGCCGTGCTGGCGCTGCAGTTCCCGGACGAGAACGGCCGCGAGCCGGCCGGCAGGTTCATCTCGTTCATCCGCGACATGCACCAGTGGGAGCTGTGGAGCCCGCTGATCGTGATCTTCGTCCTGCTCATGATCGCCGGCACGAGCAACGGCGTGAACCTCACCGACGGGCTCGACGGCCTCGCCACGGGTGCCTCGGTGATGGTGTTCGGCGCGTACACGCTGGTGTGCATCTGGCAGTTCAACCAGAGCTGTGCGACGACCGGTGGTGGGGGCTGCTACGAGGTGCGCGACCCGTACGACCTGGCCGTCGTCGCGGCGGCGCTGACCGGAGCCTGCTTCGGCTTCCTGTGGTGGAACGCCGCGCCCGCGAAGATCTTCATGGGCGACACCGGGTCGCTGTCGCTCGGCGGGGCGCTGGCCGGCCTCGCCGTGCTGACCCGCACCGAGGTCCTGCTCCTGGTGCTCGGCGGGCTGTTCGTGATCATCACCTTGTCGGTGATCATGCAGGTCGGGTACTTCAAGGCCACCAAGGGCAAGCGGCTGTTTCGGATGGCACCTCTCCAGCACCATTTCGAGCTCAAGGGCTGGGCCGAGGTCACCATCGTGATCCGGTTCTGGATCATCTGCGGCATCTGCGTGGCGGCCGGTCTCGGCATCTTCTACGCCGAGTGGGTCGCGGGCGCGTGACCGCAGTCGGCTGGATCAACGAGGCGCACCGGCACTCGCCGTGGGGCGACGTTCGCGTCGCGGTGGCCGGCCTCGGGGTGTCGGGCTTCGCCGCGGCCGACAGCCTGGTGCACCTCGGCGCCCGGGTGACGGTGGTCGACGACCGCGACGGCGAGACCGAACGCGACAAGGCCACCCTGCTGGGGATTCTCGGCGCCGACGTACGCCTCGGCCCCGGCTCGACCAGCGCCCTGCCCGAGCCGGTCGACCTCGTCGTCACGTCACCGGGCTGGCGCCCCGACGCACCGCTGCTCGCCGCCGCGGCCGCGTCCGGCGTACCCGTGTGGGGCGAGGTCGAGCTGGCCTGGCGGCTGCGCGACCCCGAGCACCCGGCGCCGTGGCTCGCGGTCACCGGCACCAACGGCAAGACCACCGCGGTTGGCATGCTCGACGCCATGCTCCGGGCCGGTGGCCTGCGCAGCGCCGCGGTCGGCAACGTCGGCACCCCGATCCTCGAGGCCGTCATGGACCCCGAGCCGTACGACGTGCTCGCGGTCGAGCTGTCCAGCTTCCAGCTGCACTGGACGTACTCGATGTCCGCGCAGGGCGCCGCCGTCCTCAACATCGCCGAGGACCACGTGGACTGGCACGGCTCGATGGCCGCCTACACCGGCGACAAGGCGCGCATCTACGAGCGGGCCCGGGCGGTGTGCGTCTACAACGCCGACCAGCCGGTCACCGAGCAGCTGGTCCGCGACGCCGATGTGGTCGAGGGGTGCCGCGCGGTCGGCTTCACGCTCGGTATCCCGGCCGTCGGCATGCTCGGCGTGGTGGACGGCTTCCTCGCCGACCGGGCGTTCGTCGACGAACGGCAGAGCGCCGCCGCCGAGCTCGGCGCCGTCGACGACGTCAGCCCGCCCGGGCCGCACAACGTCGCCAACGCCCTCGCCGCTGCTGCCTTGGCTCGTGCCCACGGCCTGAGCCAGCGGGCGGTGCTGGAAGGGTTGCGCGGCTTCGAGCCGGCCGCGCATCGGATCACCACTGTCGGCGTGGTCGACGACGTCACGTACGTCGACGACTCGAAGGCCACCAACCCGCACGCCGCGGCGGCGTCGCTGCGGTCGTTCGACTCGGTGGTGTGGGTGGCCGGCGGGCTGGCGAAGGGCGGACGGTTCGACGACCTGGTGGGCGAGGTGCGTGACCGGCTGCGCGGAGCGGTGCTGATCGGCGCCGACCGCGGTGTGATCGCGGACGCGCTGGCGCGACACGCACCCGACGTCCCGGTGATCGAGGTCGCGGACACCGAAGATGACGTCATGGACCGCGTTGTCGGGCGCGCGGCCGAGGTCGCCCAGCCGGGCGACACGGTGCTGCTCGCCCCCGGGTGCGCGTCCATGGACCTGTTCGCCGACTACAACGCACGGGGCGACGCGTTCGCCGCGGCCGTACGCAAGCTGGGGCACTCGTGAGGAGCCGCCGCGGGAAGGTGTGATGTGACGACCGGCTCGCAGGTTGGTGCTGTTGCCGGCAACAGCCGTGCCGGTGTCCTGCACGAGCTGCTCGACCGGCCCCTGACCAGCTTCCACCTGGTGCGCGGCGTCAGCGCCTTGTTGCTCGCGCTCGGCCTGTTCATGGTGCTGAGTGCGTCGAGCGTCGAGTCCTACTACGACACCGGCAGCTCGTACGCGGTGTTCCTCCGGCAGGCCCAGTGGGTGCTGATCGGCCTACCGGCGGCTTGGGTCGCGTCGCGCATCCCGCTCCGGGTCGTCCGCCGGCTGTCCACGCTCGGCCTGTTCGCGAGTGTGGTCCTGCTGGTGCTGACGTACGTGCCCGGCCTCGGCATCGAGGTCAACGGCAACCGCAATTGGCTGTCCGCGGGCCCGATCCGGCTGCAGCCGTCCGAGCTCGCCAAGCTGACCCTCGCGCTGTGGCTGGCGCACGTCTACGCGACGAAGGGCGCGGCGGTGCGCCGCTGGCGGCACCTGCTGCTGCCGATGGCTCCGGTCGCGGTCGTCGTGACCGGGCTGGTCGTCGGCCAGAACGACCTCGGCACCGCGCTGGTGCTGTTCGCGATCGTGCTGGGCATGGTGTGGGTGATCGGCGCGCCGGCCCGGGTCTTCGGCGCCGGGCTCGTCACCGTCGGCGGCCTGGCGATCTTCCTCGCCTCGTTGAACGAGAGCCGGGTCAGCCGGCTGACCAACTTCACCGACCCGTTCAGCGCGTACGACACGACGGGTTGGCAGGCCGCGCACGGCTTCTTCGCGCTGGCCAACGGCGGCTGGTGGGGCGTCGGCCTCGGCGCGAGCACGCAGAAGTGGGAGGGCAAGCTGCCCGAGGCGCACAACGACTTCATCTACGCGATCATCGGCGAAGAGCTCGGGCTGTTCGGCACCCTGGTCGTGCTGGTCCTGTTCGGCCTGCTGGCCTACGTCGGGTTCCGCATCGCCGGCCGCGCGACCGACCGGTTCTCGACGTTCGCGGCGGCCGGTATCACGATCTGGCTGACCACCCAGGCGTTGATCAACATCGGCATGGTGCTCGGCATGCTCCCGGTCATCGGGATCCCGCTGCCGCTGGTGTCCTACGGCGGGTCGGCCCTGCTCCCGGCGCTGATCGCGCTGGGGCTGCTGGTTAACATCGCCAAGACCGAGCCCGGCGCGAAGGCGGCCTGGCGGGCCCAGCACCAGCAGGGCTTCGCCAAGCGGTGGGGACTGACCCGCAGCCCGGCGCCCACCCGAGGACGCCCGAGAGGACGCTGAGCTGTGACCGCATCCGGAACCTTGCGTGTCTTGATGGCGGGCGGCGGATCGGCGGGCCACACCTCGCCGCTGATCGCCACGGCCGACGCGTTGTCCCGGGTCCACCCCGATGTCGTGGTGACGGCGCTGGGCACCCCCCGCGGCCTGGAGGTGCGGGTCATCCCCGAGGCGGGCCTGCCGCTCGAGCTGATCCCGCCCGTGCCCCTGCCACGCAGACCGTCGGTCGACCTGCTGCGGGTGCCCGGGCGGCTCAAGGCCGCGGTCGACGCCACGTACGCCGTCCTCGACCGCGTACGCCCGGACGTCGTCGTGGGCTTCGGTGGCTACGTGTCGATGCCTGCGTACGTCGCCGCCCGCCGCCGCCGGATCCCGCTGGTCGTGCACGAGGGCAACGCCCTGCCCGGTGTCGCCAACCGGTTCGCCGCCCGGTTGTGCACCACCCACGTCGCGACGTCCTTCCCGGACACGAAGATCCCGCACGGGCAGTACGTCGGCCTGCCGATCCGCCGGATGGTTTCCGAGCTCGACCGGGCCGCGCTGCGCGCAGAAGCCCGCACCACGTTCGGCCTCGACGCCGACCGCCCGACGCTGCTGGTGACCGGTGGTTCGCAGGGGGCGCGGCGCATCAACGACGCCGTCTCCGGCGCGCAGCGGGCCCTCGCCGACGCTGGCATCCAGGTGCTGCACGTCATGGGGCCGAACGGCGAGGTGACCGTCCAGCCCGCGATCGGCGACCCCGCCTACGTCGTCGTGCCGTACGTCGACCGGATGGACCTCGCCTACGCCGCGGCCGACGCGATGGTCGGCCGCTGCGGCAGCAACACGGTGACGGAGGTGTCGTCGCTCGGCATCCCGGCCGTCTACGTGCCGCTGCCGATCGGCAACGGCGAGCAGGCCCTGAACGCCAAGGCCGTCGTCGACGCGGGTGGCGGCGTCCTGGTCGACGACGCGGCACTCACCTCGGCCTGGGTGGCCGAGCACGTCCCCGCGCTGGTGGGCGACCCGGCGCGGCTGGAGCGGATGGGCAACGCCGCGCGCGGGCTGATGCGGCGCGACGCCGACGTCCGGCTGGCCCGGATGATCGTCGACGTCGCGGAGGGGCGCCGATGAGGATCCCGGTGCCCGAGCAGCGACTCCCGGCCGAGCGGCTCGGCCGGGTGCACTTCGTCGGCATCGGCGGCGCCGGCCTGTCCGCGATCGCGCGCATCATGCTGGCCCGCGGCGTGACGGTGTCCGGCAGCGACGGCGCCGACACCCCGACGCTCGCCGCCCTGCGCGGGCTCGGCGCCACCTGTTACGTCGGCCACGCCGCCGCGCAGGTCGGCGGCGCCGACACCCTCGTCGTGTCGACCGCGATCCGGGCGGACAACCCGGAGGTGGTCGAGGCGCAGCGCCGCGGGCTGAGGCTGCTGCCACGGTCGGCTGCCCTCGACTCGGTGATGCTCGACCGCCGGGTCCTCGCGGTCGCGGGCACGCATGGGAAGACCACGACCACGTCGCTGCTGACGGTGGCGCTGATCGCCTGCGCCGCCGACCCGTCGTACGCGATCGGCGGCGACCTCACCGCGTCGGGCAGCAACGCGCACGACGGGCGCGGCGACCTGTTCGTGGCCGAGGCCGACGAGAGCGACGGCGCGTTCTTGGTCTACACCCCGCATGCGGCGATCGTCACCAACGTCGAGGCCGACCACCTCGACAACTACGGCACCGAGGAGGCCTACCGCGCGGCCTTCGAGCAGTTCCTCGGCCGGATCGACCCAGCCGGTTTCGTCGTCTGCTGCGTCGACGACCCGGGTGCGGCCGCGCTGGCCGACGTCGCCGTGGCCCGCGGACTCGCGGTGGTGCGGGTGGGCGTGGGCGACGATGCGGACGTACGGGTGTCCCGCGCCGCGTTCGCCGGCTCCACCTCGACGTTCACCGTGTCGACGGAAGCCGGCGAGCTGGGTCGCGTGCAGCTGCAGATCCCGGGCCAGCACTACGTGCTCGACGCCGCGTGCGCACTGGCGGTGTGCCTGCAGCTCGGGTTCCCGTTCGAGGCCGTGCGCTCGGGGCTCGAGCAGTTCGCGGGCACGCGCCGGAGGATGGAGCTCAAGGGCGAGGCGGGCGGAGTCCGCGTGTACGACAGCTACGCCCACCACCCCACCGAGATCGCCGGCGACCTGCGGGCGGCCCGGGCACTGGCCGGCGACGGCCGGGTCGTCACCTGCTTCCAGCCCCACATGTTCAGCCGTACCCGGATCTTCGCGGCCGCGATGGGCGAGGCGCTCGGCCTGGCCGACCGGGTCGTGGTGATGGACGTCTACCCAGCCAGGGAGGAGCCCGAGCCGGGTGTCGACGGTGGCCTGGTGGCGTCGCACGTGCCGCTGACCGCGGTCGCCTTCGAGCCCGACGCGTCGGCGGTGCCGGCGCGGCTGGTGGCGCTGGCCGAGCCGGGCGACGTGGTGCTGACCCTCGGCGCCGGTGACGTCACCAGGATCGGGCCACAGGTGCTTGCCCTGCTGGCCCGCGAAGCCGACGGAGTCAGTCGATGAGCGAGGTCTCGTGAACAGGCCGACCGAGCGCGCCTTCTCGCGTCGGCAGTGGTCGCGCCGGTGGGCCGTCTGGCGGCGCGCGTTGGCCGGCCTCGTGGTGGTCGGCCTGGTCGGCGCCGCCGGCTGGCTGGTGTTCCTGTCCGACGTGCTCGCGGTCGAGACGGTCGAGGTCGAGGGCGAGCGGGCTCTGACGGCCGAACGGATCACCGCGGTGGCCGAGGTGCCCATCGGCGAGCCGCTGGCGCGCACCGACCTCGACCAGATCGCGGCCCGGATCGAGCGCATTCGCGAGGTGCATCACGCCGACGTCGGCCGGTCCTGGCCGCACACCGTGGTGGTCACCGTGACCGAGCGGGCGCCGGTGGCGGTGGTCGAGCGCGACGGTGTGTACCGCCTGGTCGACGCGGAGGGCGTCCAGTTCCGGGTGGTGAAGGGTCGGCAGAAGGGCCTGCCGACGATCGTGGCCGGTGGCGAGCGCGCGGCTGAGGAGGCGGCCAAGGTGGTTGCCGTACTCCCCGAGGACGTGGCCCGGCGGGTGACCCGGCTCGACGCGACGACGATGGACTCGATCACGCTGCGGCTGACCGGTGGCCGCGAGGTCGTGTGGGGGAGTGCGGAGGAGTCCGAGCGCAAGGCCGAGGTGCTGGCGGTGCTGGTCGAGCGCAAGGGCAAGGTGCTCGACGTGAGTGTGCCGTCCGCGCCCACGGTCTCCCTCGGCTGAGCCCTCGCCACCCGGCCTCGTCCCACCACCGGGTCGGGGCGGCAGCTGGGCCAGAAATTGCGAAGTTCGTGGGCGCGTACGGCGTGTTGCTTTGGGCGCATCTGTGTGCTGCCGTACTTTCCTCTGCAAGGCCTAGGTTGACATAACTATAACCCTCTACTTGAGGGTGAGAGTTGTTCACACACACGCGAAACGAGAGGCGATCGACGTGGCAGCACCGCAGAACTACCTCGCGGTCATCAAGGTCGTCGGTATCGGCGGCGGCGGAGTAAACGCGGTCAACCGGATGATCGAGGTTGGCCTCAAGGGCGTGGAGTTCATCGCGATCAACACCGACGCGCAGGCGTTGCTGATGAGCGACGCCGACGTCAAGCTCGACATCGGTCGCGAGCTCACCCGAGGCCTCGGGGCAGGCGCCAACCCCGACGTGGGTGGCAAGGCGGCCGAGGACCATGCCGAGGAGATCGAGGAGGTCATCAAGGGCGCCGACATGGTGTTCGTCACCGCTGGGGAAGGCGGTGGCACGGGCACCGGAGGCGCTCCCGTGGTCGCGCGGATCGCGCGCTCCCTCGGCGCGCTGACGATCGGTGTCGTGACCCGGCCGTTCGCGTTCGAGGGCAGGCGCCGGGCCAACCAGGCCGAGGAGGGCATCGCGGCGCTGCGCGAGGAGGTCGACACGCTCATCGTGATCCCCAACGACCGGCTGCTGTCGATCAGCGACCGGCACGTCAGCGTGCTCGACGCCTTCAAGCAGGCCGACCAGGTGCTGCTGCAAGGTGTCTCGGGGATTACCGACCTGATCACCACCCCCGGCCTGATCAACCTCGACTTCGCCGACGTCAAGTCGGTGATGTCCAACGCCGGCTCGGCGCTGATGGGCATCGGCTCGGCTCGCGGCGAGGACCGCGCGGTCGCGGCGTCCGAGATGGCCGTCTCCAGCCCGCTGCTCGAGGCGTCCATCGACGGTGCGCACGGCGTGCTGCTGTCGATCGCCGGCGGCTCCGACCTCGGTCTGTTCGAGATCAACGAGGCCGCCGCGCTGGTGTCGCAGGCCGCGCACGCCGAGGCCAACATCATCTTTGGCGCCGTGATCGACGACGCGCTCGGCGACGAGGTGCGGGTGACGGTGATCGCCGCCGGCTTCGACGGAGGCAGTCCGAAGCGTCGTGACCAGGCCCAGCCGGCGTTTCGTCGCGAGCCGCCGCCTCAGCCGGCGCACCCCCAGCCGACTCAGAACAGCGCCCACGCGCTGCCGTCCCTGCCGCCGTCCGAGCCGAGCGTGCCGGCAACGGCACCAGCGGCGCCGGCGCCCAGCGACCCGGCACCGCCGGAGCCGAGGGAGCGCCCGGCGCCACGTCGCCAGCCACGACCGGTGCAGTTCGACGACCCCAACGAGCTCGACATCCCCGACTTCCTGAAGTAGGGCAGTCGGGCCGCTGTGTTCATCTACCGCGACCAGCGCGACCGCGCCGCCGTGGCGTTCACCGACCGCCACGGCGGCGTGAGCGCGTCACCGTTCGACTCGCTCAACCTCGGCGCCGCTGCGGGTGACCGGACGGCCGACGTCGAGCGCAACCTGGTCCTCGCCGTCGAGGCATTCGGCGCCGACCCGGCCCAGGTTGCCCGGATGAACCAGGTGCACGGCCGTGACGTCGCCGTGGTGCGAGCGGCGCCGGCGGCCCCCGACCGGCCGCGGGCCGACGGCATGGTCACCGACCAGCCTGGTCTGACGCTGGTGGTGCGGGTGGCCGACTGCGTACCCGTGCTCCTCGCCGACCCGCGTGCCGGGCTGGTCGGCTGTGCACACGCCGGCCGGCCCGGGCTGGCGGCGGGCGTCGTGCCCCGCACCGTCGAGGCGCTGCGCGAGCTCGGCGCGCAGCAGCTCACCGCCTGGGTGGGGCCGCACGTCTGCGGCACGTGCTACGAGGTCCCCGAGCAGATGCAGGCCGACGTGGGAGCGTTCGTCCCCGAGGCCGTGGCCACCACCGCGTGGGGGACCCCGTCACTCGACCTCGGCGCCGGGGTCCGGGCGCAGCTGCTGGCGGCCGGCTGCGAGGTCGTCGACGCCGCCTGCTGCACGCGTGAGTCTCCCGACCTCTACTCCTACCGCCGCGACGGCGAGAAGTCCGGCCGGTCCGCCGGCCTCGTGCGGCTGCTGCCGGAGGCGAGCCGATGACGCGCCGCGCCGAGGTCGCGGCAAACCTCGCGCGGCTGCGAGAGCGGATCGAGCGGGCCTGCGCCGCAGTCGACCGACCCGCCGACGACGTACGCACGATCGTGGTCACCAAGACATTCCCGGCCAGCGACGTGCGGCTGCTCGCGGAGCTCGGCGTGCGCGACGTGGGGGAGAACCGCCACCAGGAGGCTGTCGCGAAGCACCAGGAGTGCCGCGACCTCGACCTGCGCTGGCACTTCGTCGGCGCGGTCCAGTCCAACAAGGCGGCTGCCGTGGCGTCGTACGCCGACGTCGTGCACTCGATCGACCGCCCCAAGCTCGTCGCCGCGCTGGACAAGGGCGCGCACGCGGCCGACCGGCGCGTCGGTTGCCTGGTCCAGGTCAGCCTGGACCAGGCAACCGGCACTCAGCAGGGACGGAGCGGGGCGGACCCCGACCGGGTGGGCGCGCTGGCCGAGCTCGTCAGCCGGGCCGGACGGCTCGACCTGCTGGGCGTGATGGGGGTGGCACCGCTCGACGGTGACCCCGACAAGGCGTTCGCCCGACTGGCCGACGTGGCGGCTCAGGTGCGGGCCAGGTTCCCCGCCGCGACCGCGATCTCGGCGGGCATGAGTGGCGACCTCGAAGCCGCTCTCGGACGTGGCGCGACACACGTGCGTGTCGGCACCGCGGTCCTCGGTGCGAGGGGTGCAAAAGGGTAATGTCAACGACGGCGGATCCAGCTACCGGAGGTCATTGAGTCATGGCGGGCGCGATGCGCAAGGTGGGTGTCTACCTCGGCCTGGTCGAGGACACCGATCGCTACGAGGACGACTTCGAGGACTACGACACGTACGACGACGCGGAGCGGCAGCGCGACCCGCGCCCGGTCAAGGCGGTCCGCACCGAGCCCGACACCGTGGCGCAACTGTCCGAGCGTCGCCGGCCGACCGCCGTGGCGACCGCGGAGTTCTCCAGGATCACCACGCTCCATCCGCGCACGTACAACGAGGCGCGCACAATCGGCGAGAACTTCCGGTCCGGTGTCCCCGTGATCATGAACCTCACCGAGATGGACGACAGCGACGCCAAGCGGCTGGTCGACTTCGCGGCCGGCCTGGTGTTCTCGGTGCACGGAAGCATCGAGCGGGTCACCAGCAAGGTGTTCCTGTTGTCACCGCCGAACGTCACCGTGGCGGCCGAGGACAAGCAGCGCATCGCCGAGGGCGGCTTCTTCAACCAGTCCTGAAGCCCGGTACCGTGGTGGCAGGGCAGTTGACGCTGCTTTCCGTTCTCTTCCCCAGGAGCATGCGTGGCTCAGACGGTCGGCGGTGTAATCGAGTTGCTGCTGTGGCTGGCCCTTGGCCTGCTGCTGGTGCGGTTCGTGGTCGACTGGGTGCAGGTGTTCGCCCGTTCGTGGCAGCCCAGGGGTCCACTGCTCGTGGTCCTCGAAGGCGTCTACAGTGCCACCGATCCGCCGCTGCATGCTCTGCGTCGAGTGATTCCACCGCTACGATTTGGGGGGATCGCGCTCGATCTGTCCTTCATGGTCCTGCTGCTGATCGTCTGGTTGCTGCTGAGCATCAACCGGACGGTTTTCAATTTGAACTGAAAGGCTCATGGTCCGGTCCCAATTGTCCGCAAGCGGCGCCAACGGGGTACGGTGGCGCTTGATGTTCCAACGAGACGTTGAGGTGAGCTCATGCCGCTGACTCCTGACGACGTGCGCAACAAGCGTTTCACGCCCGTCCGGCTCCGCGAGGGCTACGACATGGGCGAGGTCGACCAGTTCCTGGACGAGGTCGAGGCGACGCTCGAGGCGATGCAGAAGGAGAACGACGAGCTGCGGGCCAAGCTCGAGGCCGCCCAGTCGGGTTCCCGTGCGCCGGCGCTCGAGACCAAGCCAGCTCCCGTCGTTGCTCCCGTGATTCCTACCCCGGCGCCCGAGCCGCCGAAGCCGGCCGCGCCGGTCGCACCTGCCGCCGCCCCGGTCCGTCAGCCAGGCACCGTGGCGGAGGCGTCCACGGCCGCCGCTCGCCTGCTGGAAATCGCGACCAAGAACGCAGACGAGCTGGTCGACGACGCCAAGAACCAGGCCGACCGCATCATCGGCGAGGCTCGCACCAAGGCCGAGCGGCTCGAGTCAGAGGCCCGTACCAAGGCCGAGCGGGTCGAGGCCGACGCACGCACCCGGTCGCAGAAGCTCGACCACGAGACCGCCGAGCGGCGCAACCAGCTGTTCGGCAACCTCGAGAAGGAGCGCGACCAGCTGGCCCGTGAGGTCGACGAGCTGCGCGGCTTCGAGCGGGAGTACCGCTCGCGGCTGAAGTCCTACTTCGAGAGCCAGCTCGCGACGCTGAACGGCGAGGAGGGTCCTGCGAACGAGCCGACCCTGTCTCGTTCCGGCGGCGAGCAGCCCGGCCGGCTGCGCTCGCTGCTCGGCGAAGAGGGCTGAGCCTCACACCGCACGTACGACGAGAGCCGCTCCC
>WHTB01000156.1 GCA_009379735.1 Propionibacteriales bacterium
ATCATCGGCTCGCTTCCGGCGGGCTGAAAGGGGAAGGAACCCGCCGCTCACCAGCCCACACTACCAACCCCGCAGATTAGCGACGACACGCTACTAGGGCAGCCGGCTCGGCGCTCCCTCGATCGTGTGCGGGGCACCGACCCGGTCGAGGTCGTACCCGTCGGGGTAGCTGCGGAACTGCTCGGCGGCCCGGTCGAAGGCCGGCGACCGGCGCGGCGGCAGCCGGCGGACGACACCCGCGCGGGCCCGCAGCCCGCGGGCGGCCAGGCGCTGCTGCCAACCGGGCGGGTCGGGCAGCCCGAGCCCGGCTCGCAGCCCGTCGTCGAACGTGGCCGGCACGAGCCGGCGGGCGGCGCCGCGCAGCGGACGCGGGAACCAGCTCGCCACCAGCCCGAGCACGTCGTCGCTCAGGTCGCGGCTGTCCGGGGTCGGGTGCAGGTGCTGCTCGAAGTCCCGGTTGAACGCGGCGAACGCGTCGTAGCTGTCGGGCACGTCCTCGATGCCCATCCGGGCGCCGACCTGGCGGTAGAAGTGGTACGCCGCGTGCTTCTCGTTGGGGAGCAGCGACCGCCAGCCGTACGCGTCGATCCAGCGGATCGGGTCGAAGACGAACGTCGACAACACGTAGAGCATCGCGTCGTTGTCGATCGGGTACGGGTGGTGGGACCGGTTGATGCGGCGGAGTGCGAGGCGCCCGCGTGGCGAGTCGTAGCCGTTGGCCGCCAGCTCGCCCATCAGGATCGCGGTGTCGTCGTAGCGCCGCTGGCCCGCCTTCGCGAACTCGCGGGTGGAGACCAGCAGCCGGGCGATGCTCGGCAGCGCGAAGGTGCGCAGCAGCGCCAGCTCCAGGGCCCCTCGGTAGTCCCACGGGAACTCGTACCCGGTGGAGATCGCGTAGATCTCCTGGTGGTCGGCGCGCGGGTCGAGCGCCTCGATCCGGCGGGCGTTGGCGAGTCGCCGGCTCACGCGCTCGCCACCAGGTCCGAGAGACCCTCGCGCAGCGGCCGTGACGTCCAGCCGAGCTCGCGCTCCGCCTTGGCCGGTGTGGCCCAGTAGTGCGCAAGGGAGCTGCGGACCGACTCGGCCGCGAAGTCGGGTGGCAGCGGCACGAGCCGTCCGACCAGCGCGGCAGCGCGACCGGTGAGGCGGACGGCCGCGGTCGGGAGCACGAGCGGTCCCCGGGTGCCGGCCAGCTCGGCGGCCAGCCGCAGGCCGTCGGCCAGGCTCGCGCGCTCACCGGCGAGCACGTACGACTCGCCCGCCACACCGGCGTCCATCGCCAATAGGTGGCCGCGCGCGATGTCGTCGACCTGTCCCCAGCAGACGCCGCCCCCGGCGGACAGCAGCGGTCGGTGTCCGGTGACCACCTGGTCGAGCAGGCGGCCGACCTGGCTGGTGTCACCAGGCCCGTAGACGACGCCGGGCATCACGGTCACGACCGGCAGGCCGGCGGCGGCGTGCTGCTGGGCGATCTGATGGGCGCGGGCCTTGGTCTCGTCGTACACCGTCAGATGGCTGCCGCGGAACTCGTACGACTCGTCGACGACGGCGCCGCCGGTGTCGGAGTTGACCGCGAGGGTGCTGGTGTAGACGACCCGGGGCAGGTTGGCCCGCTTAGCCGCGTCGAGTGCACTGGTCGTGCCGTTCACATTGATTTCCCAACCCTGCTTCGGATTGCGGCTGCCCACCTTGTACCAACCGGCGATGTGGAAGAGGCCGTCGGTGCCGGCGCACAGCCGGTCGAGAGCGGCCGCGTCGGCGAGGTCGCCGGGCACCACGGCGCAGCCGAGGTCGGTCAGGGCCGTCGCCCGGCCGGGATCGCGGGCCAGGGCGGTGACGTCGTGGCCAGCCTCACGCAGCTGACGCGCGACGGCACCTCCGACGAAGCCAGTCGCGCCGGTGATCGCGTAGTGCATGCGTCGATTCAAGCACCTGCGTCTGGGGTGCCGTGACCGCCGAGTCGCCCGAGGTCCTCGTGACACCGGCGCTCCACGTCGGCGAGCTCGGCGAGGGTCTCGTCGATGTCCTTGCGGCGTTGCTCGAGCTCGGTGCGGCGGACGTCGATCTGCTCGAGCAGGTAGCGCAGCTGGCCGGCCTCGCCTGGCTCCGCGTCGTACATGTCGACGATGGTGGCGATCTCCTGCAGGGAGAAGCCGAGCCGCTTGCCGCGCAGGATCAGGCCGAGCCGGATTCGGTCGCGGGCGTGGAACACGCGGGCGGTGCCGCGCCGCTCAGGGGCGATCAGGCCGCGGTCCTCGTAGAACCGGATGGTGCGCAGCGTGACGCCGTACTCCTCGGCGAGGTCGGTGATGGACCACGTCTGGTGTGTCGTCTGCATTGCGCTCCCACGGTATCCGTGCTTACGTTTACGTAAGCGTAATGTGGGAGCGAACGAAAGGCCACCACCCCAGATGTTCGAGCTGAGCCGTGAGCACGAGGAGTTTCGCCGCAGCGTCCGCGACTTCGCCGAGGCCGAGATCGCGCCGCACTCCGAGGCGTGGGACCGCGACCACCACTTCCCGGTCGACGTCGTGCAGCAGATGGGCAAGCTCGGCCTGTTCGGGCTGACCGCGCCGGAGGAGTACGGCGGCGCCGACGGCGACTTCACCGGCCTGTGCGTGGCGATCGAGGAGATCGGCCGCGTCGACCAGTCGATGGGCGTCACGCTGGAGGCCGGTGTCGGTCTCGGCATCAACCCGATCCTGACGTTCGGCACCGACGAGCAGAAGCAGACCTGGCTGCCCGACCTGGTCAGCGGGCAGCGGCTGGCCGGCTTCGGTCTGACCGAGCCGGGCTCCGGGTCCGACGCCGGTGCCACCCGCACCAAGGCAGTCCTGGTCGACGGCGAGTGGGTGGTCGACGGCGCCAAGCAGTTCATCACCAACTCGGGCTCGGACATCACGTCCTGCGTCACCGTGACCGCGCGCACGGGTCAGTCGGCCGACGGCAAGGCGGAGATCTCCACCATCGTCGTGCCGAGCGGCACTCCGGGGTTCACCGTCGAGCCGGCGTACCGCAAGCTCGGCTGGCACGCGTCCGACACTCATCCGCTGACCTTCGAGGACGTCCATGTCCCGGAGGGCAACCTGCTCGGCGAGCGCGGCCGCGGTCTCGCCCAGTTCCTCGCCACGCTCGACGACGGCCGGGTCGCCATCGCCGCGCTGGCGGTCGGCTGCATCCAGGCATGCCTCGACCTGTCGGTGAAGTACTCGCTGGAGCGCACCACGTTCGGAGTGCCGATCGGGCGCAAGCAGGGGGTGGCGTTCCAGATCAGCGACCTTGCCGTGATGGCGGAGACCGCGCGGCTGCTCACGTACAAGGCGGCCGCGATCAAGGACGCCGGCCGGTCGGTGCAGGAGTTCAAGCAGGCGGCCGCGATCGCCAAGCTGTACAGCACCGAGTCGGCCGTCACCGCGACCCGGATCGCGACCCAGGTGTTCGGCGGCTACGGCTTCATGGAGGAGTACCCGGTCGCGCGCCTCTACCGGGACGCCAAGGTGCTGGAGATCGGCGAGGGTACGTCGGAGGTGCAGAGGATGCTGATCGCCCGCGGCCTCGGCCTCCCCGTCGAGTAGCCCCCTCCCGACCGTTGAGTGTGACGTTTTCGACAGACACGCCAGCGTGTCGCGTCGAAAACGTCACACTCAACGGAGGTCAGGACTCGCACGGGTTCGACGCGAAGATGCACATCGCATCGGCGACGTCGGCGACGTCGCGGACAAACTCCGGCTCGGCGACCTCTTGGTCGGACCCGCCCTCGTCGCTGGAACCGGCCACGAGCAGCGCGTTCCCGACCCGCACGACCGCGATCACGGTCCGGCCGATGCCCGCGTTGCCGCCGTCCAAGGCGTACTCCTGGCCATAGACCTCCATCACGTCGTGGCCGCCGTACGGGAGGTCGCGGACCGTCCACCGGAACTCCGAGAGGTCGGGCTGCGCCACCTCGGGGTCACACGCCTCGGCCTGCCCGCGGATCTCCTGCAAGGTCGCCGCCGCGGCGGCCGAGTCGGGGTAGACCAACAGCTGGCGCCATGCCGAGCTTGCCGGTGGGGAAACCGTGACGCCGAGCGCGTCCTCGCGAGGCGGGTCAGCGACGTCCAGGCCTTGCTCGTCACACGGCAGGTTCTTGATCGGCTCGTCGACCTCCTCGGACTCCTCCCAGGCGGGGATGTCACCGCCGGCCTCCGGAAGCCCGGAACCGAGCGGGAAGTCCGCCGGGATCCGGAGGTGCCATCCGTCGGGTGGGGGACTCGCGTTGTTCGTGGCCGGTGGGGCCGGGGCAGGGTCGCTGAGATTCATCACATCGCTGGTGAGGATCCCCGCCGTCGAGACGCCCGCGACCAACAGCGCCGAGCAGGTCCAGCCGGCGAGCTGCTGCCGTCGGCGGCGGTCGCCGCGGCGGTGCACCTCCGTGGACGCGACCATCGTCGCCTCGCGCGCACCGGCCTCGCTCAGCCGGCGCAGGTCATCGAACGGATCAGGCATCTCGCGCCACCTCCTCATCGGTCTCGAGCAGAGCGGCCAGGTTGGCGCGGCCACGCGACAGTCGGGCCTTCACGGTTCCCTCGGCCACGCCGGTCTCGGCCGCGACCACGGCGACCGGCAGGTCACACACGTGGTACAGCACGATCGCGCGACGCTGGTCGGCCGGTATCTCACGCAGCGCCGCGACCAGGGCCGGTCGGTCCACGCCCGGCACCTCAGGCTCTCGGGGCGCCATCGCTCGGTCCCGGAAGCGGATCGCGTCCTTGGCCCGCCGCCAGCGACTCACTGCCAGCCGCCAGGCGGTGGTGCGGACCCAGCCCTCGGCGGAGCCGTGTCGACCGAGGTCCTTGCGGTGCTGCCAGGCACGGAAGAACGCGTCCTGGACGCAGTCCTGTGCCTCGCTGAGGTTGCCGGTCATCGCGTAGACCTGACCCACGAGACGCGCGAACGACGCGGCGTAGAACTCGTCGAACTCGGAATCGTCCACGGCGTACCCCCAGTGTCTTGACCGTAGTACGCGTGGGAGCCGACCGCGGTTGCGCCGTCTTCGCTCCGTTGAGTGGGACGAGTTGGTTGAGACACGCCGGGTGTCGCGCCAACTCGTCACACTCATCGGGAAGGGAAGGGGGAGGGGGCGGGGTGGTCAGGACCAGAGGTCGGTCCATCGCACGCCGAGCTCGGCGAACATCTCCCGCAGCAACGGCAGCGAGATGCCGACCACGTTGTGCGGGTCCCCGTCGATCCGGCGTACGAACGCGCCGCCGAGGCCGTCGATCGTGAACGCCCCGGCGACCTGCAGCGGCTCGCCGGTCGCGACGTACGCGGCGATCTCCACGTCGCTCAGGTCGGCGAAGTGCACGGTCGTCGCGGCACCGGCGACCACCGATCGGCCGTCGCGCACGACGCAGTGACCGGTGTGGAGCACGCCGGACCGCCCGCGCATCCGGCGCCAGGCCGCGACCGCCTCGTCGGCCGACGCCGGCTTGCCGTACACCTCGCCGTCCAGCTCGAGCACCGAGTCGCAGCCCACCACCAGCGCCGGCTCGTCCAGCCCGGCCGCGACCGCCGTCGCCTTGAGGCTGGCCAGCTCGAGCGCGAGTTCGGCGGGTACGTCGGACCTGACCCGCGACTCGTCGACGCCCGACACCACGACCTCGGGGGACAGGCCGGCGGACCGCAGCGTGGCGAGCCGGGCCGGTGATGCTGACGCGAGGACGAGCCGGAGGGTCACAGCCGCCGCAGCGCGTCGCGCAAGGGGTCCAGGCCCAGCGGCCCCAGGTTCAGTGCGTCCCGGTGGAACGTCTTCAGGTCGAACGCGTCCCCGAGCCGCTGCCTGGTCTCGTCGCGGGCCTGCAGCCAGATGCGTTCGCCGACCTTGTACGCGGGAGCCTGACCGGGCCAGCCGAGGTAACGGTCCAGCTCGAACCGCAGGATCTCCTCGCCGATCCGGCAGTGCTGCGTCAGGAACGCGAAGCCCAGCTCGGGAGTCCACACCTCGCCCGGATGGAAGCCGAACGGGTTGTCCGCCGGGATCTCCAGCTCGAGGTGCATGCCGATGTCGATGATCACCCGGACCGCGCGGAGCGCCTGCGCGTCGAGCATCCCGAGCCGGTCACCCGGGTCGTCCAGGTAGCCGAGGTCCTGCATCAGCCGCTCGGCGTACAGCGCCCAGCCCTCGCCGTGCGCGGCGACCCAGCACATCCGGCGCTGCCAGCGGTTGAGCAGGTCGGTGCGGTAGGCGTTCTGCCCGATCTGGAGATGGTGGCCGGGCACGCCCTCGTGGTAGACGGTCGTCACCTCCTGCCAGGTGGAGAAGGACGTGACGCCGTCGGGCACCGCCCACCACATCCGCCCCGGCCGGGAGAAGTCCTCGCTGGGCCCGGTGTAGTAGATGCCCCCGTCCCCGGTCGGGGCGAGGCAGCACTCGATCCGCCGGATCGGGGCCGGGATGTCGAAGTGCACGTCGGCCAGCTCGTCCACGGCGCGGTCGGCGAGCTGCTGCATCCAGTCGCGGAACGCCTCCTTGCCCTCGATCCGCCGGGCCGGGTCGGCGTCGAGGGCCGTCACGGCGTCGTCGACCGAACCACCAGGCACGATCTCCGCCGCGACGCGCGCCATCTCGGTCTCGATGTCGTGCAGCTCCTGCCAGCCCCAGGCGTACGTCTCCGCGAGGTCGATCCGGGCGCCGAGGAACAACCGGGAGCCGAGTGCGTACCGCTCCGGGCCGACGGCGTCGCGTTCCGGCGCTCGACCGGCGAGGTCGTCGGTCAGCCAGCGGCCGAAGGTCGCGAACGCCTCGCGGGCGCCGTCGGCGGCCTCGTGCAGGTCGTCGGCCAGCGCACCGTCGGCCGGTGCGCCGCTCAGCACGGTGTCGAAGAAGTCGCCGCCCGGCCGGCCGCGGTCGGTCCACGCCGCGCACTGCTCGGCGCACGCCACCACCTGGCGTCGTGCGGCCACCTGCCCGCGGCCGGCGGCGTCGACCAGGCTGGTGCGGAACCCGTCCAACGTCGCCGGGACCGCGGCCAGCCGCGACCGTACGTCCGACCAGCCCTGCTCGGTCGAGGTGTCCATCAGGTCGAACACCATGCGGATGTCCTGCAGCGGGCTCGAGACGACGTTGAGGTCGCTGTTCGGGATCCGGGCGGCGTACTCCTCCGCCTGCAGCTCGAGACGCTCGCGCATCGCGTCGCGGGCGACGGCCTCCCGCCCGTCCACCGGGGTGAGGCCGTCGAGGCCGGCGAGGGTACGGCGGACCAGCTCCTCGCGGGCCGCGAAACCCTCGGGGGAGAAGTCGGTCAGCTCGTGCTCGTGGCCCGCGACTCCCATCTGGGTCGCGTCGTTCGGGGCCAGGGCGGCGTGCTCGTTGACGAAGGAGTCGGCGAGAGCGTCGACGGTGCGGTCGGTCACCCGCCGAGGCTAGAGCATCTCGGGCACGCGTTAACGGTCAGGCAGCGCCGCGGCCCGCCAGGCACCGGGACCGTGCCGGTGCGTCTGCCGCAACGTGCGGTGATGCGCGCCCCACTCGGACCGGCGCGGCGACGGCGCGGCGCCGGCCGCTGTGGGTCGCGTCGACACGACGGCGACCAGCGCCGCCAGCTCCTCCGGAGTCGGGTCACCCTTGACCACGCGCAGCAGCGGCTGTGCGGGCGGCGCCGGCTCGTCGTTCACAGCGGGATGTTCCCGTGCTTCTTGGGTGGCAGCGTCTCGCGCTTGTCGCGCAGCAGCCGCAGCGACCGGACGACCTCGACCCGGGTCTCGTGCGGTGCGATGACCGCGTCGACGTAGCCGCGTTCGGCCGCCTGGTAAGGGTTGGCGAGGGTGTCCTCGTAGTCCGTGATCAGCTCGGCGCGACGCGCCTCCGGGTCCTCGGCGGCGGCCAGCTCCTTGCGGTACAGGATGTTGACGGCGCCCTGCGCGCCCATCACCGCGATCTGCGCCGTCGGCCAGGCGACGTTGATGTCGGCGCCGAGGTGCTTGGACCCCATCACGTCGTACGCACCGCCGTACGCCTTGCGGGTGATCACGGTGACCAGCGGCACGGTCGCCTCGGCGTACGCGTAGATCAGCTTGGCGCCTCGCCGGATGATGCCGTTCCACTCCTGGTCGGTGCCGGGGAGGAACCCGGGTACGTCGACGAAGGTGAGCACCGGGATGTTGAACGCGTCGCAGGTCCGGACGAACCGGGCCGCCTTCTCCGACGCGTCGATGTCGAGCGTGCCGGCGAACTGCATTGGCTGGTTGGCGACGACGCCGACCGAGTGCCCCTCGACCCGGCCGTACCCGACGATGATGTTGGGCGCGAACAGCGCATGCACCTCGAGGAACTCGGCGTCGTCGAGCACGCCCTCGATCACCGTGTGCATGTCGTACGGCTGGTTGGGCGAGTCGGGGATCAGCTTGTCGAGCGCGCGGTCCTCGTCGGTGATGTCGAGGTCTGCTTCCGCGTCGAAGACGGGCGGGTCGTCGAGGTTGTTCTGCGGCAGGTACGACAGCAGCGCCTTGACGTACTCGAGGGCGTCGTCCTCGTCGCTGGCCAGGTAGTGGGCGTTGCCGCTCTTGGTGTTGTGCGTGCGCGCACCGCCGAGCTCCTCCATCGTGACGTCCTCGCCGGTGACGGTCTTGATCACGTCGGGACCGGTGATGAACATGTGGGACGTGCCGTCGACCATGACGGTGAAGTCGGTGACCGCGGGGGAGTAGACGTGTCCGCCGGCGCAGGCGCCCATGATCAGCGAGATCTGCGGCACGACGCCGGACGCGTGCACGTTGCGGCGGAAGATCTCGCCGTACAGACCGAGCGAGACCACGCCCTCCTGGATCCGCGCACCGGCGCCCTCGTTGATGCCGATCACCGGGCAGCCGGTCTTGACGGCGAGGTCCATCACCTTGCAGATCTTCTCGCCGTAGACCTGGCCGAGGCTGCCGCCGAAGACGGTGAAGTCCTGGGCGAAGAGGCAGACCTGGCGGCCGTCGATGGTGCCGTAGCCGGTCACCACCCCGTCGCCGTACGGGCGGTTCTGCTCCAGCCCGAAGTTGGTGCTGCGGTGTCGGGCCAGCTCGTCGAGCTCGACGAACGAGCCCTCGTCGAGCAGCTTGGCCACCCGCTCGCGGGCGGTGAGCTTGCCCTTGGCGTGCTGCTTCTCGATCGCCCGCGCGGACCCGGCATGGACGGCCTCGTCGAGCCTCCGGTCGAGGTCGGCCACCTTGCCCGCGGTGCTGTGGATGTCGATCTCGGGCTGGCCTGCGGCGTTCTCGGTCACGCCGTCAGACTAGGGCAGCCGGCGCCGAGCGTCAGGGCCGGGCGACGGTCGCGGCCGGCAGCTGAGCGCCGGAAACGGGACGCAGCCAGCGGTCGAACAGCCCCTGAGAGACCGCCACTCCGGCGAGCACGACCAGAGCACCCACCGGCTGGTGCCAGGTGATGTGCTCGTCGAGCACGATGACCCCGACGATGATCGCGAAGATCGGGACCAGGTAGGTCACCATCGAGGCGGAGCTGGCGCCGACGATCCGGATGTTGCGCAGGTGGATCACGAACGCCAGGCCGGTGCCGATCGCGCCGAGGGCGAGCACGCTCGCGATCACCTCGGGCGACAGTGAGCCGAGCGGGGGCGGTGCGCCGGCCGTGAGGGGTGCGATGACGGCGAGCAGGGCGGTGGCGACGATCAGCATCGCCGCCGAGATCGCGAGGCCGGACTCGGACGCATCCGCCACGAAGCGCCGCTGGTAGGGGATCGCCACGCCGTAGCACGCCGCCGCGGCCAGGCACATCAGCTGACCGGCGAGGTGTGCGCCGTCGACGGCCTGCCAGACGCCGAGCACCACCAGCACCCCGACGAAGCCGAGGACCAGGCCGACCACACGCTGCACGGTGAACCGCTCGGTGCGGAACACCAGCACCGCGATCGGCA
>WHTB01000339.1 GCA_009379735.1 Propionibacteriales bacterium
CAGGACAACAACGGCGCCACCAACGACGGCACGGTGGCCGCCGACCAGACCCTCGACAAGCTGGTGGCGGCGGTGACCGCGGCCGGCGGTCCGGCGTACGAGTGGCGTCAGATCGACCCGCAGGACGTCACTGACGGCGGTGAGCCTGGTGGCAACATCCGGGTCGCCTTCCTCTACCGGACCGACCGTGGCCTGGAGTTCGTGGACCGGGGCGACGCATCGGCCACGACGGCGACGACCGTCGAGACGATCGACGGCCAAGTCGCGCTGTCGCACTCCCCCGGTCGGGTCGACCCGACCAACGGGGCCTGGCAGAGCTCGCGCAAGCCACTGGCCGGCGAGTTCCGCTGGCAGGGCCGCACGGTGTTCGTGATCGCGAACCACTTCAACTCCAAGGGCGGTGACGAGCCGCTGTTCGGCCGGTTCCAGCCACCGGAGCGCAGCAGCGAGGTGCAGCGCCACCAGCAGGCCACGGTGCTGCGCGGCTTCGTCGACGACGTGCTCGCTGCCGACCCGGCGGCACGCGTGGTGGTCGCCGGAGACATCAACGACTTCGAGTTCTCGGAGACCGCCGACATCCTGGTCGGCTCCGGGGCGACGGCGCTGACCGACCTGCCGCGCACGTTGCCCGAGGACGAGCGCTACACGTACGTGTTCGAGGGGAACTCGCAGACGCTGGACCACATCCTGGTGTCGCCGCAGCTGGCGGCCGACGGTTTCGCGTACGACGTCGTCCACGTGAACGCGGAGTTCGCCGACCAGAACAGCGACCACGACCCGCAGGTCGCGTCCTTCTCGATTCCGCTGCCGCAGCCGACCGCAGTCAGCCTCGACGCGTCCGCGACGGCTCTCACCTGGGGCGACGAGGTCACCCTGAGCGGCACACTCTCCGTCGAAGGGGGCGGCGACGGCGACCTGTCCGACCAAGAGGTGACGCTGCAGCAGCGTCCGGCCGGCAGCAGCGCCGACTGGACCGACGTGGAGACGAAGTCGCCGTCGGCCACCGGTGACTTCTCGTTCGTGGTGGCGCCGGAGGCGAGCACGGACTACCGGGTTGCGTACCCCGGCGGCAGCGACCTGCCGGCCACCAGCGCGACGGTCACGGTCGGCGTCGCCACCAAGGTGACGCTGGTGGTGAGCAACGACCTCGTCAAGAAGAACGAGGTCGTGCTGTTCACGGGGACCGTTCGGCCGGCGCACGTCGGGCAGTCGGTCGCGCTGCAGCAGCGCACCGGCAACCACTGGACGACCGTCGATACGGCGACGCTGAACGACGACAACACCTACTACATCTTCTGGTCGACGAAGCAGAAGGGCTCCTACACGTTCCGGGTGGTGAGGGCCGCCGACGCCGACCATCTCGAGGGGCTGTCGCCGGAACAGGTCGTCAGGGTGCGGTGACTACCCTGGACGCATGACGTACCGAGTGGCCATCAGTGAGCAAGAGTGGCGGGAGCGGTTGACCCCGCAGGAGTACGACGTCCTCCGCCAGGCCGGCACCGAGCGCGCCTTCACCGGTGAGTACACCGACACGAAGACCGAGGGCGTCTACCGGTGCAGGGCCTGCGACGCGGAGCTGTTCCGGTCCACCGAGAAGTTCGAGAGCCACTGCGGCTGGCCGTCGTTCTTCGCGCCGCTGGCCGAGGACCGGGTCGAGTACATCGAGGACGTCTCGATGGGCATGAAGCGGGTCGAGGTGCGCTGCGCCAACTGCGGCTCACACCTCGGCCATGTCTTCGAGGGCGAGGGGTACGACGTCCCGACCGACCAGCGGTACTGCATCAACTCGATCAGCCTGAAGCTCGAGCCCGCCAGCTGAACGGGTGGGCGCCCTTCCCCAACGGCCGAGACGGGAAGCAGCCACCGCTACGGCAGGGAGGCGACCAGTTCGCTGATGTCACGGCGGCGGCCGGTGTAGAACGGCACCTCCTCGCGCACGTGCCGACGGGTCTCGCTGCCGCGCAGGTGCCGCATCAGGTCGACGATCCGGTGCAGCTCGTCGCCCTCGAAGGCCAGCATCCACTCGTAGTCGCCCAGCGCGAACGACGCGACCGTGTTGGCCCGGACGTCGGGGTACTCGCGTGCCATCTTGCCGTGCTCGGCGAGCAGCGCGCGCCGCTCCTCGTCGGGCAGCAGGTACCACTCGTACGACCGGACGAACGGGTAGACGCAGATATAGGCCCGCGGCGTCTCGTCGGCGAGGAACGCCGGGATGTGGCTCTTGTTGAACTCCGCCGGCCGGTGCAGCGCGACCTGCGACCAGACCGGCGCGAGGTGTGAGCCGACCGCCGTCTTGCGAAACCGCTGGTAGGCCTCCTGCAGGTCGTCGCTGTCCGCCGCGTGGACCCACAGCATCAGGTCGGCGTCGGCGCGCAGGCCGGAGACGTCATAGCTGCCCCGCACCGTGACGTCCTTCGCGGCGAGCTGCTCGAACAGCTGCTCCACCTCGGCGGCCATCGCCCCACGGTCGGCTGCACCGATCGGCCGCTCCGCCTTGAACACCGACCACATCGTGTAGCGGATCGTGTCGTTCAGCTCCTTGGCGGCCTTGCCGGCATTGGCGGCGCGCGTCACGTCAGTCATGGCGCCATTGTCTCGCGCCGTCGCAGGCCGGCGAGCACCTGGGTGACCGCCTTCTCGGCCGACGCGATGCAGGCCGGGATGCCGACCCCGTCGTACGCCGCACCACAGACCGCGAGCCCTGGTTGGCCCGCCACGGCGGCCCGGACCCGAGCCACCCGGTCGAGGTGGCCGACGGCGTACTGGGGCAGCGCACCGCCCCACCGCGTCACCCGTGTGTCGACCGGTGCGGTGAGCACCCCGGTCGCGGCCCGCAGGTCGGCCAGCGCCACCGCCGCCAGGTCGACGTCGTCGCGCTGCAGGTCGCGCTCCTCGCGGTGCCGGCCGAGCGAGGTGCGTACGAAGACCAGGTCCGCGTCGGCCTCGGCCAACCAGCCCCACTTGTTGCTGGAGTACGTCGCGGCCTTGATCACGCGGCCGTCGACCGGCGGCACCAGGAACCCCGACCCGGTCACCCGATCGGCGACGGCGTCGCGGCGGAACGCGAAGGTCACCAGCGCCACGCTGGCGTACTCGATCTCGGCCAGCAGCCGAGCCGCCTCTGGAACGTCGCGCGCGAGCAGCCGGGCCGCCGGCGCAGCGGGTACGGCGACCACGACCGCGTCGACGTCGAGCACCTCCTCGTCACGGGTCGGGCCGAGGACGAGCCGCCAACCCTTCGCACGTCGCTGCAGCCCACGCACGGTCGTGCCGGTACGGATCACCGCGCCCGAGGCTTCCGCCACCGCGCCGGGCAGTCGCCCCACTCCCCCAGCCAGGCCGGCGAAGACCGGCTCACCGACGCCCCTGCTCTCCTCGGCCGCTGCCGACGCCGCCGCGAGCAGCGACCGCTCCCGGTCGACCAGCGCCGCCACCTGGGGCACCCCCGCGCGCAGCGAGATCTCCCGCGCGTGGCCCGCATAGACGCCGCCGAGCAACGGCTCGACCAGGCGGTCGCGGATCTCAGCACCGAGTCGGTGACCGACCAGCTCGCCGACGGCGACGTCCGGCTCGGGGTCCGACGCCGGCAGCAGCCGGTCGGCCTGCATCCGGGCCAACGCCGACCGGCTCACGATGCCCGCGCGGGCCAGCGCCCGCAGGTCGGTGGGGATCCCCATCAGCGTGGGCGGCAGCGGGCGCACCCGGCCCCGGGTCCAGACCGCCGAACGGATCGTCTCCGGATGCACGATCGCCTCGGACAGCCCGACCGCGCGGGCCAGCGACACGGCCTCGGGTCGGCGGTTCAGCATCGCCTCCGCCCCCTCGTCGACCGGCAGGCCGGCCACCTCTGAGACCCGGAGCTTGCCACCCACCACTGGCGCGCCCTCGATCACCACCACCTCGGCGTCGGGCCGTTCACGACGCAGTGCGTGAGCTGCTGCCAGCCCGGCGATGCCGCCTCCCAGCACGGCAACGGTTGGGCCACGATCGGATGACATGCCGTCAGCCTAGGGAACCGGCACGACCGCGGCTCACGTCAGATGTGCAACCGGCGACCGACGCCGGCGAGCCTGAGGAGACAGCGATGACAGGTA
>WHTB01000154.1 GCA_009379735.1 Propionibacteriales bacterium
GCGAGGACGGTCAGCCGGAGCGTGACCGGCCAGCGCTCGGAGATCAGCTCGGTGATCTCGCGGCCGCGGAAGTTGATGCCGAAGTCGAGCTGCGCATACTGGCCGAGCCGGTCCACGAAGATGCCGACGCAGGGGTTGCCCGGCTCCCGCAGGCAGTGGTTGTCAAGCCCGAACCGCTGCCGCATCGCCTGCAGCACGGCGTCGGGCGGGGCGTTGTCGCCGAACAGCGCGCGCACCGGGTCGCCGCCGAACTGGATGCTGAGCATCGTCAGGTAGTGCAGCAGGAACAGGGTGCCGATCACGACCGGGATGAACTGCAGCAGGCGTCTCACCAGGTAGCGGCCCATGGAGACAGGGTCACGGCGCCGCGACGCCTGCCACAAGGATTTCGGCTGGCTCGAATCAGCCGACGCGCTCCCGGTGCCGGCGTACGGCGTCGCGGTTGGCGCACGTCGGGGAGCAGTAGCGCTGCCGCCCGGTGCGGGACACGTCGGCGAACGGACGGTCGCACGACAGCGCGGCGCAGCGGCCGAGCCGGTGCATGCCGCGGCCGGCCAGGTGCAACGCGGTGCCCACCGTGACGATCGCGGCGACGACACCGGAGATCGGGAGCACCTGGTCGCGGTAGTGCAGGTGCCAGCCGGTGCCCGAGTGGTCGGTCAGCCGTGGGTACCGCGCATGCTCCTCGAGCAGCGCGTTGATCCGGTCGGTGCGTCGCCGGTCGTCGGGCGAGTCCACCACCGCGGCCCAGCGGTCGAGGAACGAGCTGACCCGGGTGACGTCCGCGGCCGCGACCCGGCGGTCGACGACCAGCCCTGCCGCACGGCAGCGGTCGGCCAGCTCGACCGCCGACGTGGGCGGGTCGCGCAGCAGGTCGATGCCCAGCAGGACGGCTTCCTCACCGTAAGGGTTGAGTTGCATAAGACCATTACAGCACACTGAGATACATGGAGAGTCATGTCTGGCAGGTCGGGTCGAGCCACGACACCAGCGAGGGTCCGATCAGCTATCAGTTCTGCGCCTGCGGGCAGCATCGGGTGGTGGCCGGCTCGGGTGTCGAGGTGGCGGTGACGCCGCGGCCGCTGGGGACCTGCCCGTTCGCCCAATCAACCGTGGAGTCCGCGCTAGAGCTGTCGGTCCGCTGACTGACGTCGGTCAGTGGGCGTCGAGCTCGAACCAGACCAGCTTGCCCTCGGGCAGCTGCTCGGCTCCCCAGCGCGACGCCAGCAGGTGGACGAGCACGAGGCCACGGCCGTCGGTCGCATCGGCCTCGTGGTCGCGCAGGTACGGCAGCGACGTGTGGCCGTCGACCACCTCGACACGTACCCGCTGGTCGTCGGCGGTGACGGTCAGGTCGGCCCGGGTCGCGGCGTGCACGATGGCGTTGGTCACGATCTCGCTGGTGAGCAGGATCGCGGTGTCCCGGACGTCGCCGGCCACCCCCGCCTGCCGGCACGCGGTCTCGACGAACGCCCGCGCCTCCCGTACATCCTTCGGGTTGGACCGGATCGGCAGAGCGTCTGCGGGTGAGACCCGTACCCGCTCACGACCGGGCCGCGGACGGACCGCGATCAGCGCCATGTCGTCCTCGCCGCCGTCGGGGACCATGCGCTCGACGAGCGCGTCGCACAGCGACTCCACCGGCCGCGCGCCGCACTCAGCGAGCGCCTCCTGCAGCCGGGCGACACTCTCGTCGATCCCTTCGTCGCGGCGCTCGACCAGCCCGTCGGTGTATAGCAGCAGCGTCGAGCCGGCCCGCAGCTCGACGATGTGGTCACGCCGTGTCGTCTCGGGCGTGATCCCGAGCATCAGGTCGGTGTCGGAGGTGAGTACGGAGACCGTGCCGTCGGCGGCCCGCAGCAACGGCGGGAGGTGGCCCGCGCTCGACCACCGGACGACCGAGTGGGCCTCCGACGTCGGTGGCAGGACCTGCGCGACGACCGCCGTGGCGAGCGCATCGAGCTCAAGGTCCCGCAGCGCCCGGTCAAGCCGGGTCAGCAACGCGGCCGGCGGGTCGCCGCTGTCGTAGGCGAGGCCGCGAACCAGGTTGCGCAGCTGGCCCATCATCGCGGCCGCGTCCCGGTCGTGGCCGTTGACGTCGCCGACCACCAGCATGGTGCTGTCGTTGGTGGTGAGGAACGCGTCGTACCAGTCGCCGCCGACCTGCGCCTGCCGCATCGCCGGCAGGTAGCGGACGGCGATCGACAGCTGCTCGAGCTGCGGCGGGCGGGTCAGCAGGCTGCGCTGCAGCGCCTCGGACATCTGCTCCGCCGTGATCGCGGCCCGGCGCTGCGACAGCCGTACCTGGACTCGCTCGAGGGACTGCGCGCACTGGGCGGCGAACCGCTCGATCAGCTCCAGCTCTGCGTCGCTGACCTCCCGCTCGTCGATCCACGCGACCGACAACGACCCCAGCGTGCGTTCGCCCCACACCAGCGGCACGGTCACCAGCGCCTTCCGGTCGGTCAGCGCGTAGACGTCCTTCATCAGCGGCGAGTACGCGAGGCCTGCCTCCACGGTCGGCAGCAGCAACGACTCGCGGGTGCGGGCGGAGTACGTGGCCGGGTAGTCGGAGTCCATCGGGATCGCGGCGAAGCGGCGTTGGTTCTCTGCGCCGAAGATGTCGCTCAGCACGACCTTGAGCACACCCTTCTCCTCGTCGATGACCCCGATCGCACCCCCGTCCGCCCCGAGGACGCTCATGCCCTCCTCGATGATCAGGTGGGTCAGGTCGGGCAGCGTGTCGGCGGCGGACAGGTCCAAGGAGACGGCGGCGAGCCGGGTCAGCCGGTCGGCGTAGGCGTACTCGGCGGCCCGAGCGGCGTCGCGTGCCTCCTCGGCGCGGTGGCGCTCGATCGCGAACGTGGCGGTCTGGGAGAACATCGCGGCGGCCTCGCGGTCCTCGGGGCTGGGTACCTGGGGCGTCGGGTAGTACATCGCAAACGTGCCGAGCACCTCGCCGCGTGACATCAGCGGAGTCGACCAGCACGCGCGTACCCCCGCGATCCGGGCCAGGTCCCGGTATCCCGCCCAGAGCGGGTCGGCTTCGATGTCGGCGACGATCACGGTGTCCCGGCGGTACGCAGCCGTGCCGCACGAGCCGGCCGCCGGGCCGATCTCGAGCCCGTCGATCGCGGCGTTGTACTCGGCCGGGAGGTTGTGCGCCGCCCCGTGGTGAAGATGCCGGCCGTCCGGGTCGACGATCAGGATCGAGGCCAGCATCCCGTCGGTCGACAGCTCCTCGATCATGCCCACCAGGCTGTGCAGGATCTCAGGCAACGGCGCGGCGGACGCGATCCGCTCCAGCAGCCGGCGGTGGATCGCCAACAGCCGATCCTCACGGCGTCGCTCTCGGCCGTCCCACGGCTCCGCCGGCTGGGCCTGCTCCACACGCTCGGACAAGTCGGGTCCTTCCCCGCCACAAACACGTCGATTCTAACGCCCACCAACCGGGCCGCCGCCATGGCGACCAGCGCTCGCTAGGGTCGTCGACGTGACCAACGAGCACACGCCCCCACCGCTCGACGAGTTCGCCGCCCACAGCGACGATCACAGGATCTGGCGTTCCGGACCGATCTGGATGGCCAGTGACCGGCGGCTCGCCCGTACCGTCGCGCGGCCGATCGCCGGGTTCCTCCGGATCGAGGCGTCGAGTGGCATCGCGTTGGTGGTCGCGGCGGCGATCGCGATGATCTGGGCGAACTCCCCGTGGTCCGACGCCTACCTCGACCTCCTGCACATCGACCTCAACCTGGACGTCGGCGGGTTCCACCTCACCGGCGACCTGGTGCACTGGACCAACGACGCACTGATGGTGCTGTTCTTCTTCGTGGTGGGGTTGGAGATCAAGTACGAGATCGTGTCGGGCGAGCTGCACGACCCGAAGGCGGCGGCCGTGCCGATCATCGCCGCGTTCGGCGGCATGGCAGTGCCGGCGCTCATCTACGCGGCGTTCAACGCGGGCGGCGAGGGTGCGCACGGCTGGGGGATACCGATGGCGACCGACATCGCCTTCGCGGTCGGGGTGCTAAGCCTGCTGGGCCGCCGGATCCCGCCAGCGGCTCGGGTGTTCCTGCTGACCTTGGCGATCGTGGACGACATCGGCGCGATCGCGGTGATCGCGGTGTTCTACACGTCCGACCTGTCCATGGGCTGGCTGGCGTTGGCCGCGATCGGCGTACTCGCGATGCTTGGTCTGCGCAAGGTGCGGATCTGGTCGATGCCGGTGTACGTCGTGATCGGGATGTTCGTCTGGCTGGCGATGTACCAGTCGGGCGTGCACGCAACGATCGCGGGCGTGGTCGTCGGCCTCATCACGCCGGCCCGGCCGCTGCTCGAACAGTCGTACGCGCGCCGCTTTGCCCAGCAGAGCATGGTCGACGGCGTGATCGACGCGGACGAGCTGCGCCGCTACCGGTTCCTGCTCGGCGAGTCGGTGTCGGTGGCCGAGCGGCTCGAGCGGCGGCTGCACCCCTGGACCAGCTTCCTCGTGATCCCCATCTTCGCGTTCGCGAACGCGGGCATCGACCTGCGCGGCGGGGTGTTCGCCGACGCCCTCACGTCGCCGGTGACGGCGGGCGTCGGGGTCGGCCTGGTCGTCGGCAAAATCGTCGGCGTCACGCTCGCGTCATGGCTGGCGGTGATCACCGGAGTCGGCCGGCTGCCGAGCCGCGCGACCTGGTCGATGATTTTCGGCCTCGGCGCTGTTGCCGGTATCGGGTTCACCGTCTCGCTGTTCGTGGCCGGGCTGTCCTTCGAGGCCGGCAGCGCACTCGAGGGCGACGCCAAGGTCGGCATCTTCGCGGCGTCGTTGGTGGCCGCGGTCGTGGGGACCGGGCTGCTGCTGCTGGCCACCCGCCGGCGGAAGCCCGCCGACTGACGCCCCCGCCGACTCGCGCCGAGGTTGCGCGTATGTCCGACCGGTGGCGACTCACTCCCACGCGTACCCGGTCATCCCCACGTCTGCAGGAGTGGGGATGGTCGGGAACGGCACGGGCCGGTGCCGTTCAGGGAGCCCCGGGTCGGCGGACATACGCGCAACCTCGCCGCGAGGGTGGCCGGCGGCGACCTGACGGGTGGCAGGATCGGTGACATGGAACTGGAGCTGCGAGACAACACCGACGAGTCGCGCTACGAGCTGGTGGACGGCGACACGCTTGCCGGGATCGTCGAGTACAAGCTGGACGAGGGCACGATCTCGCTCACCCACACCGAGGTCGACTCCTCGTACAAGGGTGAGGGTCTGGGGTCGCGGATCGCCTCCGGGGTGCTGGACGGCGTCCGCGCCCGCGGGCTGGCGATGCTGCCGGTCTGCCCCTTTATCCGGCGCTATGTGCAGCGGCACCCCGAGTACGCCGACCTGGTGCCGGCTGACCGCAGGGCCGAGTTCGGGCTCTGACCGACCTGCCGGCCCGGCCAGTGGAGCGACTGAAGCACCTGGTGGTGAGTGTGCTGGCGGCACTCGCCGCGGTGGGGATGGCGTACTCGGCCGCTTGGCTCGCCGCGTACGGCCCCGAGGCTGTCGCGGAGCTCACGGTCGCAGCATCGCCTTGATCGACCGGCGCTCGTCCATCGCGGCGTACGCCTCGGCGACGTCGGACAACGGCAGCTGTCGGTCGAACACCGGGCCCGGGTCGAGCGAGCCGTCGAGCACCTCGGGCAGCAGCTCGTCGAGGTAGGCCCGGACCGGCGCCACGCCGCCCCCGACGCTCACGTTGGCGAAGAAGAGCGTGCGTACGGGCAGCTCGGGGCCGCCGTTCGGCACTCCCACATAACCGACCTTGCCGCCCGGACGGGTCGACGCGATGGCCTGCGCCATCGACTCCTTCGTGCCGACGCACTCGAGCACTGCGTCGGGGCCGATGCCGTCGAAGAGGTCCCTCACCGCCGCTGCTCCGTCGTCGCCGCGCTCTGCGACGATGTCGGTGGCGCCGAACCCGGTGGCGACGGCCTGCCGGTCGGCGTGTCGCGACATCGCGACGATGCGCTCGGCGCCGAGCCGCTTGGCCGCGAGTACGGCGCACAGGCCGACGGCCCCGTCACCCACGACGGCGACCGTGGTCCCGGCTCCGACACCGGCCGCGAGCGCCGCGTGATGTCCGGTGGCCATCACGTCGGACAGCGCGAGAATGGCCGGGAGCAGGTCCTCGTCCGGGTGCTCCGGCGTCGCGACCAGCGTCCCGTCAGCCATCGCCACCCGCACCGCCTCGCCCTGGCCGGCGTCGATCCGCAGGCCGTGCTCGTCCCGGCCACCCCACGATGCGCCGTTGAGGCAGGACGTGTGTACGCCGTTGCGGCAGTTGGCGCAGGTGCCGTCGCTGAGCACGAACGGCGCGACCACAAAGTCACCGGTCTTCAGCGTCGTGACCTCGGCGCCGACCTCCTCGACCACACCGACGAACTCGTGCCCGATCCGGCGCGGGCGCGGGGTCGGGGTGATCCCGCGGTACGGCCACAGGTCCGAGCCGCACACACAGGACGCGGTCACCCGTACGAGAGCGTCGGTCGGTCGCTGGATCGACGGGTCGGGGACGTCCTCGAGCCGGATGTCGTGGGCACCATGGATGGTCGTCGCGCGCATGCCGCCGACCGTATCGTCCGCCGCCAACGGGTCAGACGGACAATGCGCTCCACAACAGGGCGCTCCACCGCACGGGTCGCCTGACAACTGTGGCGCGCCGCGACCAGACGAGCCCACCTCGTGGGAGTCTGTGCGGGTCAGATCTGACGGGTCCAGGAGGAACGATGACGGTTCTGGTGGGTTACCTGCCGACGGACGAGGGCAACGCAGCGCTGGCCGCCGCCGTCGACGAGACGCGGCGACGCTCGACCAAGCTGCTGGTCATGGTCGACGAGGCGCCGGGTGCGGCCGACGCGCTGCGCGAACGGCTGACCGGCGAGGACGTGGACCTCGACGTGATCTCGACCCGGCAGACCGTCAGCCCGGCCGAGCAGTTGCTGGCGCTGGCCGAGCAACATCAGCCCGACCTGCTGGTGATCGGGCTGCGCCGTCGTACGCCGGTCGGCAAGCTGATCCTCGGCAGCAACGCCCAGCAGATCCTGCTCGAGGCGCGCTGCCCGGTGCTCGCCGTCAAGGCCTGACCTGGCTCTCAGCCGACCGGGACGTTCTCCGTGACGACCCCGTCGACGAGGTGCAACACGACGTCGGCCAACTGTTCGATCAGGGGGTCGTGGGTCGCGACCAGCGCGGTCATCCGGTGCTTGCTGATCAGCCCGCGCAGCAGCGCCATGATCCCGGCGCCGGTGTGCGAGTCGAGCTGTGCGGTCGGCTCGTCGGCCAGCAGCACCCGCGGCTTGGTCGCCAGCGCCCGCGCGATGCCCACCCGCTGCAGCTGCCCGCCGGACAGCTCGGCCGGGCGCTGGGCAGCATGCTTGCTCAGCCCGACCTGGTGCAGCAGCTCGGCGACCCGCGCATCGCGCTCGGCCCGCGCCGTCCCGGTGATCCGCAGGGGTACGCCGACGTTCTCGGTGGCGGTCAGCAACGGCAGCAGCGCGAAGTGCTGGTAGATCACCGACACGGTCTCCCGGCGCAGCCGCACCAGCGCGTCGGCGCTGGCCGCGGTCACCTCGACACCGGCGACGACGATCCGGCCGCCGTCGGCCCGGTCGAGCCCGGCCAGCAGGTTGAGCAGCGTCGTCTTGCCGGCGCCCGACCGTCCCTTCAGCACGACCAGCTGGCCCGCCGGCACCTGCATCGTCGCCCCGCGCAACGCGTGCACCTCGAGCTTGCCGCGGCGGTACGTCTTGACCACGTCGGACAGCTCGATGCCGACGCCTCCGGAGCCGTTCTCCCGTGCGCTCACGATGCGTCCTCCTCGTCGGCGGCGCCGGGATGGCTCACCTCGGGCGGCCATACCCCGATGTGGTCCGGCTCGAGCTCCAGCCGGACCCGCCGGTCGAGCTGCAGGGCGTCCATGAAGTCCTGCGGGAGCTGGAGCCGGCCGACCCGGTCGAGCACGGCGTACTCCTGCGCCATCACTCCGGAGTCATGCTCGGCGCCGAACGACCGCAGCGTCTCGGTCGACGTGCGTCCGTCGCGGATCGCGATCGTCCGCGTCACGTGAGTCGACACACCGGGGTCGTGGGTGACGATGACGATGGTGGTGCCGAGCTCGGCGTTGACGTGGCGCATCGCCGCGAACACCTCCTCGGCGGTGGCGCTGTCGAGCTCGCCGGTGGGCTCGTCACAGAACAGCACCTCCGGCTGGTTGGCCAGCGAGACCGCGATCGCCAGTCGTTGCTGCTGACCGCCGGACAGCTCGGCCGGGCGCTGGCGGCGCTGGTCGGCGAGCCCGAGGATGTCGAGCAGCTCCATCGCGCGGGCGCTGCGCTGCCGGCTGCCGCTGCGGGAGAGCCACTGCGGCATCTCGACGTTGCTCTGCGCGTCGAGGAACGGCATCAGGTTCTGGCTGGCCTGCTGCCAAACGAAGCCGCAGGTGTGCAGGCGGTACGTCCGGCGCTCGCGGCGGCTCATGCCGACCAGCTTCGCGCCGGCCACCTCGGCGTACCCGGCGCTCGGGGTGTCGAGCCCGGACAGGATGTTGAGCAGGGTCGTCTTGCCGCTGCCGGACGCGCCGACGATGGCGACCAGCTCACTCTTGTCGACCCGCAGGTCGAGACCCTGGAGCGCGACCACCTCGACCTCGGTGCGCTTGAAGATCCGGACCAGGCCGTCGCAGACGATGTGCGGCTGGGTCGCAACTTCGGCGGGGGCGGTCGTCATGACTCCTCCAGCAGTTCGGTCTCGGAGACAGGGGCGGCGCGGCGCGCTCCGGCGACGGCGACCGCGATGAGGGTGGCGAGCAGGGCTGACACGACCGTCGCACCGCCGACGACAAGGACCGACGCCGCCGCCGGCCGTACGGTCAGGTCGGACAGCTCGCCGAGCAGGACCGTCAGGTCGATGGCAGCGCCGCAGATCCAGGCCACCAGCAAGCCGCACAGACTGCCGATCACGGCCGCCGTGAGCACGGTCGGGACCAGCTCGACCGCGGCGACCGTAGAGGCCTGCCGGCGGGAGGCGCCGAGCGTACGCAGGGTGCGTTCCGCCCGCCGCCGCCCGGCGGCTCCGAACGCGACCGCGAAGGTGATGCCGAGCAGCGCGAGCACACCGGCGACCGCGGTCGCGATCAGGTAGATGTCGACCGTGCGGTTGGTGATCGGCGCGTCCCGCTGCTCGGCGGCCGCGACCCGGCGGTCCACGACCACGGCGTTGGGCTCGTCCGCGGCGACGAGCTCGCGCAGCTCGCCGAGGTCTGGCGAGCCCTCGATGAGGACCGTCGTCGGGTAGGTCAGGTTGCGGTCGGACTGCGTTCGCAGCGTCTCGAGGTCGACCAGCAGGAAGTTGTCCCCCGCCCAGTCGAGACCCGGCAGCGACTCCCGCCGGTCGACCACCTGGGCGGTGAGCACCGACTGCGCGTAGTGCAGCTGCACCTTGCCGTCGCGCGGCTGGATGTCGCCGGATGCGACGACTTGCAGCTCGTCGCCCTTGGGTTGCGGAACCGTGAGCGGCGCTGGCGAGCCGGCGGTCAGCGCAGCGAGCTGCTCACGGTCGGCGGCGACGACGGCGGTGCTCGGCACGGTGCCGGTACGGCCCCGGACGTCGGCCCGCTCCAGCACCACGAGCGGCGCGATGCGGTCCACGCCGTCGAGCCGGTTGATCGCCTCGACGGTGTCCGGGTGGAAGCCGCTGCCGTGCACCTGGACGTCGGCGCCCGCCGCCTGCCAGCCGACCCGCTCGCTGCCGCGGTCGATGGTGTCGGTGACGGCAACGCCGACCATCGCCACCGACGTCGCCAGCACGATCGCCAGGGCGGGTAGCGCCGACGCTCGGGACACGTCGACGGCCCGGCTGGGCCCGACCAGCGAGACCACGCCGCGGGTACGGGAGGCGGCGGCCCGCGACCAGCCGAGGACACCGCGTAGCAGCCGCAGCGCCACCAGGGTCGCGGCCGCTGCCGCCAGCACCGGAACCAA
>WHTB01000016.1 GCA_009379735.1 Propionibacteriales bacterium
GAACGCGGCAGCCAGTCGGGCGCGGTAGCGACCGCCGGCGTGTCCGGCGAGCGCACCGTGGGAGTCTCCGTGTCCTGCACCCATCAGTGGCTCTCCTTCTTGAGCTCGCCGAGGGACATGAGCACGGGGCTGTCCGAGGCGGGGCTGCAGCAGCCGTCGTCGCAGCGGGCATCGGATTCGGCGCCCCGTGCGCCCGAGCCGGTGGGCGCGCAGCAGCCCTCCCCACGCCAGGCCTCGAGTCCTTCCTTGACCGCGACCGCGGCGATGACCAGGCCGGCGATCGGGTCAGCCCATGACCAGCCGAGGGTCGCGTTGAGGACCAGGCCGACAAGCAGCACGGCCGACAGGTAGGTGCACAGCAGGGTCTGGGTGGAGTCGGCGACGACCGCGTTGGACCCCAGCGCCTTGCCGGTGCGGCGCTGCGCCCATGACAGGAACGGCATGATCACCAACGAGGCCGCTGCCAACCCGATGCCGACCGGCGAGGAGTCCGGGTCGTGCCCGCTCACCAGAGCTCGAACCGATTCGAACGTCACGTAAGCGGCGAGGGCGAAGAACGAGAATGCCATCAGCCGCAGTGCCAGTCGTTCCCGGGACTCGGGCAACCGGTGGCGGAACTGCCACAGGATGATGACCCCGCTGGAGACCTCGACCACGGAGTCCAAGCCGAATCCGACCAGGGCGACGGAACCGGCCGCGAGGCCGGCGGTGATCGCGATGATCGCTTCAATGACGTTGTAAGTCACCGAGGCAGCGGCCAATTGCTGCGCACGACGTTCCAGCCTTGCCTTCTCGGTTGCGTCGAGGATCGGATGGGTGTGCACGTGGGCGCTCATGACGCGACCACCGAGGTGGCGACGCCGAAGTTCGGGCACAGCGTGACGGCGTCACCGGTCTCGGCGAGCAGCCGCTCGGCGGCGGAAAGCAACTCCATGACGGTGTCGGTGTGGTTCAACGACCACATCGAGGCCCGGCCCTCCGGACGGGAGGTCACCAGCCCGCAGTCCTTGAGGCAGGCAAGGTGCTTCGAGACCGTGGACTGCGCGAGGCCGAGGTGATCGGTCAGGTCCACCACGCGGTGCTCGCCCAGCGCGAGGTGTCGCACGATCGCCAGCCGCGAGGGGTCGGAGAAGCCGTGGAACAGGCAGGCCGCCGCCGTGAGCGCCGCGCGCTCGTCGGGGACGGTCGTCTCGCCGTTCATCGCTTTCATCGTCATACGGCGATGTTATCCGACTTCAGCCGTCGTTCGTCAACCGAGCGGCCAAAGTTCTTGGGCATCCCTCGCCACGACCCGCCCGGTCAGCCGGGTGGCGCTGGTGGTCGAGCCATGATCTCTTGCCGTGGCCTGATCCGCGGTGCATCACGACCGAGGTCCCTCGCAGCCGTTCCTCCGCCTCCCGGCCGCAGCGCGCGCAGATCGCGGGAAACGCGAGGGCCTTCGGGCTGCCCCGGAGCGTCACCCGCTCCCACGACGGATCCAGCCCGGCGTCCCGGTACTGCGGGGTCGAAGCGCTCCACGGTGATCTCCTGCCCGTGCCCGACGCTGGCCTGGAACGCAGTCAGTCGGCGAGCGCGGCGCGTGCCAAGGTGACCGCTTCCCGAAGCGAGCTAAGGACCCGCGCTGGCGTGTAGGGCTCACGCGTAGTCGCGACGTGGAGCGTTTGCCGAGTTCTTCTCCCGCGATCTCGGCGAGAGTCGAGCAGCGGCCCGATTGGGCGATGGACCGCCCTGAGTTAGGCGAGGACCAGAACGATGACCGCCATCGACGCGACGCCGACAACGATGGCAAGGATCGCGTGGGCGCGCGGCGGCGGTGCGGGCCGCCCGTCGAAGATCGCAGCTTCCACACCCAATGAGTTCGGCCCTGATGCACGCGATCCGAGGTGCACCAAGGCTCGCGCGTCACTCGTCGAACGGTGTCGCCGTCGCCGTTGCCTCGTAGGGCAGCATCAGCACGAAACGGGCCCCCCGCGCGCCGGCCTGCACGGAGAGGCTCCCGCTGTGTGCTGCGGTGATCTCGCGGGCGATCGCCAGCCCAAGGCCGGTGCCACCACTGGCGCGGGTGCGGCTCTCATCGAGGCGCACGAACCGTTCGAAGACGCGTTCGCGGTCGGCCTCGGGGATGCCTGGCCCGTCGTCCTGGACCGCGAGCTCGACGTTGTTGCCGCGGATCTGCAGACTGAGGTCGACGTGACTCGCGGCGTGCCGCGCGGCGTTATCGGCCAGGTTGCGCAGTGCCCGGGCGAGCTGGACTGGATCACCTTGGATGCGCACTGGCGGCGCCGCCACGGTCACGGTGAGGGTGCCGAGCTTGGCTAGTCGCCCTGCCTCCTGGTTGAGGAGATCGTCGAGGTCGACGTCGGCAGATCGGACCGTGAGTCCGTGTTCGTCTGCCCGAGCAAGTAGAAGCAGATCTGCGACCAGGTGGTCGAGGCGGTCGAGTTCGGCGAGCACGTCGCGGCTGGTCGCGGTGAAGTCGCGGCTCTCGGGGTGCAGGGCCGCGATCTCATGGGCGGCCCGGATGGTAGCCAACGGGCTGCGCAGCTCGTGGGAGGCGTCCCCGACGAACCGGCGCTGCCGCTCGCTACCGGCCTGAAGTCGCTCGAGCATCGCGTTCATCGTCACCGCCAGCCGGGCGATCTCGTCGTCGCCGTCAGGTACGGGCACCCGCGCATCCAGTTCTGAGGTTCCCTGGACCTGCGCGACCCGGGTCCGGATGGCCTCGACCGGAGCAAGTGCCCGACCAGCAAGCCAGTAGGACGCCAGCGCAACCCCCAGCAGGACCACGGGATAGCCGATCAGCAGCAGCGTGACCACCACGGCTGTTGACTGTCCGACCAGTTCAAGGCTTTGCGCGACCAGCACCACCACCGGACCGTCCGGACCCGAGACTCCGCGGGCGACCACCACGAAGTCCTCGCCCTCACCGATGGGCAACGCAGTCGAGCGGATGGTGCTGGTTGAGCCGGGGTCTGGTCGGGCGTCGATGACCGGCGGTTCTCCCTCCACGGAGGGGCTCGAGGCGAGGACGTTCCCGGAAGCGTCGACGATCTGTACCAAGGACTGGTCCCCGGCGCCGGCCGCGAGGTCAGCGCCTGCCCCGTCCCGAGCGACCTGCGTGGCGATGTCGCTGGCCTGCTGTTGCGCGGCTTCGGTGATGGAGGCTTCGAGCTGCTGCCGCTGGGCGAACGCGAACGCCAGCGCCGCGACGGCCAAGAAGATCGCGACGGCGAGAGTGGCTGCCGCGGTGGTCCGCCACCGCACCCCGCGGAACCTCCCCCTCATCGGTCCCCAGCTCCTTGCCCGGTGAGGCGGTAGCCCACGCCGCGGACCGTCTGGATCGACTGGCGGCCGAAGGGGTGGTCGATCTTGCGGCGCAGGTAGCCGACGTAGACCTCGACGACGTTCTCGTCGCCTTCGTAGTTCAGGTCCCACACGGCCTGGAGGATCTCCAGCTTGGAGACCACGTCCCCGGGGTGGCGCATCAGGAAGTGCAGCAACCCGAACTCCCGGGGGGTCAGGTCGATCTGGGTCTCGCCGCGCCGAACGACCCTGCTGGCCGGGTCGAGCGTCAGGTCGCCCACCGTCAAGACGGTGGGACGCTCGGGCGCACCACGCCGTGCCAGTGCCCGGAGCCGTGCCACAAGGACGACGAAGGAGAACGGTTTCGTCAGGTAGTCGTCGGCCCCGAGGTCGAAGGCGTCGACCTGGTCGTACTCCCCGTCCTTGGCGGTCAACATCAGCACCGGTGTCCACACACCGGCCTCCCGCATGCCCCGGCACACGTTGTACCCGTTCAACGAGGGCAGCATGATGTCGAGAATGATCACGTCGTAGTTCCGGGTCTGCGCGTGCTCGAGCCCCTCAGCGCCGTCATGCACGAGGTCGACGACGAAGCCCTCGGCGACCAGACCCCGCGCCACGGTCACTGCGAGACGGACCTCGTCCTCGACCATCAGTACCCGCACCGCTGACCTACCTTCCCTGTCGGCTCCCATCTTGTCGGGTCAAGGCTGAGGACACGCTGTGAAGAGGCGCGGCGACGTCGGGCGGATCCGTTCCTCAGGGTCCTCACAGCCACCGAGGCGCACCCTGAGGGGTTACTGCTCACGCGAGGGGATCTGTCGTGGCGGTCACCGAACTGGTGCGCTCCGAGTCGGCCGGAAGAAGGATCAACCCACCTTGAACAAACGAACGGCCACTGGCCTCATCGCAGCGCTGACAGCAGCAGGATGCACTGTGGCCGCTCTGCTGGCTCTTGGGCTGACGGGTGACTCGACGTCGTCCAGCGAGCTTCCGAGAACCTCGGTCCCGGCTTTTCCGGATGCGACGCTGACCCGTGTTGCCGTGGCGGGCGACACCGGTACCGGGCCGGGCAGCGCCATCGAAGGGACTGTCAGGGCCATGGTCGGCCAGCATCGGCAGCGTGCCTACGACGGACTGGTCCTGTTGGGTGACCTGATCTACCCCGAGGGCGATGCGGATCAGGCCCCCGCGAGGATCACCGACGTCTTCGCGCCGCTGACCAGTCAAGGTGTCCGTCTCGTGCCCGTGCTGGGCAACCACGACTACATGAGTGACGAGCAGGCCGAGATCCTCACCGAGGTCGGGCGCGAACGGACCTGGTACGCCGATCAGGTCGGGATAGTCCGCATCGTCGTCCTCGACACCGAGCAAGTGGACGACCCCAGGCAAACCGTCTGGTTGCAAGAAACTCTCGACTCGCCGACGGACGCTGCCTGGACGATCGTCGCGATGCACAAGCCGGCCTACTCCGCCGGTATGCACGGCTCCGACCAGGCAATCCAGAACGAGTGGGTCCCGCTCTTCGAGCGATACGACGTTCCGCTGGTCCTCGCCGGACACGACCACGACTACCAACGGTCCAAGCCCATCGGCGGGGTCACCTATCTCGTCTCCGGCGGCGCAGCGACACTGCGCCCCACCGGGCGTGAACCCTTCACCGAGGTCAGCACCTCGACCCTTCACTACGTCGACATCCTCGCCGCGCGGGATCGCCTGACACTGCGTGCGATCGACCAGTCCGGGATGCTTTTCGACTCCGTGGAGCTGACGCCGTAGCGACGGGCGCCGTGTCCTGGCGGGTGCGCTGAGGAACCCCTCAGGATTCCTCAGCCTCCTCACAGCGGCCCACCGGCAGTCTGAAGTCACGAGGTCGCAACCGGCGACCACCCACCGAGGAGACACCATGAGGAATCTCAAGCGCAACGCTGCGATCACCGGGGCGGCCGCGATCCTGGCCGCACTCGGCGTGGGCGGCGCAGTCGCCGCCCAGGCTTCGGACAACCCGGCCCCGATCGTGCAGCAGTCCGACGGCGACGGCGAGGTCGACGACGCCACCGAGGGCGCCGAGACGGAGTCGCAGGAGGCCGAGGACGGTCCCAACCAGGGCCCGGACGCCAACCCGAACGAGCCCGGCCACCAGGACGCCGACGAGTCCGGCGAGGCTGAGGGCGCCGAGGGTGCCGAGGAGGCCAACGACGGCCCGAACCAGGGCCCGGACGCCAACCCCAACGAGCCCGGCCACCAGGACGCCGACGAGTCCGGCGAGACCGAGTAGCCGACCGATCCCCCGTGAGGTCGCTGGCGCCGCCAGCGCGTCGGTACATCGGTGGGGCCCGTTGCCACCAGGCAGCGGGCCCCACCTCTCCGTCCGGACGCCCCGCTCCGAGACACGCACCACAGCCCATCTACCCGCACCGAAGGACGAACGTCATGAGCGAACCTGTGATCGAACTGCGGGGCCTCCAGCACCGTTACGACACCGACCTGGTGCTGCGCGACGTGGACCTCAAGATCGCGCGAGGCGAGATCTTCGGCTTCCTGGGGCACAACGGCGCCGGCAAGACCACCGCGATGAACATCTTGACCACCCTGCTCACGCCCACGGGCGGGACCGCGACGATCTGCGGGTACGACGTGGTCACAGACCGGCGTCATGTGACCCGGCAGATCGGCTACCTGCCGGCCGACGTCCGCATGTACGGGCACTTGACCGCGGCGGAGAACCTGGAGTTCCTCGCCAAGCTCTCCGGCGTCACCGACGCTCGCACTGCAGCACGGGAGACCCTCGACTACCTCGGATGTGCCGATCTCGCCAAGCGACGGGTGGGCACTTTCTCCACCGGCATGCGGCAACGGATCGGGATCGCCCAGGCGATCGTGCACCGCCCCCAGGTGCTGTTCCTCGACGAACCCACCTCCGGCCTGGACCCGATGGGGGTGCGGCAGCTGCGCGAGACCGTGCAGCAGCTCAACCGCGACCTGGGCATGACCGTGTTCATGAACACCCACCAGCTCAGCGAGGTCTCCAAGGTGTGCACCACGATCGGGGTGCTCAACCACGGCGAGCTCATCTACAACGACAGCATCGAGGCGACGCTGCGCCGATTCCCCGATGAGGCCTCGCTCGAAGACATCTATGTCCGTGTCGGCGAGCTCGCGCCATGATCACCACCATCGCCTCGCAGCAGAGCCAACTCCTGCGACGCCAACACGTCACCCTTGTTGGACTGGCCACGATGCTGGCCGTCACGGCCATGGCCGGGATCCTGGGCTGGTCCAGCCATCACACGATCGTGCGGGTCTTCGACGAGGCGGTCCGGTTGCAGGCGGCCGCGGGTCAGCCCGCTCCGGCCAACCCGTTCCTGCTCAAGCCGAACCTGTCGCTGCTCTCCAACATGGTGGTCTACATCCCGCTGATCGGATCGCTCCTGGCCCTGGTGGTCGGGCACCTTGCCCTGGTCGAGGACCAGGGCCAAGCGACGGGGCGGCTCCTGTTCACCCGGCAGGTCACCCGCTCCCAATACGTCCTGGGCAAGATCCTGGCCTGCACCAGGTTCCTGGCCGTGACCATGGCGGCCTGCGCGCTGGTGAGCGTGGCCGCGCTGGTCGTCGTGAACCGGGCACTCAGTGCGTCCGACGTCGGCAGGCTCGCCGGGTTCTACGTCCTCTCCTGGGCCTACCTGACGGTCTTTGCCCTTGTCGGGATGCTCACCGCGCTCCTCGCCCGCCGACGTTCCCTGGCACTGCTCTCGGCCATGGGCGTGTGGCTCGTCATCACCTTCGTGGTCCCCCAGTTCACCTCAGGTCTACGACCCACGCAGTCACTCAACCCGCTCACCGAACCGGTCGGCACCTCCCAGGCCTTCTTCCGGGCGACCCAACGGGCTCAGCCGCTCTCGATCGTCGAGCAGTACAAGACCGTCTCCGGGACCATCCTCGGCACCGCGCCCAACCCCACGACCGGCGACACACTGCTCGCGATAGTGCCCATCGTCAGTGCCGCGATCCTGCTCACCCTGCTGGTCCTGTGGAAGGTCCAGCACCACGACTACGCCAGGAGCGTCACCGATGAGTGAGTCCAGCACCCGCATCCTGCAGGTTGCCCGGCACGAGTACCGCGCCGCCCTCCGGAGCCGGGCACTGACCGTCCTGCTCGTCATCCTGGTCACGGCCACCGCCGTCTCCGTGTTCGTGAGCGCCACCGACTACGCCTCCCAGCTCGCGGAGTACGACGCCTACCGCGCCGCCGCCCAGGCACAAGGCCTGACCCGCATCGCCCCCTCCCCGCTGGCGGTGCTGTCCCTGCTCCGCGGCGCCTTCGAGTACATGGAGATCATCGGGGCGATCATCGCGATCACCCTCGGCTACCTCTCGGTGTCCCGCGAGCGGACCAACCGCACACTTCCCCTGCTGCGCTCCCGACCCTTGACCGGCACGGAGCTGGCTACCGGCAGCTTCCTCGGCGCACTGGGAATCTTCACCACCCTCATCGCGGCGACCGCCGCCGTCGGCGTCGTCGCGCTCGGCACCATCGGGCACGACTGGATCAGCCCCCCACAAACCCTGCGGCTCACGCTGGCCTGCGTCGCGGCCCTGCTCTACCTCAGCGCCTTCTACTGCCTCGGCGCCATCGCCACCGCCAAAGTCAAGGTCCCCGCCAACGGGCTGCTCATCGCCCTGGGCATCTGGCTCCTCGTCGTCCTGATCCTTCCCCAGATCGGCGACACCCTCGACGCGGACAACCAGCTCCCCGGCGGCCTGTTCCAGGCCCTCGGCCTCAACCACGACGGCGAAGTCGCCGTACTGACCCACTTCACCGGATACGAACGGGTGCGGACTGGCATCGAAGAAGCCTCGCTCGCCAAGCACTTCGAACGGTTCGCGTTCGCGATGAGCGACGTCAAGGAACGCTACCGGCCCTACGGCCTCCCCTGGCTCCTCAACGAGACCCGCAACGACATCGGCTGGCTCCTCGCCTACGCCACGGTGCTCTTCCTCGGTCTGCGCCGCACCCTCACCCGCCAACAGCCCATCCCCACCGGAGGAATCTCATGACCAAGCAAGACCACACCGCCACACTCACCACCCGACTGGCGTTGGCAGCAGGAGCAGTCGCGACCGTCCTGACCCTTGCCACCGCGTGCGGCGGCACGAGCACCAGCTCCGCAGGCGACACGACCCCATCCGCCAGCGGCTCAGCGGTCCTGCCGGTCACGTCCAACCCGATCAAGAACACCTCGACGACCAAGGCGCTCACCATCGACAGCGTCCTGGTCGAGAACAACGTCGACGCCTCCGGGACGGCCGTGGACGACCACCTCGAGATCGCGGTCACCAACAGCGGCAGCGCCGAGCTGGCCGCGTTCGAGGTGTACTACACGATCACGGACCCGAAGACCTCTGAGGCCGAGTCCTACTACACCAAGCTCCCCGGCTCATTCACCGTCGCGCCGGGGGCCAGCCGAGTCATCCACTTCGACAACACCGGCGCGGCCGACCACTTCCCCGCCAACCAGTACAGCCTCTACTACACCGACGCCAACGCCCTCGACGTGAGCGTCGAAGTCAGTGCAGCCGACAGCGCTCCCCAGACCCTCACTGTCGCCAAGGACGCCGGCGGCGCCGAGGAAGCCGACTGAGAGGGCGCCCCCGCTCCGCACGGCGACGCTGCCTAGGCTTGGCAATGTGGCTATTCGTCGACCGCCCGCGGGGCTCGCTGGGTCGATGAGGGCCTCCGCGCCGGGCCCGGTACCACCCACGCAGCCCGCGTGGTCGTCCTGGCGGACGGTGGTGGCGTTCGGAGCTGTCAGCCTCGCGGGCGACATGGTCTATGAAGGCATGCGCTCGATCGCTGGGCCGTTCCTAGGAAGTCTGGGAGCCTCAGCGCTGCTGGTCGGGCTCATCACCGGCGCCGGCGAAGCGATGGCGCTGATCCTGCGGTTGTTCTCTGGTCCGCTCGCGGACCGCAGTGGACGCTACTGGTCGCTGACCATCCTCGGCTACGCCATGACCGCCGTCTGCGTTCCCCTGCTGGCGGTAGCACCGTTCGTCGGCAGCGTTGGTCTCGCCCTGGCCACCACGCTCATCCTGCTCGAGCGCGCCGGGAAGGCCATCCGGAGCCCGTCGAAGTCCGCCCTGCTCGCGCGCGTCGCCGTCTCGGTGGGCCGCGGCCGCGGATTCGCCGTACACAAGGCCCTTGACCAGGTCGGGGCGTTCGCCGGACCCCTCGTGGTCGCCGGTGTCATCGCCCTCGCCGGTGCCCAGTGGCCCGCCTTGGCGGTGCTGGCCATCCCGGGCACGGTGTGCATGCTGCTGCTGCTCACCCTCAAACGCCACTCGGACGATGCGCGACCCGAGTCCGACGCCCCTCAGGACAACGACAAGGCTGGCGACAAGTCGGCCCATGTGAGCACCATCGTCGAGCCACGAGCGCTACCAGCCCACTTTTACGCTTTCGCCGCCTCGTGCGCGCTCGGCACGCTGGGGTTGATGACGTTCGGGGTCATCTCCTACCACCTCGTCGACGCCGGACTGGTCACGACGGCCGTGGTCCCGCTCCTGTATGCCGCGGCGATGGCGACCGAGGCGGTGGCGGCCCTGGTCACCGGGTTCGCCTACGACCGCTGGGGAGCACCCCTCCTGTACACACTGCCGGCCCTCATCGTCGCCGTCCCCGCGCTCGCCCTCTCCGACACCTGGTCCCTCGTGCTGGCGGGTGTCCTCATCTGGGGTGCTGTGACCGGCGTCCAGGACTCGACCGTCAAGGCACTGGTGGCCGACCTGGTCCCCCAACACCGACTCGCCACCGCCTACGGCGTCTTCGCGGCGTTCCAGGGCGTCGCGGCCCTGGCCGGAGGGACGCTGGCCGGCGGCCTCTACACCGACCACCGCACCCTTCTCATCGCCTTGGTGGCCGTGGCGCAGGCTCTCTCCGCGGGCCTGCTCTGGGTCGCGCTGCGGCGTCCCGGCGCGCACACGCCGGGCTGACCACCATCGCGGCCGGGTATCGCGCCGTGTTCTCCGCCTGGGGCCGAAGCCGGCCCGCACACCGCCCCCTCATGGGCCCCCACCGAGGCAGCGCCAACCGACGTCGACGCCGCGCAGGCCATGCCAAGCACCGGAGTGGTGGTGATGTTGAAGGCTCCGCCGGCCAAACGAGGGCGCGATGTCCATATGATCAAGCCACGTTCGCGATCGGCTCGCCGGTCTGTGCACGCGTATGCGCTGGGCCGTTCGGCGCGGACTGCCTCTGAGCAGGTGACCGTTCGCCTCACCTGGCCCTCGACCGGTTTCTGCCCGGACCGCGCGGCCGGATAGCGCGTCACTTCTCGTGCCTCCCGCTCGGTGGACCGCCCGAGCGGGTGCTAGATCGCCGCCAACTCCAGCGGCCACCGCCCTTCATGCTGCTGTCATGTGTGCTGCCTAGCGTCGATGACGTGAGCGTGCAACCGAACCTCGACCGGGCAGCCCTGCCCCGTGATACTGCCCCTGAGTCGGTTGCTGGAGCACGCCGAGTCCTTGGAGCTGCCCAGACGGCGTCCTCGATCTCGCCGATTCGTCCGACCCACGACCCAGCGACGATCCGAACCTTCGCGCAGCGGCATTCGGTGCTGCTTGCTTGCCTGGCCACGCTGTCGGTCCACCTGCTCTCGCTTACCCGCCAGCTCGGTTCCGACGAAGGCGGCTTTGCCATGGTCGCCCGGCACTGGCGCGACGGCGGACCGTTCCTGTACGGACCCCAGTGGGTCGACCGGCCACCCGGTCTCATCGCCCTGTTCGACGTCGCCCAACGACTCGGCCCGTACGGTGTGCGGCTCACCGCCGCCTTGCTGGCCGTTGCCCTCGTCGCGGCCCTCGCCTCCGCTGCGGGGGCGATCGGAGGTCGTCCCGCCGCCAAGTGGGCGGCCTGGACCGGGTTCGCGTTCGGTTCATCGGTCCTGTTGCAGGCACAACGCCTCAACGGAGAACTCGCCGCCGCGGTCTTCGTGACCGTGTCCATCGCCGCGCTCCTACGCGCCGTGCGCGTTTCGACCGACCGGACCCAGACAGTGCTGCTCGCCACCCTGGCCGGCGCCACCGCGACCGTGGCGGTGTTGATGAAGCAGAACTTCGTCGACGCCTTCGTGTTCGCCGCAGTCCTCCTCACCATGGGTGTAGCCACCCGCACGAACCGGCTCACCTACCCGCCCCGCAAGGTCCTGATGATCGCGACGGCGTTCACATCCGGTGTCGTCATACCCGGCGCCGTGACCCTGGCCTGGGCCACCGGCCACGGTGGCGTGGATGCGCTGGCGTACGCCACATTCGGGTTCCGGGCAGACGCATCAGCCGTGATGGCGAGCTGGTCGTGGAACGCACCGCTGCACCGCTTCGGGCTCCTCGCGCTACTCGCCTGCGCGTCCGGACTGCTCGTCCTGTTCTTGCACCTGGGCTGGAGCCACCGGCGACGACTTCGTCACCTGGACCCGCTTCCGTGGGCGGTCGCCGCGACCGCGGCTGTCGAGGCACTCGGAGTGCTGGCCGGAGAGAACTTCTGGCCGCACTACCTGATGGCGCTGATCCCGATGGTGGCACTGGCCGCAGGGCTCAGCGTGCACCGCAGGGTGCCGGGCTCGCGGTGGACCCGTCGTCTGATTGTCGTGGCCGCTGCCACGACAGCGTTGGTTTCCCCCGTTGCCGCCGTCATCGCCGCAACCGGGTCAAGTGAGGCGTACACGACCGGGCGATGGGTCGCCGCTTCGGCGCGGCCGGGCGACACCCTGGTGGTGCCGTTCACGCATGCCAACGTCATTAACGCCTCCGGGCTCTCGCCCGGCTACCCGTACGCGTGGAGTCTGCCCGCACGGACCCTCGACTCGCACCTCACGCTGCTCACGCGCACCCTGACCGGTTCGGTCGCACCGACCTGGGTGGTTCGCTGGGACCCGGCGCACACATGGGGCCTCGACCCTGACGACCGCGTGGACGCGGCGCTGCGCACCCACTACCGGGCCGTGGCCGTGGTGTGTGGGCACACCGTCTGGCTGCACGACGGCGTGAACCGTCCTCTCGCGACGATTCCGCCGCTGTCGACGTGCGGAGTGGGTGCTCAGTGATGTGGCAGAGCACGCAAAGCGATTGGTTCCTGGCCGTCAACCAGTTCGCCCAGAGCACACCCACACTGCACGCCCCGATGAGGCTCTACGCCGAGTACGGCGTCGTGTTGTTCGCCGCCGTCCTGTTGGCGGCGTGGTGGTGGGCACGCCGCGACCGGAACCCGACGGGCATGGCCGCGGCCCTGTGGGCGCCGGCGGGGGCGCTGCTCGCGATCGGTCTCAACCAGCCGCTGGTCAACCTCGTCCACGCGCCACGGCCCTACACGGTCTTCCCGCATGCTCTCGTCCTGGTCGCCCACAGCAGGGACTACTCGTTCCCCAGCGACCACGCGGTCATGGCGGGCGCGGTAGCCGCTGGCGTGCTACTCACCCACCGACGCCTCGGAGTGGCGGCCGCAGTGGCTGCGGTGGTGATGGCGTTCGCCCGCGTCTACGTCGGCGCGCACTTCCCCCTCGACGTCATGGTCGGGCTGTTGCTCGGCGCGGCCGTCACCTGCTCGGGCTACCTGGCGGTGCGCCGCCTCCTCATCTGGGGTGTGACCGGGTTGACCCGCACACCGCTGCGGCCGCTCTTCACTACTGCCGAAGCGAGCCTGTCCCGATGATGAGCGCCATCGCTTCCCACATGCTCGCGCTACCGCCCTGGGTCGCCCTGCTTGTCGTGTTCGCGCTCCCCGCGCTCGAGTCCTCCGCGTTCATCGGTTTCATCTTCCCCGGCGAGATAGCGCTCATTCTCGGCGGCGTCATGGCCTACGAGGGCAACGTCTCCCTCGGTGCCGTACTCGCGGCCGGAATCGCGGGTGCCATCGTCGGCGACAGCGTCGGCTACGCCGCCGGCCGCCGGTACGGAAGACGCCTGCTGGACGGGACCGTGGGCCGGTTCGTGAAGAGCAGCCACCTCGACCGGGCCGAGACCTACCTGGCCGAGCGCGGTGGCAGGGCAGTGTTCTTCGGCCGTTTCACCGCCGCGCTGCGGGTCATGATCCCCGGCCTGGCCGGCATGTCCGGTCTGCGCTACCGCACCTTCTTGACCTTCAACGTCGCCAGCGGCTTTGTCTGGGGAACGATGTCGGTGCTGCTGGGCTATCTGGGCGGCAGCAGTTGGCGGCACGTCGAGCACCTCGCGTCCCGCATCGGGCTCGCCGCCCTGGCCGTCGTCGTGGTCACGCTGCTGGGCGGGTTCCTGCTTCGTCGTACCGGCGCAGCGCGGTTCACCCGACTCGCAACCCGGATCGCCTCGAGCCCTGCGGTGCACGGAACTCGAAAACGGTTCCCCCGCACAACCCGCTGGATCGGCGCACGCCTCGACCCGACCAACCGCACCGGACTCGCTCTGACCGCTGCGCTCACGGTCGACGTCGCGGCCACCTGGACATTCCTCGGGATCACCCAGGACGTCCTCGCTCGCGAAGAGCTGGCGCTGCTGGACCCGCGCATCCACGCTTGGGTCCTCGATCACCGGGGCCCGAACCTCAATGCGTTCTTCAAGACCGTCACCTGGCTCGGTGCCACCGCGGTCACCGTGCCCCTTCTGGTCCTCGGTGGAGGGCTCTTCGCCCGACGCCGGCGGACCTGGGCTCCGGTGCTCGACATCATCGCCGTCTACGGGACCGCTGTTCTCCTGCACGCCGTCGTCGGTCAGTTCGTGCATCGGCACCGACCGCCGGCCGCCGACTGGCTCGCGTCCGCCGGCGGATGGGCCTACCCGTCCGGGCACACCACCCAGGCCGTCGCGGCGTGGAGCATCCTCGCGGTCATCGTCTGCGCCGGTGCCTCGCCACGCACCCGGGTTGTCGCCGGCTCGGCAGCCGCGGGCGTCGCCGTGCTGGTCGCGGTCAGCCGCGTCTACCTCGGGGTGCACTGGGCCACCGACGTCCTGGGAGCGGCCGCGATGTCTGTGGCGGTGCTCGCGACCTGGAGCGTCGCCCGCCGGTCCCTGGTCACGCCGGTAGGGACTGCCCGACGACTTCTCCCCACCCCCTCAAACATGACGTCGACAGCCGTCGCGCTCACACCCTGGAGTCAGACCATGCACAACCCAAGCCCGTCCGCTGCCTTCGACTCCCGTCGCGCGGTGGTGATCATCCCGACGTACAACGAGGCAGGCAACGTCACCACGGTCATCGACCGGGTCCGAGCCGCCGCCTCCGACGTCGACATCCTGGTGGTCGACGACAACAGCCCCGACGGCACCGCGTCACTCGTCATGCAACACCGCGGCTACCTCGCAGACCACCCCGAGTACCGGGAAGGACCGGGCCGCGTCTACCTGCTCTCGCGGATGGCGAAGGACGGCCTCGGTGCCGCCTATCGCGCCGGATTCACCTGGGCACTCGCCCACGACTACGAGGCCGTCGTCCAGATGGACGCCGACCTCTCCCACCCCGCTGAGCGCATCCCCGACCTTCTCCATGCGCTCACGGGTGCCGACGTCGCGGTCGGGTCCAGGTACATCCATGGGGGAGCAGTGAGCAACTGGTCACTGAGCCGCCGGCTGATCTCCCGGGCCGGCAACCTCTACGTCCGCCTCGTCCTCGGGCTCCCCGTGCACGACACGACCGCGGGCTTCAAGGCTTTCCGCCGCGACGCGCTCGAACGCCTCGGCGCCGTCGAGTCCGCGTCGAACGGATACTGCTTCCAGGTCGAGAACACCTGGCGCGCGGTCCGGCTCGGACTCTGGATCACCGAGCTGCCCATCACGTTCACCGACCGGAAAGTGGGCACCTCGAAGATGTCGGGATCCATCGTCGCCGAAGCGCTGACCCGGGTGCTGGTCTGGCGTTGGAACGAACTTCTCCACCGCAACGGACAGGGATTCCGGGACGACGGTGCCGGTAGCGACGCACCAGGAACGGCCACCAGCCGCAGGGTCGGTGCGCTCCACAAGCCGGCCGAGCGTCATGCGGTTTCGTGAGCTGGTCGCGCGCCTGCTGACCCGCGAGGTGCTGACCTTCCTCGCGGTGGGTGGCACCGGGTACGTCGTCGACGTCGTCGCGTTCAACCTGCTGCGCTCGATGCACCCGTTCGTGAGCCTCGACCCCTCAGTGGCCCGTACCCTCGCGGTCGCAGTCGCGATGTGCGTCACCTACGCCGGGAACCGCAGCCTGACGTGGCGGCACCACACCTTGGGGAACCGGCGACGCGAGGTGAGTCTCTTCGTGCTGTTCAACATCATCGGGTTCGGGTTCTCCATCTTCACCCTGGTCCTCTCCCACGTTGTCATCGGGCTCACCAGCCGCCTCGCGGACAACATCTCCGCGAACGTCATCGGGCTCGCACTCGGCACCGTCTTCCGGTACGTGACCTATAAACGGTTCGTGTTCGCGACGCCCTCCACGGACACCCCCTCGTTCGCGCAGCAGCGCACGGACCTGCCGGTCTGCGAGGTGCCCGTTGCCTAGCGTCCTGGCAGCCTACGCGACGCCACTCACCTACGCTGACCGCATGCACGTGGTGGTGGTCGACGACGAACGTCGGATGGTCGAGCTCATTGCGAGCTACCTCGAGGACCAGCGCGTGACCACCGTCGGATGCTTCGACGGGCCTAGTGGTCTCGCCGCAGCCCGTGGGCTCGATGTCGACGCGGTGGTGCTCGACCTGATGTTGCCGGGGATCAGCGGCATCGAGGTCTGCAAGCAACTGCGCCGTGAGGGCAACGACGTGCCCATCCTGATGCTGACCGCCCGCGGCGCCGTCCCCGAACGGGTCGCCGGTCTCGAGGCCGGGGCGGACGACTACCTGGTCAAACCGTTCGCGCTCGAGGAGCTGCATGCGCGCCTGTGCGCCATCCGCCGCCGCCTCGACCCCGACACCGATCATCGACTCGTCGTCGGCGACATCACCCTTGACCCGCTCGAGCAACGTGTCTGGGTCACCGACACCGAGGTCACCCTGTCTCGCCGCGAGTTCGCCATGCTCACCTCGCTGATGGAGGGCCGAGGCCACGTCGTGAGCCGAGCCCGGCTCTACGACGACGTCTGGGACGGCGAGGTCGACATCCGCAGCAACGCCCTCGACGTCCACATGTCCCGGCTTCGCAACCAGCTCGCAGCTTCCGATCTGGTCACGATCCGCACCCTACGAGGCGTCGGATACCGACTCGAGAACGCCCAAAGATGACGCAGAGATGATCCCGGTATGACGCTGTGGCGCCGCCTCGTCGGTGACCGACCCATCGTCACCCGCCTGGTGCTGGCCGTCGCGGCCACCATGACCGCCGTGCTCCTCATCGCCGGAGCGTTCGTGTTCTGGCGCGTCGGATACGCCCTGAACCGGCAGCTCGACCAAGACCTCGACGCCTACCAACAAGTCGTCCAACGCGCCATCGCCACCGGCGACACGCCACCGACCGACACACCCGGCCAGAGCTACCAGGTCTACGACCCGCGAGGACAAGTCATCGCCGGCAACGCCAAGACTCGGCTCGCTGACCAGGACGCCCTCGCGCGGGCAGCGACCGGAACCGATGTTCGCGAGGACGTCGGCGACCTCCTCCCCCCAACTGACCACCCCTACAAGGTCGTCGTGGCAGCAGTCGACGCCCCGCGCGGCAACGTCGTGGTCGCATCGGCCATCAGCAAGAACAAGCACGACGAGGCATTGCGTGAGCTGCTGCTCCAGCTCGCCATCGCCGACCTCGCCACCCTGATCGCCGCCTCGCTCGTCGGCTACGGAACCGCCCGGGCAGCCCTCAACCCGGTCGAGAGATACCGCCTCGCCGCGGAGAACGCCGACGGGGCGCCGCTGCTCCCCGTCGCCACCGGCAAGGACGACGAGGTCACTCGCCTGGGACACACCTTCAATGCACTGCTCGAACGCATCCGGCAGGCCAACGACCGCGAACGACAGTTCCTCGCCGACGCCTCGCACGAACTACGTTCACCGCTCGCCCTGATGCGCACCGAGCTCGAGGTAGCGCTGCTGCGCCCCCGAGGCGAAGCCGAGACCACGACAACGTTCGAGTCCCTGCGCAGCCAGGTCGAGCGGCTCATCACGCTGTCCAACGCCCTCCTCGACCTCGAAGAGCTCCGCGCCTCCGGCAAAACCCCGCACGACCCCGTCGATGTCGACCAGCTCCTCATCGACGTCACGAGCCGCTTCGCTACGCAGGCAGATGCGGAGGGCCGGCGCCTCGAAACGTCGGCACTGACCGGCCTGGCCATCACGGGGAACAAGCACTGGCTCGAACTTGCCCTCGCGAACCTCGTCTCCAACGCACTGCAGTACGGCGAAGGCACCATCCGGGTCAGCGCCACAGGAACCCACGAACGGACCCGGCTCGCTGTCAGCGACGAAGGGCCCGGGTTCCCCGCCGACTTCGTCGACCACGCGTTCGACCGGTTCACCCGCGCCGACACCAGCCGCACCACCCGAGGCACCGGCCTCGGGCTCGCTCTCGTCCAGGCAGTCGCCGAGGCCCACGGAGGGACCTCTGCCATCACTGGTGCTCAGGTCGTCCTCGATCTGCCGACTCGCCCGGCCTCGACGTAGCACCCGCACCTCGGCGGTTGTCCTCGTCGGGCGGCTCGTGGCTCGCGGGTAGGCGTGGACCACGGCCGTGGCGAGTTTGGGCACGGCATGGGTGAGCTCGTGTTCAGCGGTGTGGGCCAGCTGGTGTGCCTCGGCGAGCGAGGTGCCGCTGTCGATGGCGAGGTCGGCGTCGGCGTGGATCTCGTGGCCGATCCAGCGCATCCTGACCCGTCGTACTGAGAGCACGCCGGGAATCGCCTGCAGGCTCGACTCGGCCGCGTCGATCAGGTCGGGATCCACGGCGTCCATCAGTCTGCGGAAGATGTCCCGCGCGGCGGTCCGCAAGACCGCGAGGATGGCCACGGTGATGAGCAAGCCCACGAGGGGGTCGGCGGCTTCCCAGCCGGCGGCGACCCCTGCCGCGCCGATCAGGACGGCCAGAGAGGTGAACCCGTCGGTGCGGGCATGCAAGCCGTCAGCGACGAGGGCGGCCGATCCGATCTGGCGGCCGACCCTGATGCGGAAGATCGCGACGGCCTCGTTACCCAGGAATCCGAGGAGTCCAGCCAGCGCGACCCAGCCGAGTTGGTTGACGGGTTGTGGGTGGATCAGCCGGGCGATGGACTCGTAGCCCGCGACAACGGCAGACATGGCGATCATGGCCACCACGAAGAGCCCGGCCACATCCTCGGCCCGCCCGTAGCCGTAGGTGTAGCGACGCGTCGGTGCCCGTCGACCGATCGCGAACGCCAACCAGAGCGGCAAGGCGGTCAGGGCGTCGGAGAAGTTGTGGATGGTGTCGGCCAGCAGCGCCACCGACCCCGAGATCGCCACCACCGCGAGCTGCGCGAGGGCGGTCACGCCGAGCGCCACGAGGCTGATCTTGACCGCACGGATGCCGTGCGCACTGGACTCCAACGCGTGGTCGAGCGAGTCAGCCGCATCGTGGGAGTGAGGGCGCAAGAGATGGCCGAGGCGGCCTGGCAGACCGGGGGGCTCGCCGTGGTCGTGATCGTGGTGGCCTGCGTCGGTGTGCTGGTGGCCGTGGCCGGGATCCTGGACGCTCATTTCGCTCCCTGGCGCGGTGTCGCACGCAGCGGGGTCGCTTCATCCTGGTGGTGCCTCGGCACATCCGCGCCGGCGTGCTCGGCGTTGAAGACGGCGTCGCGGACCAGCCGTGCGACGTGGTCGTTCTCGACCCGATAGAAGACCTGCGTTCCTTCGCGACGCGTGTGCACCAGTCGAGCCATCCGCAGCTTGGCCAGGTGCTGCGAGACCGAAGGTGCGGGCTTCCCCACCAGGTCCGCCAGCTCGTTGACCGGCAGCTCCCGGTCGAGCATTGCCCAGAGCAGCCGCACCCGGGTGGGCTCGGCGAGCATCCGGAACACCTCGGCCGCAAGTTCTGCCTGCTCGACCGCGAGCGAACCCCCTTCTTCACTATCTGCATGTATGCGCAGATAGTACAGCACTAGGTGTCGCCATCCGCACCGCTAGCGCGAACGCGGCCAGCGCGACCAGCGCGAGCACGAGGATGCCTGTGGTCGTCGACGTGCTTGGTGACGGGGTGCGCTGGTTCCTGGCGTCGTCGTCTTCGGCGCAGTGAACCGGAGGCGGCCAGGCGCGCCGAGGCGATTCCGAGCCATACCGCCGCCAGCCCGGCCAGCAGTGAACCGCCCAGATAGGTGAAGGCGGTGGCAATCTGGTCTTCGGCCAAGAGGTGTCGCGAGTCCAGCATGTAGGTCGAGAAGGTCGTGTAACCGCCGAGGAGGCCGACGCCCAGGAACGGGCGCAGATAGCGCTGCGGCGGCCACACGTCGAGCACGAACACCATGGGCACCCCGAGGGCGAAGCTGCCGGAGATGTTCTCGATGAACGTCGCCCACGGGAACGACTCGCCCGAGGACGGCAGGAGCTCACCGACACCCCACCGGGCCAGGCTCCTCCAGAGCGCCCCCGGCGCCGATGACCAGGAGCACGTCCCACCGCGACCTCAAGAACGTCAGCCATCGGTGCGCCACGTTCGTGAGGGTGCCCGTCGCCTAGACAGTCGCCGGGTCGGGATGAGAGTTGACCACTGGACGTGTCAGCAACCAGTGCAGTCCACTCAGACGAGTCGGTGATGGTTGGCGACAAGGTGCCGGAGTCTTGGCCGCCAGTTCGAGCGGTCCGCGCTCGGCCGAGGCCGATTCATCCGTTTCGACCTGGGGTTCAAAGTCCGAGGTCCTTGCTCGAGGTGGTGGCGAGGGCTTCGAGGGGCCGGATGTAGCGGTTGACGAGGACGCCGAGGTCCTTGTGCCGGGTCTGGGCGGCGATCCGGTTGAGCGGGACGCCCGCGAGGGCGGCGGCGGTGGCGTGCCCGGCGCGCAGGGAGTGGGCGGTGATGCGGGTGCCGTCGAGTCCGGCGGCCTCGGCACGGGCGCGGAGCATGCGGGAGGGGACGTGGCCGGTGAGCGGTTCGAGGCTGACCCTGTTGCCCCAGATCCGGGTGAACAGTGCACCGGGGGCCTCACCCCGGACGGCGCGCCAGGCGTTGAGGGCGGCGACGGGGTCGGTGGCGGCGTGCTGGCCGTGGGCGACGGCGACGGTCTCGCCGTGGCCTTCTTGGTCCATCTTGGAGCGGCGGATGTGGAGCAGCAGTCCGGCGGGCTTGTGTTCGACGTCGGCCAGCGTGAGCGCGACGAGTTCGGCGCGACGCAGAGCGGAGGCGTAGCCGAGCAGGATGATCGCGGCGTCCCGGATCCCGATCGGAGTGGTCCTGTCGATCCCGGCCACGATCTGGCGGATCTCCTCGACGGTGAGGGGGCGGGCCAGGCGGCGGGGTGCGGCGCCGTAGGTGCGGACCAGGCCGCGGCGGACCTGCCGGACGGCCTCGGAGGCGACCGGGTCGTCGGTGCCGGTCATCCGGTGGACGTGCCGGATCACGGTGCAGGACATGTCGAGGGTGCTGATCGCCTTGCCGTGCTCGGCGCGTTCGGTCAGGTAGGCCGACAGGGCCAGCGGGTCGGCCGGTAGCGCAATGGTGCCGCGGTGGGCGCACCAGCGTTCCCAGTGCCCCCAGACCTGGGCGTAGACGCCGCGGGTGGTCTCGCTCTTGGCGGCGGCGATCGCGCGGGTGATCCGGGCGGGGTCGGTCTCGGTGAGCCCGGCGGGCAGCGCCGGCGGTTCGGGCCGAATGCGGTCGAGGGTGGTGCTGGTGGGCAGGGTGCAGTTCATGAAGTGGGTCATGGCCGGGTTGTACCGGCCCTGAGAGCGCCGCGGTCTGCTCCCCCATCTCCGGGTTCGTCGCTCACCGGGCCGCGCCGGCACGGTGTTGATCACATAAGGCTGACCTTTCGATGACGAGTCAAGATCTGGGCAATGGGTCGGGCATCGAAATTCCTGACATCGTTGACCAAGCCCAACGACACGGCCAAGCCGCTGAGACGTTGGCGAACCGCTGCGTCCGGGGCGATCTCACGGCGATCGAGAAGCTGGGCAGGAGACTGGTCAAGTGTCGCGGATCGGCGACTTCGCGCGAGCGGTGAGCTGAAGCGGTGACGGCCATCGGCAGTTCCTCCAGGTCAGGCGCCAGAGCCGGGCAAAGCTGCGACCGCGGCCTCGAGAAGCGCGATGCTCGCGACAAGGGTCTGCTGGACGCCTGCAGCATCCTCGGCCAGCTTCACCGCTGCGGCAACCACGGCCGAGTGCTCATCGACCTGGGTCTTCAGGTCCTGAAGCGCGGAGCGTACTGTCGCGCCATCGCCGGAAGAAGGACCGACCGTGGTCAGTCGGCTTGTGGCCGCGGCGGCCGCTTCAACGCTCGTGGACCGTTGAGGCGGACGGCTCAACGGGTCGGCAGTGAAACTCTCGCGGTACTGCTCGAGCACCTGACGAGTGGCGTGAAGTTTCGGGTTGGCCCTGCAGAAGTCGAGGAGGTGACGCCAGGTGTACATCGCATCACCGCTGGGCACCTGGACCGTGGCGAGCGGCGCTTGGTCGCGCGCCACCCAGTTCGCCAGCGTTGTCGACGCGACCCCGGACTGCTTCGCCATCGCCGAGCGGGTAAACAGTTCGTCGAGCCGGTCCGGGACCAGATCGTTCACTGGCCAAGGCTCGCACAGTTTCACGACACGATCCAAGAAATGTCGCACAGTTGTGCAAATGTGTGAGCATGTGTGATGTGAGCAGCCTTCCCCTTGCCGACCACCCGATCCGGTGGCGTGACCCGGTTACGCCTACGGATGTGGGCGTTGGCGGGCTGCATCTTGTCCCTGGCGGAGCCCTTGCGTCCGGTACGCGAGCCGACGCGCTGATGGCGCTCGACTCCCACGAGGCCAAGCGGCGCGCAGATGCATACCTGGAATCCATCCCCTCTCTCGCAGTGCTCGACGTGCTCTTGGGCCTGCCCCTGGGGTGCCCAATCGACGTCGAAGACCTCACCGAGCACGAAGACCGGATGCTGCGGACGGCGCCGCACGGATGTGTCGAATTCACCGACACCTCGGTGACGCGACGACTACAGGTTCCGACGACGGTCGTCGCCGCGGTTGTCCGCGGGTCGCGGTGGCGCGCATCGCTGCTGCGTGCCGCAGCGTTCTCGGCGTTTACACAGCGGATCGTCGCACTGCAGTCTCCCCCGAGATCCGCGGCCGTTCTGGAGGCGCAGTTCGTTGGAGTCGGCATCTGGGTCGAGAGGGATGCGGGCAGCTTCGACGAGCACCTCGCGCCCCAGCCGTTCGTTCCCAGGTACTTCAAGGCTGCCGGATGGCGATTCACCGAGAACGCCTTCAAGGCTGCAACAGAAGCACGCATGCTGTCGCACGACTACACCCTGGGCAGAGCTTCAGCAGGCTGCCTTTGCTGCTGAGGTGCCCGCCGGCGCCGAGTACACAGGCCGACCAGCACAATGACTCAGCTCAAAGGTGTGAAGACGGTCTTCGACTTCATAGAGGCATAGTCATCGACCAAGGTGCAAGCCGGACTCGGGCTCCTACTTCCAGGCGCCGGCTCGGCTCATCGACCGCATCTGGGGATCGTCAAGCTCGAGGAACTTGTGCAGGCCACGGTTGAGCACCATGTCGCCCAGCGGGTTGAGTTGCATGTGGCGGGTGTGTGCCTCAAGCCGGACTTCGCGCAGGTAGGCCGCCCGCGCCTCGGGGGCATGTGCAACCAGGCGGGCGATGTGCGCGGTGGTCTGGTGGAGGTTGTGGCCAATGATCACAGCCTTGTCGGCCGGGGTCGTGTCGAACACATCCAGCGGACGGGCGCAGGTTACGCAGTGCGGGGAGCGCGAGTTGGCGTACCAGTCGGCGTAGATCATCGGGCTGCGCACTTCGAGGAGCTCCTCAAGGAACAGGCCCGGCAGGTAGCCCACAGAGTTCCTGCCGCCGCCCTTGTCGCCAGGCCGACTGGGCATCCGTCGTGCGCTGGATGCACCGACCCCGGCCCAGCTCGCGCCGCTGGCGAGCGCGTCGGCGGCGATGAGAGGGTCGACGTGATCGACCTCACTGCCTGGGTGCTCGCCCAGGACCTGACGCAGACCTTCGATGCGCTGGTACTCCGCGATCGGGTCCTTCTTGTCGGCGAAGATGAACGAGAACTTCCGGCCCTGGTGCACCGACAGGTCGTCGAGGAAGTCGTCACGGCGGGCGGCCTCAAGCACCGCCGCCTCGATCGCGAGCCGTGTGATGATGTTCGGCGGCAGGCCCGCAGTCTGCTCCAGCAGCGCTTGCCGAGCCGGACGGTCAGAAGCCCGAAGGAACTTCGACGGGGTGTAACCGTCGACGGGTCCGCCGACCGGGAAGTTCTGCTCATACCATCCGGCGATCCCGAAGAGGTTGTCGACCTCTGCGAGCGGTTGGTCCGCGGTCGCGTGCCCGTGCCGCCAGGCGCCGGGGTCAGCGCGGACGCGCAGGCGCGGCATCCGTCGGACCAGGTCGAGGGCCAGTGGCAGTGCCCGGTCGTCACTGACCACAAGGGTCTGCCCGGTTCGGTGGCAGTGCTCCGCGGAGACCTCGAGCTCGTTGCACAGGCTTTTCTCGGACGCAACGAACCCCACTGGGAGTACGTCGACCGACACCTGGCTCATGATCCCATCATTCATCTCGACCCCTACATCTACCGTTCGACACGCTGAAAGCGCCCGACATCTAGTGGGTGCTTGACTTGCTGTCGCTCTCGCCGTACGCGTTCATGGACTGGGTCGGTCGGGCAGCGGCGCGAGCGGCGACTGCTGCGGGATGTCGGCCGGTGACGTCGACCCCGGCGGCGTCACCGCGACCCTGGAGCTGGGTCGGGAACGGGCAGCCGGCCCGGCAGCCGTCGACGTCGCGCTCGGTGGTGGCCGTTGTCCAGTGGGTCAACGTCGCGCCGACGTCGTGGATCTTCGAGGGGCCGAGGACCGCGCGGAGCAGCTCGAGTACCTCAGCAGCAGCACAGGCCATTGAGAAGGCAAAGACGTTCTCACCGCGGCGCAGGTGGTGGTCGGCGGGCAGGGATGCGATGTAGGCCGGGTCGTCGAGCAACCCAGCCCGCTCCATCCCGACCTCACCTGGGTCGTACTGGCCCAGGCACTCCATGCACTCGCGGTTCGGGCCTACCAGGTGGGCGCGCCACTCGGCGCCGATCAGCCGGAACGGCGCCGCCGCGGTAGCGAGGCCCTGGTAGTTGCCGGCTCGTACGTCCACGGCGACGCCGCCGTCCACGACCGGGATGAGGTGGGCGTACGCGGCCACGTTTAGCGCGAACCGGGGCCACGGCCGATCGACGCAAGAGAACAGGACGTCGCAGTCGAGCGCGCGCAGCCACCCCTCCTGCTCGATCACGGAGTCGTCGAAGCCGTGCACGACGGCGTCTGGGGTGACGGTGTGCTCCAGTCGGTCAACCTCGACAACTCCGATCCTCAGGCCGGCAAGGTGCCAACCGTGCAGATCGATGTGTGCTTCGACGTCAGCGACGTCGACGTACTCGACGCGGACGGAAAGTCCGTCGTAAGCCCCGAGCGACCCGACACCGGCTGGATCCGGTACTCGGTCGCGAACTACCAGTGGGATTCCGATCCCGATGGCGCGTGGCGAGTCGCCTCCAGCCAGGACATCGAGCAAACGCCATGCGACGCCTGATCACCCGTGTCGTCCTCACCGCACTCGCAGCCGCGAGCCTGATCCTCAGCGCCGGCACAAGCGCGGTCGCTGACACGACGTGTCAGGTCACCGATCCGGAGACCGGCGTCTGCCTGATCTGGATCGAGGTCCCGGGGAATCCCGGCCAGCCAGGCGAGCCCGGCGATGACGGGCCGAAGGACACGGGATCCGGACAGTCCTGCTACTGGGACGGGACGGCTCAAGACATCCACAAGCCACCGCCGGGGCCCGTCCCGTGTTCGAGCGAGTACGGCTACTGGTCCAACAACTACAACTGCTACATCCAGCTTATCGACCCACAACCTCCTGCCGGTGACCCTGCGTGGCAGGGACACGAGCCGGGCGACGGCGCCGTGTATCGGTGCTACCAACCGCAGACCGACATCGATATCTACGTCTGGTCCGCCGACCCTCCGCCCAACTCAGGCTCCGGCCCGACCCCGCGGGAGGTGGCAACGCTTGCGATCGATCAGATGAACCTGTCGGCGATCAACATCGGAATCGCTCCGAAGCCCGGGAGCGGCAGCATCGGGATTGTCGGCATGCCGGTCTGGATGTGGGCAGCCAATCCCGACAGCCACACGGTTGGACCGATCAGCGCCTCGGCATCAGCCGGCGGGATCACCGTCACCGCCACCGCTCGTCTCCATCGCGTCACGTGGGACATGGGAGACGAAACCGAGGTCATCTGCAACGGGCCCGGCACGCCGTACAAGGCGGAGTACGACGATCGGTCGTCACCGACGTGCGGCCACACCTATCAGAAGTCGAGCGCCGGCATTCCCGGCGACAAGTACACCGTCACGGCTACCTCGGACTGGGTGATCACCTGGGCCGGCGCCGGGCAGACCGGAACGATCCGACTGAACGGCTTAACCCGTGCTGTCGAGATCTCCATCGGAGAAGCGCAGGTGCTCGTGAACTGAGCGAGCTGTGCGGGGAAGACAGCGAGGGACCCATGACCACTTCCATTCGGGACGACAAGACCGTCGGCCGCGAACTGAGTTCGACCGAAGGCGGGATCGCCCCGCCTCCGAAGCTTCGTCGGAGGCCCGGGATGGTCGCCATCGCGATCGTCGCCATCTGTCTGGGTGCGGTGGTCGCAGGCTGGACTTGGTCGGCGACCACCGACAGTCAGGAAGTCCTTGTTGCCCGGGCCGACATCGAGCGCGGTTCGATCATCGGCGAGAGCGATCTGACGACCGTTCGGCTCAGCGCCGACCCGGCCCTCACGCCGGTGTCTGCCGACGAGTTCGAGTCGGTGGTCGGCCAACGCGCGGCCTTCGACATCGCGAGTGGATCGGCACTGACTCCGGAGTCCTTCACGACCGCGTCGCTGCCGCCGACGGGCCAGTCCGTCGTAGGAGTCGCGCTCACGCCAGCGCAGGCGCCCGGCCTGGCGTTGCACTCCGGTGACCGCGTCCGGGTCGTAGTGACACCAGCCCAGGACGGCGATGCTCCTGGCGGCACCCCGGAGTACAGCGACGCCGAGGTAGTCGCAGTGCACGTCAACGAGGAGACCGGCGAGACTGTCGTCGACCTGCTGGTTCGCCACGAGGATGCAGCGGTGCTGGCAGCTCGGATCGCCACCGGGCACGTTGCTCTGGTCCTGGATTCGCGGGATCGCTGATGGCCGTCGTCGCTCTCACCTCAGCGTCCGGCTCGCCCGGTGTGACCACCACAGCGGTGGCCTTGGCATTCCTCTGGCCGCGGCCGGTGGTCTTGGTCGAGGCCGACCCGACGGGCGGTTCCGCCATCCTGGCCGGCTACTTCCGGGGCACCCGCGAGTACGACGTGGGCATTGTCGAGCTCGCCCTCTCGGCGCTATCGCCATCAGACGCACTGAGGGAGGCCATCCGACTGATTCCCGACACGCATGTCAGCTTGCTCGCCGGCACACGCTCTCGCACCCAAGCCGCCGCGCTGCGTGATGTGTGGGCTCCGCTCGCCGAGACCCTGGGCCAACTCGAGGAGAACGGGCAGGACGTCGTCATCGACGCGGACCGGCTAGGGCTGTCGGGATCTCCAGCGGCGCTGTTGGACGCAGCAGACCTGACTCTGTTGTTGACTCGCACCAACCTCCCGGCGCTCTCGGCAGCGCGGACGTGGGCGGACGCGATTGCCCGACCGGCAGGCGATCTGCGGCAGGCAGGCATCCTCCTGATCGGTGAAGGCAAGCCCTACGGCGCCGCCGAGGTGAGCTCGGTCGTCGGTCAGCCTGTGGTCGCCGGCATCGCCGACGAGCCCGAGGGCGCTGCGGTATTCCACCGCGGATCTCAGCAGCCGAAGCACTTCGACACTGCCCCGTACGTCAGGAGCATTCGGGCCAGCATCGAGGCGATCCATGGAGTCATCCAGCGGCGCCGTTCCGCACTACTCGCACAGGTGAACTCATGACGTCCGGGCGGTTCATGGACGATCCACAATCGCTGCCGCTGTTCTCCGGGCCGACTGCCGACGTCGCGACTGCAACGCCGCGACACGTCGGGTCCGTGTTGCGGATGCCACTCGCGCCACCGCAATCCGCCGAGGGCGTCGACTGGCAATTGGTCGCTGCCCTGCGCGCGAAGGCCTCAGACCAACTCAGCCAAGCAGTAGCGGCCGACCGCGGTCGCCTCGACAAGACCGGCCAACAGGAACTCGGACGTTCGATCGTCCTTGAGCTCATCGACACGGCCATGGTCGACCGCGTGAACGCCGGCTCCGCCGCGATGTCCGCGACTGACCAGTCCCTTTTGGCCCACGCGGTGTTCGACTCGCTCTTTCGTCTCGGTCGCCTCCAACCGCTCGTTGACGACGACCGCATCGAGAACATCATCATCACCGGCCACGACCGTGTTTTGCTCGAGCTGATCGACGGTTCGCTGCTCGAAGGTCCCCCGGTCGCCGACTCCGACGAGGACCTCATCGACTTCCTGGTCTTCCTCGCCTCTCGCAGCGAGGTGAACGCACGCGGCTTCTCAGAGGCGCAGCCTCGACTCCACCTGCGCCTCGACGGCGGATCCCGACTCGCAGCCGCGGCCTGGGTCACCCCTCGCCCCTCCGTTGTCATCCGCCGCCACCGGCTCATGGAGGTCAGGCTGGATGACCTCGTTGATCGTCAGATGCTGACGCCGGTGGCCGCCTCCTTCCTGTCGGCCGCGGTGAGGGCACGCCGAAGCATCGTCGTCTCGGGATGCCAAGGAGCCGGCAAGACCACCCTCGTCCGCGCGTTGTGTGCCGAGATCGACCCGCTTGAGGCGATCGGCACCTTCGAGACCGAGTACGAGCTGCACCTCCACGAGCTGCCCGATCGGCACCGCATCGTGCACCCGTGGGAGGCACGGCCGGGCTCCGGCGAGCGTGGCGCCGACGGACGACAGGCTGGAGAGTTCACGCTCGACGAGGCTCTCGTCGATTCCTTCCGGTTCAACCTCGCGCGCCAGATCGTGGGTGAGGTTCGCGGCAAGGAGCTCTCGCTCGAGGACATCAGCAACGGGGTCCACGGCATCGCCATCAACGCACTCTTCGGGCGCGAACTTCGAGAAGTAGCCGTTCGACAGAAGGTCTGCGATCAGCGCTGCCCAATCACGTCTGGCCGTCGCTCCCAGGTCGGTGCCTGACTGCTGCGTCGGGCTGACAGCACCCCAGTACGGCCGCGGGCTCCGGTGCCTGGGCAGCTCATGCGCCTGGTCGATGAGGAGCTCCAGTTGGCGACGAGACGCGGCCGACGAGTCCTGTGACCATGGATCAGCCGCAGGCGCCCAACTTGTCGGGCGCGACAGGTCAAGGACGGGACCTTCCCCCCAGAACGCTTCCTCGAGAACCCGCTGAATCTTGCCGTCACTCGGGCCATATAGCTTCAGCACCTCCGCGAGTTCCTCGGCGAAGACGTCCGCTGGCCACACAAGCTGATAGTCGGGATCTGCATCCTGCTCGCCAAACACTCGACGAGCGTAACCAGTCGAGCCACGGCTGCGACCAAAGACGGATGACCTTTCGGCGGTTCCTCACCAGCGCCGGTGTCGTTGACGGGTCACATGCCAGCGCCCCGGATGCCCCGAGAAGCAAGGGTGGATGGACCGAACGGGTCGGCCCTGGGCACGCAGCTGGGTCAAAGCGCGGCGAGCGAGCCAGCGGTTGGCGTACGGGATCTTGGTGCACATGGCGACTCCACAGACGCGACTGAGTGGAGTGACGCCTCGCCTCTATCGACGAACGGCACGGCGGCGGTGTGCGCTGATGCGCCCGGCTCACCCGCATTCCAAGGTCCATGGAGCCGAAGGGACGTTTCGAGGGTAGCAAGCGTAGTCCGCTCTGCGGCCGGGCTTTCCCACCTCATTCCTGAGAGCGGATGCCATCCGAGGCTCCGCGAGATCGCAGGAGTCAGCAATGACCATCCCGACCCAGCTGAGCCTCCACGGGTTCATCGCTACCGCACCCGAGTTGAGCAAGCCCGACACCAAGGACGCCCGGTTCTACGCCCGCGTCGGCGTCGAGCACTGGCGTAAGGAGCCCGACGGCTCGTTCACCAAGCTCGACCCGACCTTCCACAACCTGGTGATGTACGGCGAGTCCGCCAAGCGTGCGTACGCCCGATTCCGGGTCGGCGACCAGTTCGTCGCCTCGGGCTACATCACGGAGTACGAGAAGACGTGGAACGAGCAGACGGTGACGCGGGAGCAGTTCGTCGCCAAGCACATCGGCCACGACACGACCTGGACTCGCTACTCGGTCGACCGGGCGCCGGCGAACCAGCCCGACCCGCCGGCCGACCAGTTGACTGCGGCGAGTGAGACGCCGCGAGTCGTCGGCCTCTGAGTCGGGGCACCGGCAATGCCGACGGTCGATGGACCGCAGGAGTCGCTGCTCGATCCCGACTTCGACGCGAGCATCCATCCGATGTTCAGCGGCTCCGCCGAATACTCCGGACCCGAGGAACCCGAGGAACCGCTCCGTCCTCTGAACTGGAACCTGCTGTCCAGCGAAGAGGCGGAGGCTGAGTGGCTGGACCTCAACGCTTGGGTGGACTGGCTCCGCTCGACCTACGGGCTGCCGCCGACGGTGATTCCGCCGTACTGGCACCGCCACGACGAGCTGATTTGGGAGCTCTCGGCGCTGCACCTGCACTGGCTGAACTCCTACGACGCAGACGGATCGCCATCAGCTCCGATCATGTGGCACCGCGACTTTGCCGACGCCCGCCAGAGGTTGCGCGAATGGGTGGCGACTTGCGGGACCCGTCTCGATCGTGACCGGCCGACACGACAGACGACCTGGCCGGGTGAGGACGCCCCGCCAGCCGGGGTCGAGGTCGTCATCGAGGACCGCGGTGCTGACTTCGTCGAGTTCGTCATCGAGGACATCGCCGCCCGGCGGCGTATCGAGGACCGGGTGCGTGCTGCCCGGGCTGGCTGATCCACAACCACGGCGCCGACATGCGCCGTCCACAGAACTCCAGGCAGGCGGCGTCCGCAGAGCGTCCCAGCGGTGGAGTCATCAAGCGGGACTCCGATCCCGGACCGAAAGGAACCATCCATGTTGCTCTCTCACGCGATCACTCTCGCCGAGGCCCGCTCGCACCTCGCGGCGCTCGCGAGGCGCGCGTACAACGACGAGGCATCTGCCGAGTACGAGCGTGTCCTGCTCCATCTCGACGTCATCCACGGCGACCACACCCCCGGCATCAGCGACGTCGAAGACGAGAGCGCCGACATCCTCTACGGGATCGCCGAGCACGCCATCGAAGACCTCGTCGTCCACGGCATCGACGCACTCCAGGTCGAACTGCTCCTCGACATGCTCGACGCGGCCAGGGCGAAAGACGTCCCCTGATGTACGCCGAGAACGGCGGCCACCTACGCGCCGAACTCAGCACTCTGCTCCGCCAGCACCGCGTGCAGCAGCGCCTCGGTGGCGCCGGAAGCCACAGCATCCCCGAGACGACCACAGTCGACGAACGTCGGCTCCTTGGGGAACAGATCGGCCGCTACCGCCACTCAGTGCTCGTGTGGTGCGTTCAAGCCGTGCGCGCAGCCAACCCACGGATGAACCTCACCGTCACCAGCACACGGACCCGGGGTCCAGCCGAGGAACTGCGCCATCGCCTCGACGTCGCGGTCGAGCACTCCCCCGGCCTGCCGGCGCTCGATGAGCTGACCACCGAACAGCCGTTCGCGATGGTCGACTCCTGGCGACAGGTCGCCCGCGCCGCAACGTTCGGCGAACACGACTTCGACGCTGGCCTCGGATACGGGCGGATCTCCCAGATCCAGTGCATGACCCTGCTCAAGGACGCCTCAGAAGTGGCCCGGGGCCTGGTCGGCCTCGACCGCCGCTACGCCAACATCCCCGGCTGGCAATCCCTGAAAGACGCCGGCTGGCTCGGCCGTGCGGCCGAAGTGTGCTCAACCTTCGCCGGCTACGACGGGCCTGACTACACGATCGACCTCCGCGGGTGGCAGCCGCGACGCACGCTTGTCGAGGGACCCGGATTGCCCGGGCTGACCGGCGTTGTTCAGGCCCAGCACAACCTGCTCGTCCACCTCGAAGAGTTCCCCGACGCTCGCAGCCTGCGTCTGGTGCTCGACTCCCAGCGCATCGTCTCCCGGGACGCCACCGCCCTGGACCCGACCGCAGCCGCAGACTGGGCACGGCGCGCGTCGACCTACCTCCGGCTGATCCACGCGACCCACGACATCGGTGGCATGGTCGGCAACGGCAGTCCGGCCGCTGGCGAGGCAGCCCTCGCCGCATGCCGCATGGAACGGTTCACCCGCGCCGTTCATGCCGGAACTGACACGGCCGTACCTGGAGCACTCCGGCACCTCGCGCGACTGGGACGCGAGATCGACGAACGCATCACCCAGGTAATCCGGCAGGGCGCCCGAGAGCGGATCTACTTCGCCCGCGTTCCCTTCCCACGCGTCGACAAGGACGCGGCAGCTCTCGTGAAGTCGACTCGACAGCGCTATGTCCCGATGACGGCAGACGTGTGCCAAGAGCTCCTTGATCTGGTGAGCAACGACCTCCGACCCAACGCCGAGGCGCCCCAAGCACCGACGAGGGCCGCTGCGAGTCGAGAAGAACTCGCAGCAGCCCTCGTGCACCGTCCTGAGCCCCGGCGCACCAGGTCGGGACTGTCGTTGTGATCAGGCGCTGAGCGCCTTGCGCCGCACAGCAGCCAGATCGCTTTCGAGCCGGTCGAGCGCGGCCTTGAGGTCGTCGGCAGGTGCGATCGCCTGGAGCACGAGCATCCGAACCACCGTGGACACTGGCAGCCCGCGCTGGTCCGCGTACGCGGCCAGCTCGTCGAACTCCTCGTCACGGAAGCGGACCTGGAGATTCTTGGATCGTGCCGTCCCCCGGGTGACCTTCACGTGCGCGGGAAGCGGCGCGTTGGGGTCGCTCGTCGCCTCGGCTGCCTCAGCGGCTTCGGCCTCAGCTGCGAGCAAGTCCTCAATCTTGGTGCTCATCGGCTTCTCCCTCGCTCTGGTCGGCGTAGTACCGCCGGTCTCTCTGGTTCGCTGCCCACCCGTTGACGCCGTACTCGGTCCCGTCGTTCTCCAGCACGATCACGGTGATCACATCATCTGCGGTCACCGAGAACCCGATGATCCTGACGCTCTTGCCGCTCTCGCTGTTGTAGTCGGGGTCGATCACGACCCGGTTGGGGTCTTCGAGCGCCTCGTCCGCAATCGCTGGCGTGACGCCGTGGTTACGCTTCATGTAGGCGCCGCGCTGCGACCAGTCGACGCGCTCGAACACTCGACCATCGTAATGCATTGCATTACGATTCGGAAGAGGTGTCGGCGCCACGATCTCGTCGTTCATGACTGCCCCTCCGCTCGCTTCGGGGCCAGCGACTCCAAGATCTCGGCCGTCACCGGATCGACTGCCTCGTCGGGCTGGATGTAATGCTCCTTGGTGATCTTCGACGAGGTGTGCCCAAGCAGTTCGGCAGCGAGATCCGGCCCACTGGCCCGGTCAAGAACTGTCGCGACCGTGCGGCGGAAGGCATGCGGGGTGACGCCCTCGATCCCGGCTTCCGACAGCACCGCCCGCAGGCGCCGGCGAATGTTGTTGGTCGTCAGAGGCGTGCCGTTGCGGGTGAAGAACAGCAAGTGATCCACCTCCTCGGCACCAACGACGACGAGTCGTTGCCGGATCACCTCTGCTGCGAAGCTCGGGATCGACACCACACGTGTCGACTTCTGCGTCTTCGGGTGAGGCTGTCGGTAGGTCGGTTTGCCAGCCGGCGACACGATGGTGCCGCAGATCCGAACCGTTGCCGGGGAGACC
>WHTB01000386.1 GCA_009379735.1 Propionibacteriales bacterium
GTCAGGACCAGCGGGGGGTACGGGACAGCAGCGCGGCGACCGCGGCGACGCCGGCCGTAGACGTGCGGAGTACAGACGGTCCGAGCCGCAGCGCCCGCCCCCCGGCCCGGTCGAACGCCGACACCTCGTCGTCGGTCAGCCCGCCCTCCGGCCCGACCACGACGACGACGTCCCCCACGGCCGGCACGATCAGCCCCGCCATCGGCACCTCGGCCGCCTCGTGCAGCACGACCGGCAGCGCCGCCGCCGTCAGCAACCCGCCGACGTCGGCGGTCGACACGAGGTCGCGTACGTCGGGAAACCACGCCCGCCGCGACTGCTTGGCGGCCTCGCGCGCCGTCGCCCGCCACCGCGCCAGCGACTTCGCGGCGCGCTCACCCTGCCAGCGGGTCACGCAGCGTGCCGCCGCCCACGGCACGATCACGTCCACGCCCACCTCGGTCAGCAGCTCGACCGCGAGCTCGCCGCGGTCACCCTTGGCCAGGGCCTGGACGATGACGAGCCGCGGCGCCGGCGCGGTCTCCGTACGACGTGACTCGACGGCGCAGGTCAGGCCGGTCTTCGACGTGGCGATCACCCGGCACGACGCCATGCCGCCGAGGCCGTCGGTCAGGTCGACCTGCTCGCCCACCCGTACGCGCCGCACCACTGCGGCGTGCCGCCCTTCGGCGCCGTCGACGACGATCTCGTCGCCGACCAGCGACTCCGCCAGGAAGACCGGCGCGGTCACCGCTGGCCGAAGGCGTCACGCAGCCGGTTGAACACCGACTTGTGCGGACGGCCGAACGACCCCGTCGACTGCTCCTCGCCCCGGGCCGCGGACAGCTCGCGAAGCAGCTCCTCCTGCCGCGGGTCGAGCCGCGTCGGCGTCTCCACCACGACGTGCACGACCAGGTCGCCGCGCCCCGTGCCGCGCAGCCGGGGGACGCCCCGCGCGGTCAGCACGACCGTCTCCCCGGACTGCGTACCCGGGTCGATGTCGATCGGCACCGAGGTCTCCAGCTCGTTGTCACCGCCGAGGTCGGACTCGAGGGTCGGCAGGTCGACCTTGGTGCCGAGCGCGGCCGCGGTCATCGGCAGGGTGACCGTGCAGTGCAGGTCGTCACCCTCGCGGGTGAACAGCGGATGCGTGACGACGTGGATCTCGACGTACAGGTCGCCGGCGGGACCACCGCCCGGACCGACCTCGCTCTCACCGGTCAGTTGCACCCGGGTGCCGGTGTCGACGCCGCCGGGGATCTTCACGTTGATGGTGCGCCGCGCCCGTACCCGACCGTCGCCGGAGCACTCGTTGCACGGGTCGGAGATCATCGTGCCGAAGCCGCGGCAGGCCGGGCAGGGGCGCACCGTACGGATCTCGCCGAGGAACGACCGCTGCACATGGGACACCTCGCCGCGGCCGTGGCAGGTCTCGCAGCTGACCGGACCCGAGCCCGGCGCGGCGCCACTGCCCTGGCAGACCTGGCAGGCCACCGCGGTGTCCACCTTGAGCTCCCGGGTCACGCCGAACGCCGCCTCGGCGAGGTCGATCTCGAGCGGGACGAGGGCGTCTTGGCCCCGGCGTACGCGGGACCGCGGACCGCGCGTCGCCGTCCCCTGCTGGCCGAAGAACGCGTCCATGATGTCGGTGAACGAGAAGCCCTGGCCGAAGCCACCGGCGGCGCCCGCGGCACCCGCCAGCGGGTCGTGGCCCAGGTCGTACATCTCCCGCTTGCGCTGGTCCGACAGCACCTCGTAGGCGCGCGTGACGTCCTTGAACCGGTCGTGGGTCCCGGCGTCGGGGTTGACGTCCGGGTGCAGCTGGCGCGCCAGCCGGCGGTACGCCTTCTTGATCTCCTCGGGGCTCGCGGTGCGGGACACACCGAGGATCTCGTAGTAGTCCTGACTCATACTCCTGGCCATAGGTGGGGGACGGTCTTCCTTCTGGGCGGCGGGTAGGACGGTCTCGAGCCGTGGCTCAGGAGTCGTCGAGGACGTTGCTGACGTAGCGCGCGACCGCGCGGACGGCCGCGATCGTGCCGGGGTAGTCCATCCGAGTGGGACCGACAATGCCGAGCGTCGCGAGTGCCTCGTCGCCGGGACCGTAGCCCGTCGCGACGACACTCGTCGACGACAGCCGCTGGTACGGCTGCTCGTGCCCGATCCGGACGGTGAGCATGCTCGGCGTGGTCGCCTCGCCGAGCAGCTTGAGCAGGACGACATGCTCCTCGAGCGCCTCGAGCATCGGCTTGATCGACCGGTCGAAGTCGTCACCGAAGCGGCTGAGGTTTGCCGTGCCGCCGATCAGGACCCGCTCGTCGGACCGGTCGTCGGAGATGGTCTCGACGAGGGTGGCGACGACCAGCGACACCAGCGCGCGGTCGTCCTGGGGGAACGAACCGGTCAGCTCGCTGAGCCGGCTGGCCGCATCGGCCAGTCGCTGGCCCACCGCCGCCGCGTTGAGGCGGGCGCGCAGGTCGGCGAGCAGCACGTCGTCGAACGGCATCGGCAGCTCGACCACTCGTTGCTCCACCCGCCCGCTGGAGCTGATCAGCACCAGCAGCAGCCGCATCGGCGCCAGCGACACCAGCTCGACGTGGCGCACGGTCGACCTCGACAGCGACGGGTACTGCACGATCGCCACCTGCCGGGTCAGCTGCGCCAGCATGCGTACGGTCCGCTGGACGACGTCGTCGAGGTCGTGCGCGCCCTCGAGGAACGTCGAGATGGCCCGCCGCTCGGCCGGGCTCAGCGGCTTGACCGTGGTCAGCTTGTCGACGAACAGCCGGTAGCCCTTGTCGGTCGGGATGCGTCCCGCGCTGGTGTGGGGCTGGGTGATGAAACCCTCGTCCTCCAGCGCCGCCATGTCGTTGCGGACGGTGGCCGGCGAGACCCCCAGCCGGTGCCGGTCGACCAGGGCCTTCGACCCCACCGGCTCCTGGGTGGACACGTAGTCCTCGACGATCGCACGCAGTACGTCGAGCTTGCGGTCGTCGAGCATGTCCTGGCCTCCTCCACGGTCAGTCGTCCTTGGCACTCAGAAGTTTCGAGTGCCAGTCTACGCGGGCCGACCCGACCGTACCGATCGTCAGCGTGTGATCATCACCCGGTGAGCCCCGCGACGTACCCCTGGACCGAGATCGCCGACCGCTGCTGGGTCGCCCGCTATGCGGAGTGGGACGTCAACGTCGGCGTCGTCGCCGGTGCCGACGGCCTGCTGGTCGTCGACACCCGCGGCACCCGCCGCCAGGGCGAGCGGCTGCGCGACGAGATCCGGCGGCTGGACCCGCGGCCGGTGCACTGGGTCGTCAACACCCACCAGCACTTCGACCACAC
>WHTB01000261.1 GCA_009379735.1 Propionibacteriales bacterium
AAGCCGGCGACCGCGCCGCCCAGGAGCGCGAGCTGGCCCAGCTCCGGCTCGCGGTGGAGCCGGTGGCGGCCCGGCTGGCCGCACGGAACAGCCCCGACCGGGTACGCGACGAGCTGGGTACTGCGTGGGAGGCGATGCAGACCGCTGCCCGCGAACACGACGTCCGGGCCTTCACCGACGCCGACATGGCCTTCCACTCCTGCCTGCTGTCGGCCTCTGGGAACACCATGTTCAACAAGCTGAGCGAGCTGACGGCAGTGTCGCTCGAAGTCAGGGAGACAGACCTGATCAGTCACCACGCCGACATCTCCCCCGCCGCCGTGGCCGGCCATCGCAAGGTCTACACCGCGGTCCGCGGTGGGCACTCCGCCCGCGCCGAGACCGCGATGAGGGCGCTGCTGACTCCGCTGGCGAACGACCTGGAGCTGCGTTCGGCACGCGAGTCCGAAGCCGATCAGCCGGCCTGAGGAGCGTCAAGACGCGAACCGGCATCCCAGTCCGCCGTCGACGGCCCAGTCCGCTCCGGTGACGAAGCCGGCCGCATCGCTGGCCAGAAAGCAGATGACCTCCGCGACCTCCTCCGGTGTACCGATGCGACCGAGCGGGTGCACGTCGAGGACGCGCCGCTCCGCGTCGGCACCTTGCCGATCGAAGTAGTCGTCCACGATCTGGGTCCGGACGTAGCCGGGGCTGACGGCATTGACGCGGACACCGAACTCGGCCACCTCCAACGCAAGGCTGCGGGTCAGCCCGACCAGTCCACTTTTCGCTGCTGCATAAGGGAACATGCCGCCCAGAGTCAGCCGGGCGTGGAGTGACGCGACGTTGATGATCGACCCTGAACGCCGCTGGGTCATCGACGGCAGCACGTGCTTGGCGCAGACCCAGGCCGCCTTCAGGTCGACCGCGAAAACGTCATCCCACTCGTCCGAGGTCATCGTGTCGGGCCGGGCGTACACGTTGCGTCCGGCGTTGTTCACCAGCACGTCCACCGGTCCGAGGCTCTCGACGACCGCCGCGAACCCGGCCCGGACCTGTTCCTCGTCGGTGATATCCACCCGATGTGCCGACCCCTGAGGGGCGGGGCCGCCGTCGCTGACGTCGAACCAGGCGACCCGGGCGCCCTCGCGGGCGGCCACGGCCACCGTCGCCGCGCCGATTCCCCGGGCACCGCCGGTCACGACGACGGTCTTGCCGGCCAACCGTCCGGTCATGTGGTCCCCTTCACCAGTCGGCGACGCTGCCGTCGGCGTGCGTGCTCATGATCTGTTCGTCCGCGACGAACGGATGCTTCGCTGCCTCACTCTCCACCACGGCGAGGCCGAGGCCCGGTCCGTCGGGGATGGCGGTCTTGCCGTTCCGCACGACCAGCGCACCGTCGACCACGTCGTCGTACCAGGGCACCGCGTTGCGCATCTGCTCCTGGATCAAGAAGTTCGGTGTCGCTGCCGCGAAGTGGAGGTTGTGCGCCGTCGCGATCGGCCCGAGCGGGTTGTGCGGAGCAACCGAGACTCCGAACGTCTCGGCCAAGGCGGCGATCCGCCTCAGCTCCGAGATGCCTCCGCAATGACAGACGTCCGGCTGGATGACGGCGACCGCGCCAGTCTTGAGCACGCCGAGGAACTCGGACCGTCCGACCAGCCGCTCGCCCAGCGCGAGCGGGACGCCACAGGCCGCGATGCTCGGCAGCTCGTCGACCAGCTCGGGCGGGCACGGCTCCTCGATGAACCAGGGCCGGTGATCGCGCAGGCGGCGCGCGAACTCGGCCGCTCCGGCCGGCGTACACCGGCCATGCAGGTCGACCATGATGTCGACGTCCGGTCCGACGGCTGCACGAACGGCCGCCATCGTGTCGTGCGCGTGACGTAGGTCGGCGCCGGTCGGCAACGCGCCGACCACGGGCACCGGCAGGATCTTGACCGCGTCGAACCCCGCCTCGACGCTTTGGACAGCGACCTCCGCAGCGCGCTCGGCCGGCAGGTTGCCGTACACCATCTCCGGCGCGCCACCACCCAGATGGTCGTACATCCGGATCTCGTCGCGCACCCTGCCACCGAGGAGGTCGTAGATCGGTACGCCGAGCGCTTGTGCCTTCACGTCGTGGAGCGCCTGGTCGATCCCCGAGATGGCGCTCATGGTGACCAGTCCACCCTTCCAGAACTGGCCGCGGTGCATGGTTTGCCAGAGGTGCTCGATCCGAAACGGGTCCTGGCCCACCACGATCGGCCCGAAGTCCTCGAGTGCTCCGACGACCGAGTGGGTACGCCACTCCGTCGTCGCCTCGCCCCACCCGACGATCCCCTCGTCGGTGGTGATCTTGACGAACACCCAGTTCCGCATCCCGGCGCCCACGACGACGCTGGTCAGGTTGGTGATCTTCATCGCGCCTCGCTGCTCACGTGGGAATCCCCACTCGTCGTTCACCACTGCGCGCCTGCTGGATGGTCACGGCCAGAACCAGGAGCGCACCCTTGGCCACGTTCTGCCAGAACGAGTTGATGTCGAGCAGGGTCATCCCGTTGCTCAGCACGCCGAGCAGGACCACCGCGAGCACCGTGCCGGCGATCGCGCCGCGGCCACCCTTGAACGAGACCCCGCCCAGGGCCGCGGCCGTGATCGCCTCGAGCTCCTGCCCCTCACTGCCCGAGATCGGCTGGCCCGACCCGGTGCGAGCGGTGATCAAGATGCCGGCCAGCGCGGCTACGACACCGGTGCCGATGTAGCAGGCGACGATGTACTTGTTGATGTTGATGCCCGACAGCCGGGCCGCGGTGTCGTTCCCGCCGATCGCGTAGATGTTCCGGCCGATGTCGGTGTACTTGAGCAGAATGTGGGCGCCCAGCGCGACGAGGGCGAAGATCCACATCAGCGTCGGTATGCCGGCGATCGAGCCACGGGCGATGAAGACGAACACCGGGTCGGCCCCGGTGTAGCCCTGCGCCCGGCCGTTCGACACGAGCTGGGCGAGGCCCTTGAATGCCGCCAGTGTCGCCAACGTCGCGATGATCGGGTTGACCCGGCCGAACACCACGATGCAGCCGTTCGCCGCTCCGCACAGGGCGCCGACGGCGAGCGCACCCAGGATGCCGAGCCCCGCGTTGCTCGACATCGCGGTGAAGATCATCGCGGAAGTGACCGACGCCAGGCCGGCGACCGAACCGACGGAGATGTCGAGCGCGCCCAAGATGATGATGATGGTCTGGGCGATCGCGAGTACGCCGGTGACGGCCACCGCCATCCCGATGATCTTGATGTTGCTGGTCAGGAAGAACCGTGAGTTCTGGCTGCCGATCAGCGCCACCAGACCCGCCAGCGCGATGATCAGGCTGACGTTCTGCACGCCGATGGTGTCGAGGGCCTTCCGGAGAGCGCTGCGGCGCGCCGGGGCCGCTTGGTCCTCGGTCCTCGTCGCCGTCACGAGCCGGACCCTCGCTCGGGCACGTCGGCCATTGCCAGCTCCATCACGCGCTCCTCCGATGCGTCCTCTCGGCTCAGCTCGCCGGTCACCCGCCCGGACTTCATCACCACGATCCGGTCCGCGAGACCGAGGACCTCAGGCAGCTCAGACGAGACGACCAGCAACGCCATGCCTGCGGTCGCGAGCTCGTCGATGATGCGGTAGATCTCCGCCTTCGCGCCGACGTCCACCCCTCGCGTGGGCTCGTCGAGGATCAGCAGCCGGGGCTCGGTCGCCAACCACCGGGCGAGCACGACCTTCTGCTGGTTGCCGCCAGAGAGGTTGCGGACCGGCTGCTCGATCGAGGGTGTACGGACGTTGAGGGCGGTCACGTACCGCGCGACCAGCCGACGCTCGTTGTCCGGCTGGACGAACCGCCAACGGCTGAGCCGCTTCAGGCTGGTCAGCGACACGTTGTCCTTGACGCTGCGCCCCATCAGCAACGCCCCCGACTTGCGCTCCTCGGGCGCCAGCCCGATCCCGACGGAGATGGCGTCCTCCGGTCGCCGGAATCGCTGCGGCTGACCGTGCAGACGCAGCTCCCCGTGGGTGATCGGCACGTCTCCCGAGATGGCGTTCGCCAGCTCGGTGCGTCCCGCGCCGACGAGCCCGGCCAGGGCGACGACCTCGCCGGCCCGTACGTCGAAGCTGATGCCTTCGACGTCCTGGGTCGCGACGTCGCGCAGCTCGAGCACGACGTCACCGGCAACGCCTGGGGCGGTTCTCCTGAACAAGGACGAGAGGTCGCGGCCAACCATCATCCGGACGACCCTTTCCTCCGTCGCCTCCGCGGCGTCCAGCACCCCCACCCGCGCGCCGTCTCGGAGGACGGCGATCCGGTCGGCCAGGTCGAACACCTCGGGCATCCGGTGAGACACGTAGATGATGCCCACCCCCTGGTCCCGGAGCCGTCGGATGAGCTCGAACAGTCCGGCGGTCTCGTGCGTCGACAGCGACGACGTCGGCTCGTCGAACGCGAGGACCTTCACACCGGAGGTCAACGCTCGCAAGATCTCGACCAGCTGCCGCTGAGCTGCGGACAGCCGACGCCCCAGGGTCCCGGGATCGAGTACGTGGTCGAAACCGGCGTCGGCGATGTCGCGCCGCACCTGGTCCAGCAGCTGCCGCCGGGCGAACCAGCGCGTCCTCGAGCGCGGCAGCCCGCCGAGGTAGATGTTCTCGGCGACGGTCAGCTCCGGGACGATCTCCGGCTCCTGCGCGATCACCCTGATCCCGGACTCGCGTGCCTCGGACGGTCTGCCGAACCGAACTTCCTGTCCCTCGACCAGGATCCGTCCCTGGTCCAGCTGATGATCGCCGCTCAATGCCTTCAGCAGAGTCGACTTCCCCGCGCCGTTCTCGCCGACCAGCGCGAGGATCTCGCCGGCCCGGAGGTCGAGGGAGACATCGATGAGGGCATGCACGCCGGCGAACGACTTGCTGGCCCGCTCGACGGCGAGCAGCGTCGGTGTCATCTCGCCGTCGCTCGACTCGGTCAGGTGCACGCGAGCCCGGCGTCCTGCCAGTTCGTCGGGTCGACGATCTCGGTCGGCGCGATGGTCTCCGGAGGTAGGTCCTCCCCGTCGCGCAGGTGTTTGACAAGCACCTCGACGGCGCTGGAGCCGACCGCGCGGCCGTCGATGAACAGCGCGGACTTCATGCCGGTCGGCTCCTCGGCCTGCCACGGCTTGCAGGCGAGGTACCCGCCCAGGGCGACGCCGATGATGTTGTCCGGCTTGACTCCCGAGTTCTGCAGCGCCGTGACGACGCCCTCGACGTTCTCGTCGTTGCAGCCCCACACCACCCAGTTCTTGACGCCCTGGTTGGCGGTGATGGCGGCGCCGGCCTTGTTCTGGGCGCCGGTTGGCGTGTTGTCCGTGCCGAGGTTAATTGTCTCGGGGACGTCGGACACGGTCTCGCCGAAGGCCGCGGCCGCCCCCTCGACGCGGTCCGTGCACACGGTCAGGTCCTGCTTCCAGGCGGCGATGATCCTCGTATCGGCGGCGGCCCACCCGCTCTCCTCGTAGAGCTTGGCGGCCTCGGCACCGACCGACTCACCCATTTGGGTGCCGTTGAAGCCGACAAACGGCGCCTCGGCCCCGCTCGCGTCCTTGATGACGTCGTCGGCGGCCACCAGCGGGATGCCGGCCTGCTTGGCCGCGTCGATGACCTGGGGCCCGATCTGCTGGTCCGGGACGACGATGACGATGCCGTCGACCTGCTGGGCGATGGCGGCGTCCAGCTCGCTGATCGCCTGGTTCGCGTCAAGACCGAGGTCGGCCACGGTGATCTTCACGTCGCCGAGCTCCGCGGCCATCTCCTTGGCGCCGTCGGCCTCGTCGACGAAGTACTGCTGGTCCCCCTGCTTCTGGAGCACGGCTATGGTGATCTCGCCGGACCCCTTGGAGCCCGCGGTGGATTCGCCGCCCTCCTCCTGGCCAGACGAGCACCCGGCGGCTAGGACCGCCGTCACCAGGACTCCTGCTCCGAGGACGTTTCGACGACGTCGCACGTTCATGCTGGACCTCCGCTAATAATCATATTGTTTGATTTATAGCGGATTCACCTCGCCATGGGAAGCGTTCCGGCAACCGGGCGCCGGCGAATCAATCTGATTATCTAGACAAATGCGTGGTGGCGTTGTTACCTTCGGGCGACCAGGACCGGGCCGACACTGGCCCCGCGACCGGCTTCGTTCTCCTCGCACCGAAGGACGCCGACCATGTCGAACCAGGTCTCATCAGGTACCTCGCACCGTCCACCGGAGCCGCACCGCCCCGGCGTACACCGAGTGGCGATCGCCCGCTGGGCCGCGGCGATGACCGCGCTGGTCGTCGGAGCGGCACTCGGCCTCGCC
>WHTB01000243.1 GCA_009379735.1 Propionibacteriales bacterium
ACGGCGAGGTGTCGGACTCGTGGGTATACGGGCTGATCAGGCGTCAATGGCGGCCGTCGTCCGGGCCAAATCCCGATCGCTAGATGCTTTTCACCAGCGAGAGGGGCTCCCGACCTCTTGTAAGCCGCTCTCGGCCGAGAAAGATGGCCCGGCGACTGGCAACTTGGACGGGATCCTTCTTGTTCGGCGAACCGTCAGCGTCCAGGTCGTTCGAAGAATAAGCGCCGCTGCTGCGCAATCGGACAGTGCTGCAGATCGGTTCCATCACGACGGCTGGTGCAACAGGTACACGCTGTCCTGCGCAACGCGCTGCAGGCCGCAGTGCGGGAGGAACTCATCATGCGGAACGTTGCCAAGCTGGTGCAGATTTCCGCACCGACCTATGACGTCAACCGCGGCCTCAGTCTCGATCAAGCACGGAAGCTTCGCGCGGCGGCTCAGGGCGACCACCTGTACGCGCTCTACCTCGGTTTGCGCCGCGGTGAGTTGCTCGGCCTGCGGTGGTCGGACATTGACCTGGAGAACGGAGTACTCGAAGTGAGGCACAGTCTCCAACGTGTTGCGGGGGAGCTGCGCATGGTCCAGCCGAAGTCCCGGACCTCACGACGAACTGTCCCACTTGTCGGCATCTGTGCGGAGGCCTTGATCGACCACCAGGAACGGCAGGAGCAAGAGCGGATAGCAGCCGGTTCCAGATGGAACGACGGTGACTTCGTCTTCTGCACGATCGTCGGCACCCCGATCGAACCCGACAACATACGCCGCAGCTGGTACCCCAATCCGGAGCGCAGCCGGACTTCCCGCCATGCGGTTTCACGACCTCCGCCACACCTGCGTGACACTGCTGCTTGGGCTCGGCGTGCCCCCCACACGTGGTGCGCGACATCGTCGGGCATGCGGACACTGAGATCACGATGACGATCTACGGCAGCGTGTCCCTGGACGGAAACTCGACGCTCTCCGGAGGCTCGATGAGCGGCTCAGTTAAGACCCGGTTGGCGTCACGGTTGGCGTCATTCCGGGGTTCAGGCGGACAACCATGGTCACCGGGCGCCGAGGCCTTGAAACGTAGAACCGCAGGCCAGCGGGGTTTCTGGCCTGCGGTTCGATCGGGTGGTCAGGGGCGGGGTCGAACCGCCGACCTTCCGCTTTTCAGGCGGACGCTCGTACCAACTGAGCTACCTGACCGCTGCGGACACAGCCAGCATGAGCTCGTGGCGTTTCCGCAGGTCAGCCCCGGTTTCCCAGGGCCAGAGCGGAGTCTACCGGACACTGCCGCAGGGCGCGAAGCGGCGTCGGAACGAGCGGAGAGCTGTGCTGCCGGACTCAAGGGACCGACTGCTCAGCGTGCACCGCGCGGGGCCTGTGGTTGGGCCGACCGGACAGGCTGGCGTGCTTGGCCGATCGACCCCCACTCCCCCATCGGTCGGTACGGCTGCCAGGCGCGAGAGGCCCGCGACACCCGTCCGTTCGCGGTCAGCGGGGGCGGCGGCTCGGGGTCGAGCCAGCGGACGACCGTACTGCCTGAGTGCCCATGGACGGCGACCACGGAACCGAGGTCGGGCCAGACGGCGGTGGCGGGCCGGCCCCCGGTCCAGTGCAGCGCCACGCCGCCATCGGTGAACTCCACCCCCTCGGCCACGACCCCGGTTCCTGACACGCCGCTGTGGTCGACGAAGCGAACCAGCTGAAAACGGCGCATGGTCACTGAACCGTCAGCGGCCAGAGCAGCTCGCTAGGGAGCTCTGCCGCGGCGGTTACGGTTTCGTGTCCTGTCAGCGGGTCGTCGGTGATCCGCAGTCCAGGGAATCGGCGCTGCATGGCCAGTGCGTACCGGCAGGCCAGTGCCTGCTCGGCGTCGTGGGTGCAAATGACGTGGTCTCCGAACCAGACCTGCACCCGGTGCAGGTCGGTCGTCTGCTCGGTCACGAGCTGTGCCCTTCTTTTCTAGATTGGTTCGTTTTGTCGAGTAACGCTCATGGAGTGTGATCGTTATGTAACAGAAGGTAAGTTGTCTTGGACCGAGTATTGTTACCACTTGTAACACATCGTCACATTTTGTCAGACTCGGTTTGGTGTAGGGAGGAAAGGCCCCGAGGAGGAGCCCCGTGTCCGCGATCGAGAACGACCGCTTCATCGGCCAGCAGATCAAGGTCTATCGCCGGATCCGCAACCTCACCCAGCAACGGCTCGCCGACCACCTCGGGATCTCCCGGTCGGCGATCGCTCTGTACGAAACCGGCCGCCGGCCGATCGACTCGCGCGAGCTCCTGTACGGCCTGGCCGAGGCGTTGCAGGTCTCGATCGGCGACCTGACCGGGCACCGAGAAGACAAGACGAACCCGAGCGTCGCCGCCTTCCACACCCAGGTCCCGCGGATCGAGGCGGCGATGATGTCGGCCGGCCACGCCGACGACACCGCCGAGCCGACGCCGCTCGAGCAGCTCGCCGCCGACACTCAGCGAGCGCTCAAGTTCCGGATGAAGAACGACTACGCCCGCCTTGGCGGGCTGCTCCCGAATCTGTTGCATGACCTGTACCGGCACACCGTCGGCGGCCACGAGGACCAGCAGACCCGCGCCTGGGAGGTGTTGACTCGGGCGACCTTCGTCACCGCGCTCGCCACCAAGGGCTTCGGCTACACCTCACTCGCCTGGAACGCCGCTCGTGCATCCTTCGAGGCCGCCCGGATCGTCGGCGACCCGAGTGGGCTCGCCGCCGCCGAGTTCGCCCGTTCTCAGGTGCTGCTGTCGACTCCCGGGACGTTGGGCGCCGCGCTCGCCTACTCGGCCGATGGCGCCGACCGACTGCAGGGCGAGCTGCGGACCCCCAGCCAGCTCGAGCTGTACGGCATGTTGCACCTGCAGGCAGCCCTCACTTCCGCGGCGGTCGGGAAGGACCCGGCACCGCACCTAGCGGAAGCAGTCGACACGGCCCGTCGGTCAGGTGACGGCTCGGCCTTCGAGCTCGCCTTCGGACCCGAGAACGTGGCCGTGTGGCAGATGTCGGTCGCGAACGAGCGGCGCCGTGCCGGCGATGCCCTGACCGCGGCCCGCACCGTGCACCCTGAGTCGATTGGCATCGAGGACCGCAAGTCGCGGTACTTCATCGAGCTCGGCCGCGCCCACGTCATGCTGAAGGACTACGGCGCCGCGATGTCCGCGCTGTTGCGGGCCGAGCATGTCGCGCCCCAGCAGGTACGGTCGCGAACCATCGTCCGGGAGCTCGTCGGCCACATGATGCGGACCGCCCGCCGCGACCTCGCCAGCGGTCCGCTCGGTCAGCTGGCCCAACGTGTCGGCGCCCTCCCGGCGTAACACACGCTGGAGTGACGGCTCTCCTGCTGGATGTGGGTGGACCTGAGGGCTCTGCTGCCGTTGACTGGCGCGTTGCGTAGGGACAAACCGGACAGCGGGGCTACGCAACGCGCCAGTCAACGAGGTGGGGTGCCGGTCCCGTGCCCTAGCGGGTGGTACGACGTCCGAAGCTTGGAGCCCTCCAAGGCCCTCCAAGGCCCTGTTCTTCGGACGTCCCGGCAGTGAGCCGGCGAGGGTTCGCCGCGACGCTGTCACCAGCGAGGGGAGGTGGGGTCCACTGATGCCGCTGGCTCGAAGTGAACGATATTGCTGCCACCAGCGACGGAAGACAGCCATTTCGTTCACTTGGTCGCACGCGACGCGTCCTGCACTCTCCCGGCCCCTCTCGGGTGCGGGCTGATGGGCGATTGCACCTCCGCCGGGGGTGAAGGCACACTACATGCGTGAGCGGACCCAGGAAGGAAATCTCCTCCAGCCAGCTCGGTGACGCGGACCCGTTGGCGGCTCGGGTCCGTGGGCTCCTGCCGTCCCTCACCCCGGCCGCGACCAGGGTCGCCGAGGCGATGCTCGACGACCCCGAGCAGGTCGCCCGGCTCAGCATCACCGACCTCGCCCGGCGCGCCGAGGTCAGCGAGGCCACCATCGTCCGCACTGCCCGCGGGCTCGGGTTCACGGGGTACGCCGACCTCCGGCTGGCGCTCGCGGCGGCGGTCGGTCGGCGGACCGGCAACCGGACCGTCACCGGCGACATCACGGTGGCCGACCCGATGCCCGACGTCGTCGACAAGCTGGCGCAGGCCGAGGTCCGCGCCATCCTCGACACCGCGTCCCAGCTCGACCCGGCGGCGGTCGAGGAGGTCGCCAAGAAGATCGTCGCCGCCGACCGGATCGAGGTGTACGGCGTCAGCGCCTCCGGCCTGGTCGCCGAGGACCTCGCCCAGAAGCTGGACCGGATCGGCCACTGGGCCCACGCCCGCACCGACGCCCACCGCGCCCTCACCAGTGCCGTACTCCTCGGACCTCGTGACGTCGGCATCGCGGTGTCGCACTCCGGCGAGACGCCCGACGTGACGGCGCCGCTGCGCCACGCCAAGGAGTCCGGGGCGACCACGGCCGCCATCACCAACCACCCCCGCTCGACCATCGCCCGCCTGGTCGACCATGTCTTGCTGTCGGCCGGCGCCGAGACGACGTTTCGGCCGGGCGCACTGGCCAGCCGGATCAGCCAGCTGCTGGTGGTCGACTGCCTGTTCGTCGCCGTCGCGCAGCGCTCGCACGAGTCGGCCACCGAGGCGCTGCGGCAGACCCACGCCGCCGTCGACGACTGGCGCACCGCTCCGCGCAGACGCCCTAGCCGCTGACCTGCTGGGCCTCTGCGAGTACGTCCGGGAACAGCCGCTCGCTGAAATGGCATGCCACCTGGTGCCGTGGCGCCAGCTCCCGCAGCGTCGGTGTCTCGACCCGGCACCGGTCCTCGACGTACGGGCACCGGGTGTGGAACAGGCACCCGGCCGGCGGGTTGATGGCGTCCGGGACCTCGCCACCGAGCTCGACCACCTGGCGCTGCGCCTCCAGCTCCGGGTCGGGCACCGGCACGGCGTCGCGCAACGAACGCGTGTACGGGTGCAACGGGTCGTCGGACAGCGCCCGCCAGCCGCCGATCTCCAGCACCCGCCCGAGGTACATCACCGCGATCCGGTCGCTGATGTGACGCACCATCCCGAGGTCGTGCGAGATGAACACGTACGTCAGCCCCAACTCGTCGCGCAGCCTGGTCAGCAGGTTCATCACCTCGGCCCGCACCGACACGTCGAGCGCGGACACCGGCTCGTCCAGCACCATCACCTCCGGCTCGACCGCCAGGGCCCGCGCGATACCGACGCGCTGCCGCTGCCCGCCGGACAGCTGGTGCGGATAGCGGCCGGCCACGGACGCCGTCATGCCCACCATCTCGAGCAGCTCGTTGACGCGGGTACGGCGTTGCGCGTCCCCGTCTACCATCCGGCGGACCGTCAGGACCTCGCCCAACGTCTGACCCACGGTGAGCCGAGGATCCAATGAGGCATATGGATCCTGGAACACCATCTGGATCCGACCGCGCAGCTTCGACAGTGTCGCGCCACGCGCGAACGCCACATCCTCACCGTCGAGCAGGATCCGCCCGGACGTGGGTTGGTCCAGCCGTACCAGCATCCGCGCCGTCGTCGACTTGCCGCATCCCGACTCGCCGACGAGCCCGAGCGTCTGGCCCCGCTCGACCGTGAATGACACCCCGTCGACAGCCCTGACGATGCCGTCCCTGGTGCGGAAGTGCTTGACCAGGTCCTCGACCACCAGCGTCATGACACCCACCGATCGCGAGGCACCCAGCACGCCGCCCAACCGTTGGCACCGTCGTCGCCGCGCGGCTCCAGACGGGGATCGTCGACCTGGCACTGGTCGACCCGCTGCGGGCAGCGCGGGTGGAACGGGCACCCGGTCGGCAGCGCCGCGATGTCCGGCGGCGCACCGCCGATCTGCGGCAGCTCGGGGCGCTCGGCGCCGAGGACGCGGGGGATCGAGCCGAGCAGCCCGGCGGTGTACGGGTGCTGCGGCTCGCGGAACAACGCCCGGCTCTCACCGGACTCGACCACCCGCCCGGCGTACATCACGAGCACCCGCTCGGCCACCCTGGCCACCACCCCGAGGTCGTGGGTGATCCAGACCAGCGCGAGCCCGGTGCTGCGCCGCATCTCGTCGGCCAGGCTGAGCACCTGCTGCTGGATGGTGACATCCAGCGCGGTCGTCGGCTCGTCGGCGATCAGCACCTTCGGCCGCAGCGCGACCGCCATCGCGATCATCACCCGTTGGCGCTGGCCGCCGGACAGCTGATGGGGGTACGAGCGGGCGAGGCGCTCCGGTCGTGGCAGGCCCACCTCGCCCAGGGCCTCGATGGCGCGGGCCTTGGCCTCGGCTCCGGTCACGCCGTGCGCCTCGAGACCCTCGACGACCTGCGGCCCGACCCGCATCAGCGGGTTGAGCGACGTCATCGGGTCCTGGTAGATCATCGCGATCTCCGGCCCCCGCAGCCGGCGACGCTGCCGCTCGTCCAGCGCGCCAACGTCGTGGCCGCCGAGCCGTACGGTGCCACCGGTCATCCGGGCCGCGTCGGGCAGCAGGCCCATCACCGACAGGGCGGTCAGCGTCTTGCCGCTGCCGCTCTCGCCGACCAGCGCGACGGCCTCCCCGGCGCGTACGTCGAAGGACACGTCCCGGACGACCGGCAGGTCGCGCCCGCCCGACCGCACCACGGTCTGCAGGTGGCGTACCTCGAGGACGGCGTCGCTCACCGTTCGTCCTTCGGGTCCATCGCTGAGCGCAGCCCGTCGCCGAGCAGGTTGAGACTGATCACGGCCACCACGACCGCGACGGACGGGAACACCAGCGTCCACCAGGCCGTGTTGACCAGGTTGCGGGCCTCGCTGACCATCAGTCCTAGCGACGGGTCGGGCGGCTGGGTGCCGAGCCCGAGGAACGACAGCCCGGACTCGGTC
>WHTB01000459.1 GCA_009379735.1 Propionibacteriales bacterium
GGCGACCTCAACGACGAGCCGCGGGCCGCCACCACCCAGATCCTGCAGGGCCCTCCGGGCAGCGAGCTGGGTACGGCCGGAGCGCTTAGGCCGGACCAGGGCGACGCCTGGCGGCTGTTCAACCTCGCCCCGCTGCTGCCCGAGGGACAGCGGGCCACCCGCGTCTACCGCGGCCGTGGCGAGCTGATCGACCACCTGCTCGTGTCGCGGGCGCTGCTGGAGAGCGTGCTGACGGTGGCGACGGTGGCCGCCGGACCGTTGCCGTCGATCACCGAGGTCGCGAGCGCGCGGCAGAACGAGCCGACGTCGGACCACGCGATGATCGTGACCGAGCTGGCGCTGGACTGAGCTACCGGGTCTCCACCCGCAGCAGGAGCAGGCTGCGCCCCGGCAGCTTCACCGTGCCGCCCGCGTCGTACGTGACCGGCGAGTCGTCGTCGCGGGCCGTGCCCAGCACCTCGACGAAACCCCCAGGCAGGTCCGGCAGCCGCACCTCGCAGTCGTCGGCGCCGGCGTGCATCCAGACGACGTACGAGTGGTCGCTGATCACCTCACCGCGGGGGCCGCGGGTGCGGATCGCGTCACCGGACAGCAGGAAGCCGAGGGTACGGAGCTCCGGGTCGTGCCAGTCGGCGCCGGCCAGCTCGCCGCCGTCGGGGTGCAGCCAGGTGAGGTCCTTGGGCCCACCCTCGACGGCCGGCCGGCCGACGAAGAAGTGCCGCTGGCGTAGCACGTGGTGCTCGGCGCGCAGCCGCAGCAGCCGGCGGGTGAGGTTGTGCAGCTCCGGCCAGGAGTCGTCGTCGCTCCAGTCCACCCAGGACATCTCGTTGTCCTGGCAGTAGGCGTTGTTGTTGCCGCGCTGGGTGCGGCCGCGCTCGTCGCCGGCCACGATCATCGGCACCCCGGTCGAGAGCAGCAGGGTGGCCATCAGGTTGGCTGACTGGCGCCGCCGGAGGGCGTTGACCTCCGGGTCGTCGGTCTCCCCCTCGACCCCGTGGTTCCAGGAGCGGTTGTCGTCGGTGCCGTCCTGGTCGTCCTCGCGGTTCGCCTCGTTGTGCTTGCGGTCGTACGACGTGAGGTCGCGCAGCGTGAAGCCGTCATGGGCGGTGACGAAGTTGACCGACGAGAACGGATGCCGGCCGTCGTCGGCGTACAGGTCGCTCGACCCGGCCAGCCGCCAGGCCAGGTCGCTGATCGCCCCCTGCCCGCGCCAGAAGTCGCGCACGCTGTCGCGGAACTTGTCGTTCCACTCGCACCACGGCGCAGGGAACGAGCCGACCTGGTAACCCTCGGCGGTGAGGTCCCACGGCTCCGCGACCAGCTTGACGTCGCGCAGCACGGGGTCCTGGCCGATCGCCGACAGGAACGGTCCGTGCAGGTCGACACTCTCGCCGTCGCGGGCCAGCGCGGAGGCCAGGTCGAAGCGGAACCCGTCGACGTGCATCTCGGTGACCCAGTACCGGAGCGAGTCCAAGATCAGCTGCAGCGCCTGCGGCTGCGTCGCGTCCACGGTGTTGCCGCAGCCGGTGACGTCCGCGTACGTGCCGTCGGGGTGATGCCGGTAGTACGCGAGGTCGCCGTACCCCCGGAAGAGCAGCGAAGGGCCCTCCGTACCGACCTCGCCGGTGTGGTTGTAGACGACGTCCAGGATGACCTCGAGCCCGGCGGCGTGCAGGTCCTTGACCATCTGCTTGAACTCACGGACCTGCTCGCCACGGCTCCCGGACGAGGAGTACGGCGCGTGCGGTGCGAAGAACCCGAGGCTGTTGTAGCCCCAGTAGTTGGTCAGCCCGTTGTTCGCGACCTTCTGCTCCGTCACGAAGTGGTGCACCGGCAGCAGCTCGACGGCGGTCAC
>WHTB01000075.1 GCA_009379735.1 Propionibacteriales bacterium
CCGATGAGATGGACGAAAAGCGTGACTAAGACGTACATCGGGCCGACTACATCCGTGCTTCTTGGATCTGACTATGCCGCTGACCTGCGGTTATGGTGCGCCATCAGGGACTCGAACCCCGAACCCGCTGATTAAGAGTCAGCTGCTCTGCCAATTGAGCTAATGGCGCGCGAAGCGAGGTGAACGATATCAGTGGCCCACCGGCCGCCAAAATCGAGAATTGGCTAGCTCCGCAGGGTGTGGAGGAGCGCGTGTGCCGCGTGATGTCCGCCGAGCCCGCTGACCGCGCCGCCGCGCTGCGCGCCGCTGCCACACAGCAGTACGTTCGGGTCGTCGGTCGCCACCCCCCACGCGGCCGTGGGTGAGTCCAGCAGGCCGGGGTCGTCGACCCAGGGCCAGGCCAGGTCACCGTGGAAGATGTGGCCGCCTGGCATGCCGAGCGCCGCCTCGACGTCTTGGGGCGTCTTCGCTTCGATGCACGGCGCACCGTGCTCGTCGCGGAGGAGCCGGTCACCGAGCGGCTCGTCGAGGTAGGTGTCGACGAGGGCGATGCTGCGGCGAACGGCCTCGTCCTTGCGGCCGCCGTCGTCGTCGGCGAACAGCCGGGCCGGCATGTGCAGGCCAAAGTACGTCATCGTGTGCGCGCCGGACGCCGCGAGGTCGGCACCGAGAATTGACGGGTCGGTCAGCGAGTGGCAGTACAGCTCACCCGGTGGGCGGGTCGGCAGGTCTCCGGCCGACGCCTCGTCGTACGCCCGTTGCAGGTCGGGGTAGTCCTCACCGACGTGGAACGTGCCCGCGAACGCGACCTCCGGGTCGGCACCGCTGCGCAGCCGCGGCAGCCGGTCGACCAGCAGGTTGATCTTGAGCTGGGCGCCTTCCGGCCGGCCCGCCGGAGCGCGGCCCACCAGCTCGGCGAGGACAGCTGGTGCGACACCGGACAGCACCCAGTCGGCGGCGACCGTGTGGTCCCGGACGCCGTCGTGGTAGGCGACCTCGGCCGTACGTCCGTCGGTCTCGATCGACGTCACCGTGGCCGCGGTACGCAGGTCGGCGCCGGCGGCGCGCGCGGCCACGGCGAGGGCATCGGTCACCGCTCCCATGCCGCCCACCGGCACCCGCCACTCGCCGCTGCCGTTGCCGATCAGGTGGTAGAGGAAGCACCGGTTCTGCAGCAGCGAGGTGTCGTGTGCCGTGGCGAACGTGCCGATCAGGGCGTCGGTCAGCACCACCCCCCGGACGGTGTCGTCGGCGAACCGGCTCTCGACCACCTCGCCGATCGGCCGCTCCACGACGTCGCCCCAGATCGGGCCGCAGCGCTTGGCGAGGTCGGCGGTTCGCGGCAACGGCTCGAGCAGAGTCGGCGCGACTACGGTGGCCAGCTCGCCGACCGCACCGAAGAACTGCCGCCAGGTGTCGTACTCGCGCTGCGAACCGGTCAGGTCACGAAACGAGTCCCTGGTCGCGCTGCCCTCCGGCCGCTCCACCAGCAGCCCACCGTCGCGGCCGTTGCGCCGGACCGGGGTGTAGGACGCCGTCCGCCGTGAGCGCAGGTCCAGCCGCAGGCCAAGGTCACGCACGATCTGGTCGGGCAGCAGGCTGACGAGGTACGAGTAGCGCGACAGCTGGGCCTCGATGCCGGGGAAGGGCCGGGTGCTGACCGCGGCGCCACCCGTCTGCGGCAGCCGCTCGAGAACCACAGTGTCGAGACCAGCCCGGCCGAGGTACGCCGCCGCCACCAGGGCGTTGTGGCCGCCGCCCACGATGACCACGTCAAAGCGCTGGGTGTCCACCGTCATGGCCGCACCGTAGCCGACCGGCCTGGCGAAATATTTACCGGTTCAACTAGCGTTGAGACGAGCACGAGCCCCAGGAGGTTGAGTGCCATGCCAGCGATCACCGTTGACGACCTGACCGTGCTTCCGCGCATCCCCGTGGCGGACCCGACCGCCGCCCGCCGCGCCGTGGCCCAGATCGTGACCGCACCGCAGGGTTTCGAGGGCGAGGGGTTCCCCGTACGCCGCGCGTTCGCCGGGGTGGACCTGTCGGTGCTCGACCCGTTCGTGCACATGGACCAGATGGGCGAGGTGGAGTACGCGCCCGGCGAGCCGAAGGGCACGCCGTGGCACCCGCACCGCGGGTTCGAGACCGTCACCTACATGCTGGACGGCGTCTTCGACCATCAGGACAACCACGGCGGCGGTGGCACGATCACCAACGGTGACACCCAGTGGATGACCGCAGGTGCCGGGATCCTGCACATCGAGAAGCCGCCGGAGTGGCTCGTGCAGGCCGGCGGTCTGTTCCACGGCGTGCAGCTGTGGGTCAACCTGCCGCGTGCCCAGAAGCTGGCCACGCCTCGCTACCAGGACCTGCGCGGTCCGGACGTCGCGATGGTGACCACGGCGGATGCCGGCGCACTGGTACGCATCATCGCGGGCGACATCGGAGGCCACGCCGGCCCGGGGTCGACGAACACCCCGATGACGATGGTGCACGCGACCCTCGCCCCGACCGCCCAGCTCGAGCTGCCGTGGCGCGCCGACTTCAACGCGCTGGTCTACGTCCTTGCCGGCAACGGTTCGGTGGGGGGTGAGCGTCGCCGGCTGCGCACCGGTCAGCTCGCCGTGCTCGGAGCCGGCGACGTCGTGACGGTCGAGGCGTCGGCCGACCAGGAGAGCCGGTCGCCGACTCTCGAGGTGCTGGTCCTCGGCGGCAAGCCGATCGGTGAGCCGGTCGCCTGGGCCGGTCCGTTCGTGATGAACACCAAGGCCGAGGTGATGCGGGCGTTCGAGGACTACCAGGGCGGCCGCTTCGGTGAGATCCCGGCTGTGCACGGAGCCCCGACCGAGATCGTCGAGGGCTGACTGTGCCCACCGGGATGGGCGCGAGCGGGGGCCTTCTCGTGGTAGACCGACGGAGTGGATGATCGCCTCGAGCTCCCGGATCGGGCGGACGCGGTTCGGATCGCGCGCGCCTTCGTCGCGGAGCGTCTCGGCTCCACCCCGGCTGCTGATCGGACTGGCGACGCTGCCCTGATCGCCACCGAGCTGGTCACCAACGCGACACTGTACGGCGCCGCTCCCGTTTCCGTTGCTGTGCAGGTCAACGGCGACGTGGTCCGGGTCGAGGTGGCCGACGCGTCCCACGTGCCCCCGGTGACGACGGTCGGACCGCCAGACGGGATGACCGGCCGGGGCCTGCTGCTCGTCGACGCCATCAGCCAACGGTGGGGCGTCGCGACGGTGCCCTACGGCAAGGTGGTCTGGGCGGAGCTGGGTGAGAGCACCGCGGCGACCGCGTCGACCGACCGCCCGGGAGCGTACGTCGGCGCCGAGGCCGAGGCGCCGGGGCCGACGGAGGAGCGGTTCACCATCGAGCTGGGCGACGTACCGACCGACCTCCTGGTCGGTGCGAAGGCGCATGTCGACAACGTCGTACGCGAGCTCACGCTCGCCAAGACCGGAGCCGCGAGCGGCCAGAGCGGAGTCGTCTCGCACCACTTCGCCGCGCTGGTCGACACGGTGACGACCCGGTTCGCCGAGGCACGGCAGGCGGTCAAGGCGAAGGCGCAGGAGTCGGCGGCGGCCGGGCACACCCGGACCTCGCTGGTCCTGACGCTGCCGGTGGGGGCCGCCGACGCCGGCGAGGAGTACCTGGCCGCGCTCGACGACGCCGACGCGTACGCGCGAGCCGCCCGGCTGCTCACACTCGAGACGCCGGCACCGCATCGCTCGTTCCGCCAGTGGTACGTACGCTCGCTGGTTGCCCAGCTCCGCGCCTACGGCCGGGGCGACGAGCCCGCGCCGCCGGTGTCGTTCGAGCAGCATCTGCTCGAGGAGGTGGCGATCGTCGCGGCCGCCGAGCGGTCGGCCGGCCGGTCGGCGCGGCTGCAGGCCTGCACCGCGGCCCTGGCCGTGGCCGCGACATCCGACGACGTCGACCACACCGTGCTCGCCGTCGGGACCGAGGCGCTGGGTGCCTCGGCGGGGGCGCTGCTGGCTCTCACCGACGGTGATCTCGTCGTGCGTGCCCAGGTCGGCTACACCGAGCCGCTGATCGAGCGCATCTCCGCCGCTGGCTACGCGGCACGACTCCCTGCGGCGCGTGCCATCCGCACCGGCGACCCGGTGTGGATGGAGGCCCGCGAGCAGCGTGACGCGGACTTCCCCGGGCTGCATGAGCTCGAGCCGCACACCGAGTCGATGTGCGTCGTACCCCTGGCCCTGGGAGAGCGGGTGCTCGGTGCGCTGCGCTTCAGCTTCGACTCTCCACGGCTGTTCGACGAGGACGAGCGTGGCTTCGTGCTTGCGTTTGCCGCTCACGCCACGCAGGCGTTGGATCGCAGTGCCCTCTATGCCGCCGAGCGACAGGCCCGCGACGACGCGGAGCGGGCGGCTCAGCGACTGACCCGGCTGAACCGCCTCACCGCGTCATTGGCGGAGACCAGTGACCTCGAGCAGATCGCGGCCGTCGTCGCGACCGAGGCCGAGCAGACGCTCGGTGCGACCTTGTCGGCGCTGTGCGTGCTGGAAGACGACGCGACGATGCGGACGCTGCGAATGCGAGGTGCGAGCCCCGAGTCGGAGGAGCGGTGGGGGACGTTTCCACTCGCGACCGATGTCCCGGCCAGCGAGGTCGTACGGACCAACCAGCCGGTCGTGCTTCGTTCGGTGGCCGAGCTCGAGGAGCGGTATCCCGTCCTGGTCGGGCAGAGCAGCGTCGAGCGCATCCTGGTCACGCTGCCGCTGTCGGCGGGCGAGAACAGGTTCGGGGCGCTGGCGCTGAGCTTCCCGCCGGAGCACGTGGTGGACGACGCGGAGCTGGAGATGCTCGGCACGATCGGACACCAGTGCGTCCTGGCCCTTGAGCGGGCCCGCCTGCTCCAGGCGGAGCGGGACGCGCGGCAGCGCTCCACGTTCCTCGCCAAGGCCACGGCACAGGTGTCGTCGTCGCTCGAGCCCGCGGAGACCGTACGCCAGATTCTGTCCCTGGTCGTGCCGGGCATGGCCGACTGGGCGGTGGTCTACCTGACTGATCCGTCGGGCAACCCGATCGTGCAGGGCGCCATGCATCGCGACCCCGAGCTGACCAGCGTGATCCGCCGACTGCAAGCCGACCAGCCGATCAACATGGAGGTCGAGGGCGGGCTCGGCCAGGTGCTGCGGACCGGGCAGAGCATCCGTCACGGGTCGTTGCCCGAGCACCTTCGGTCGCGAACCACGGAGCACGTGCAGGACGAGCAGCAAGCGGAGGCGCTGCGGCCGAGCAGCGGTATCGGGGTCGCGCTGGTGGCCCGCGGGCGCATCCTGGGCGCCGTCGCACTCGCCCGCACCGGTGGCCCGCCGTTCAGTGACGACGACCTCCGGCTGGCGGAAGAGGTGGCCACCCGGGCGGCCGTCGCGGTGGACAACGCCGAGCAATTCCGCCGAGAGCGAGACGCCGCGGTGACCCTGCAGCGGAGCCTGCTGCCCCAGCGGATACCACGCATCGCGGGGCTGGCGTTCGCCTGGCGATACCTGCCGGGGGCAGTGGGAGCACACGTGGGCGGTGACTGGTACGACGTCATCCCAGTGGAGCAGGACCGGGTCGCCCTGGTGATCGGCGACGTGATGGGCCGTGGGCTTCGGGCCGCTGCCGTGATGGGCCAGCTGCGCGCCGCTGCGCGTGCACACGTCACGGTGGACGTCGGGCCGGCCGAGGTGCTGGCCGGGATGGGGTTCGAGCTCGATCGGCTGGAGCAGGAGGAGCTGACCACCGCGTTGGTCGGCGTGCTCGACCCCGTGACCCGGACGTTGCGGGTGGCGTCGGCGGGGCACCTGCCGCCACTCCTGGTCACCGCCGACGGCGTCGCGTCGTACCTCGAAGTCGAGCCTGGGCCGCCCCTCGGCGCGGGCCTCGCCGAGTTCCCGGAGACCGAGGTGACCCTGCCGCCGGCCGGCGCGGTCCTGCTGTACACCGACGGCCTGGTGGAAGACCGGTGGATGCCCATCGACGACGGGCTGCTGAGGCTGGCCGAGGTGGCCGCCGGGGCGCACGACCTCGAGGAGTTGTGCGACCAGGCGCTGGCCGCGCTGGGCCGCGACGACGGGCACGACGACGACGCCGCACTGCTGGCGGTGCAGCTCACCGAGCACTGAAGTTCGACGTCCGTTCGCGCCCGCCGATGGACAGCTGCGGCCGGGGCCGGTTGGTAGGTGCACGACCCTGCTCAGGCTGGATCATGAACGGTCGGAGCGACCAACTGTCCAGCGGCTCCACATGAGGGTGAGTGACGGGACTTGAACCCGCGACATCTGCGACCACAACGCAGCGCTCTACCAGCTGAGCTACACCCACCATGCCCGCCTCTCGGCGCAGCCAGAGCAGTGTAGCGGCTGCCTGTGCAGGGGTTGAAATCGACGTCAAGCGTCTGGTGTGAGCTGGCCCTGCTGCACCGCGGCGAGGGCTCGTGCGCTGTCTGTATCGGGCCCGGGGAGGGGTACGAACACCGCCGACCGGTAGTAACGGAGCTCCTCGATGCTCTCCCGGATGTCGGCCAGCGCGCGGTGGTTGCCGCTCTTCTTCGGCGCCGCGAAGTAGACGCGGGGGTACCAGCGGCGTACCAGCTCCTTGACCGACGAGACGTCGACGATCCGGTAGTGCAGCAGCTCGTCGATCTTGTGCATGTCGCGGGCGAGGAACGCCCGGTCGGTGCCGACCGAGTTGCCGGCCAGCGGTGGCCGTACGCCATCGGGCACCTGCTCGGCGATGAACGCCATCAGCTGGTCCTCGGCGTCCTCGAGCGTGGTGCCGGTGTCGAGCTCGTCGAGCAGCCCGGACTCAGTGTGCATCGTGCGGACGACGTCGCCCATCTGCTCGATCGCGGCAGCCGGCGGCTTGACCACCACGTCCATTCCGTCGCCGAGTACGTTCAGCTCGGAGTCGGTGATGAGGGCAGCCACCTCGATCAGCGCGTCGGCCACCAGGTCGAGGCCGGTCATCTCACAGTCGATCCACACGAGTCGGTCATTCACGAGAGCCACCCTAACCTCGGCCCTGCCGCAACCAAGCGCGGCTGTCGGACGGCGCGCCCGGGTGGGCCCGAGAAGTCTGTGCACCGGCGTGCCGACGCGACACGCCGGGGGATCGAAGAAACTTTGCGGAGACCTCTTGCGCGGACTCGACCGGCGGGCGTAGAACTACTCCCACGTTCCTCTTCGGAGGTTCGGGATCGAACCGCAAGGATCGTCCACACCAGTGAGTTTCGGCTCGCAGGGGCACCGGTGACGCGGTGTCGGACAATCGGAGCAGTTCGTGAGATCGGAAGCGTCACCGACCGTTCACAAGCGAGGCCCCGCAAACTCATACTTTGCGGGGCCTCACCTTTTATAACCGCCAGGCGGGTGCCGGCGGCCCATGACACGCGTGAACAGTGAGCCAATTCTCAGGTCGTACGCCTGGCGCGGCGCGATTTGTGCGGACAAACCGGGCAGCGGGTCTACTCGAAGGACACGTGGGTGACGGGCTGGCCGCGGTAGGCCCGGCCGACCAGCTGGACGAACTGGTGCACGGCATCTTCGTTGGGGGCGAGCGGCCCGGGGCGGTAGTGCGGCGAGTCGAGTCCCCGCTGCACCGACTCGCACGCGGCCCAGTCCTGCCGGTTGGTGAGGTCCCAGAAGTCCACGGCGTACGCCGGGTCGACCGTGGGTCGGACGCACGGAAGTACCAGGAGCACTCGACCCAGGTGCGGTCCGGAGCCTGCGGCACCAGCCGATGCGTCATCACGTAGTCGGGATGGGCCGAGATCAGCAGGTTCGGGAACAGGCCGACGTACTCGACATTGCGCGGGTCGACGCCCGGGATCGCGGGCGCGTCCGACCGGCCGTCGATCGACATCGTCGCCATCTCGTCGCGCAGGTCCATCGAGCCGCCGACCCAGGCGCCCGGCAGCCGGTAGTTGTCGCCCGAGGTCGGCGGCGACACCTGGCAGAGCTCGGGGTGGATCAGCGGGCAGTGGTAGCACTCGTGGTAGTTCTCGGTGACGACCTTCCAGTTCGCGTGCACGGTGTACGTGTGCCGCGCGCGGAGGACCAGGTCGGCGGGGGAGTACGGCGCGACGATCCGGTCCAGCGCCGCCACGTGCGCGGCGAGGCCGGGCTCGGCATGGTCGTCGACGCCGTGCGCCGCATGCACGAACACCCACCCGTGCCAGACGGCCAGCGGCAGCTCGACCAGCCGATGCTCGTCGGGATCGAACGCCGTGAGGTCGCGGAACCCGGGCGCGGCGCGAAGCGACCCGTCGAGCTCGTACGACCAGGCGTGGTACGGGCAGACGATCGACTGTCGGGTGGAGGTCTCGCCGTCCGGCAGCAGCTCGTGGCCGCGGTGCCGACAGGTGTTCGCGTACGCACGAGGCTGCTGGTCGACGGCGCGCCACGTCAACAGGGTGGGGACGTCGCCGACGAGGAGCGCCCGCTGACGAACACCGGAGCCCGACAGGTCGGCGAGTCGTCCCACGCAGGTCCACGTGCCGGCGAAGAGGTGCCGCTGTTCCCAAGCCAGCACGGCCGAGCTGGTGTACGCCGACGCGGGCAGCATGGTCGACGTGCCGAACGGCTGGAGTGCACGGTCCAGCAGGGCGGAGCCGTCACCCGCCGGATCGAGCAGGGCGACGTCGAGCACGGCCCGGACGGCCATCGGCTCGGCCGTCATCGCGGACTCCGTCTGCGCACGGCTCAATGTACTGCGGCCGAGCCGTCGGTCGGCCGGGTCAGAGCTCGTCGGCGAGGTCGGGCGCCCAGTCCAGGCGACCGAGGCGGTCGCGAGCCGCCAGCGCGGTGGCATAGACCTGTACGTCACGGAGGTCCTGGCCGGCGCCGGACGCCCGCAGCCTCTCCACCTCCGGGGTGACCTGAGCAGTCCACCAGGCCTGGGCGAGCTCGGCCCGGTCGGTCAGCGGCCGTGCCTCCATCGCCCGCCGGAACCCCCACGCCTCGGCATCGTCGGCGAGTCGCATCCAGTCGGCGGGCCGGTCCAGCCACAGCGTGTCGCGTACGGCGGCGGGGAGCGGGACACGCTCCAGGAACTGCCGCTCGGCCGCCTTGCTCGGCAGGTGCGCCGCCCGCAGGCAGCACATGGCGTACGCGATCGTGCAGACGCGCAAGATGCTGGCCGGGATGGACGCTCGGCCCATCGACCGTGCCACTGAGACGCGGTGATGACCGTCGACGACGAAGTACAGCTCGCCGAGCTGGACCAGGTCGACCGGCGGGGTCTCGAGCCCGGCGCGGACCTCGCCGGCGAGCCGACGCCAGCAGTCCTGCAGACTTCGGTTGACCAGCCGGAAGTCCTGGTCGAAGTCACCCGGTCGGCTCATCGAACCGACCACGCTGCTCAGCGGTACGTCCTCCTGACGCCGGCCCATCACGCCGTCGTAGCCCAGCGCGTCCAGGGCATCGCCGAACGGGATCAGCCCTGGTGCGCCTCGCCCGCGGACGAGGCTGCGTAACCACGTCATGGTGGGAGAACGCCGTCCGGACGCCACGCATTCCAGCCAGCGTCGAACTCAGCGGCCCCGATGGGACCCACTGGGTCGAGCCGGAACCGTCCGCCGGCGACCGAGTCCGGCCAGCGCCGCGGCGAGGGCGAACACCACCAACGCGAGCACTCCGCGCGAGAGGCTGAGCGCTCCCTCGGGGTTGGCGCCGGCCAGCTCGAAGGTGAAGGCCGACGATCCGAGGGCGGAGTCGGGTGCTCCGATCGGCATCGAGTTGTCGCGGCCGATCTGCGCGGTCTCCTGCAGCATGGCCTGCCGTACGGCGGCGCCCTCGACCTGGCCGACGGCCCGCTGCCGCAGGTTCACGATGCGCTGCTCGTCCAGCTGTTCGCTGCCACGGAGCAGCTTGCCGGACTTGTTGGCAGCACTCTGCAGCCCACTGAGCATCGATGAGCCGTCGCCGTCGAGCTGGTCGAGCCGGGCCGCGAGCCGGTCGCTGTGCGCCGCCGAGTCCCCGGCTCCGTCGGCGAGCCGCTCTGATCCCCGGGCTGCGTCGTCGAGGTCGGCGGCCAGGTCCTGGGCCTTCTCGCCCGCCGAGTCGACTCCGGTGGCTAGGCCGACGGCGTCCTCGGCGGCCGTCTGGACGCCCGGGACGAGGTTGCCCAGACCAGAGACAGCGTCGTCCAGGCTGGTGACGAGACCGTCGATGCCTTGCGCGACGCCGCAGGATCCCGAGCCGCAACCGGGGGCGGACAGCCCGGCCTTCAGGTCGGTCACCGCCGAGCGCAGCTGGTCGGACTGGTCGCCGACGGTGTGCATCGAACCGGCGAGCTTGGTCAGCCCGTTCTCGAGGTCTGCCGTGCTCGACTCGGCGGACTGCAGTGGGCCGGCCAGTTCGTCGACGCCCATCTCAGCGTCCCGCACCGCATTACGCAGGATGTCGAGCGCCGATGCGCAGGACTCTGCCGTACACGCATCGCGAACAGCCCCCTGGGCGTCGTTCAGCTCGTCGAGGTGCTCGTCCCGCAGGGATTCGGCGCCCGACTGTGCGTCGGCAAGCGCGCCCGCGAGGTCGTCGACCGACCCCTTCAGGGCTTCGGCACGGGCGCCGGCATCCCCGGCGGTGGACTCCAGCAGCGCGATGTCGCCGAGGATGGTCCCGGGCCGCTCCGGCGAGCCAAGGTCACCGAGCAGCTGCTCCACCTGCCCGGACAATGCCCGAGCCCCGGCGGCGACTGCGGGAAGTCCGGAGTCCTGGGCGGTCAGCTTGGTCAGCCCGCGCCTGATCTGCTGGAGCCCGGACACCAGGTCAGCGCTGCCGCGGACCAGCTCGCCGGACTTGGTGTCGAACCCCGCGGACAGCTGCTCGCTCCCACCGGTGAGCCGCTGGAGCCCGCCGGCGAGGTCGCCGCTGCCGCCGGCCAGGCCGTCGAGGCCATCGGACAGGTCGCGGCCCCCGTTGTTGGCGCGGCTGATGCCGTCCTTGACCTTTCGTGCCCCTGGCTGTGCTTTCGCGGCCAGGCCCTGATCGAGTTGCTCCGCACCTTCGTAGAGCTGGGTGAGCCCGGTCAGCAGATCCCCCGCGCCATCGCTCAGGGCGATCAGGTTGCTGTCGATGAAGCCAGCTCCTTCGACCATCGAGGAGGACGAGCTGGCGGCTTGGTACGCCCCGGCGCTGGACGACGAGCTGGGGGAGGACGGTGGGACGACCGGCACGATCGAGACGGTTGCGGGCGGCACGACGGCGTTGTGCACGGTTGCTGTGTAGCCGAACTCCTGGACCCGGCTGCCGATCGGCTCGAACAAGGTGAGGGTGAAGGACAGCGACTCCTTCCCGGTGCCGTCCCCGGTGAGAACGCCACCGTCGGAGCTCACCGCGGTGAACTGCTCCGGCAGCGTGGTGCGCAGGGATCCGACGTACGGTGCGGAGACCTGCAGCTCGGTGGAGACCTTGGTGCCCTTGCCGTTGCGGTAGTGCACCGGCCGCTGCACGAGGTGCTTGTTCTCGACCCGGAACCGCACGTCCAGCTGGCCGCTCCGGCCGACGACGTCGCCGGGCCGCACCGGCTCGCCGTCCAGGTGGTAGGTCGGTGTGACCTCCACCGGGAGGTCACGGTCGTACTTGCTGACGAAACGCTGCTGCAGCCCACCCTCGACGTCGAGCTCACTGACCGCGACGTCGTCCTCGACGGAGGGCGTTCCGAAGCCGCTGATCTTGCGGAAGCCCTCCGCCGCGACAGGGTTGTGCACCTCGATGCTGCCGTTGCCCTGCACCGTGAGCTGTTCGAAGATGCGTGCACCGTCGACCTTGCCGGAGCTGCTCAGGGCGACCCGGACCGTCTCGGTGTTGGACACCACCGGTGCGTCATCGGCGGCGGTCGCCGGCGCTGCGAGCACGACGCCGAACAGCCCACCGGTCCCGAGCGCGATCGCGCGGCGCATCTTGGCCTTCACTGTGCTCTCCTGGACTTGTAGGTGGAAAGGATCTCGTCCCAGGTGGGGGCCGGCGCGTTGTAGGCGACCGGGCCCGGGTCGATGCGTTTGAAGCGGGAGCCGACGACGACGGCGGCGAGATAGCCCAGCGCCGCGGCCAGACCGGCGGTGCTGACCGCGGCCAGGGAATCGGCCATGAACCGGCTGGTCGCCGGGTCGAAGGTGTGCTCGAACGTTCCCGCCATCGCGGCAATGCCGAGCAAGCCGGCCCACAGCGGGACCCGGTCACTGGTCGCGACGGCGACGAGCACGCAGATCACCACGGCTCCACCCGCCGCCATCGCGCTGCCGGTGGGCGCGTCCGGCAGCACCGCGGCCCGCAGTCCGTAGCTGACCCAGGCGGCGCCGAGCCCGGTGCCGAAGCCGGCCAGCTGCCAGCGCGGTTCCTTGCTCGGCATCAGCCCCAGCACCGCACCGAGTACGCCGCCGATCAGGACCACCTGGTCGACGCCGAGCCCGAAGGCGGCGTCGAACGCGACAGCGCAGACAAAGGCGAGCGCCAGCCCAGTGCCGGCGAGGAGAGTGGGACGCGTGTGCACGCGGGTCCTCCGGCCAAGAGAAGTACGAACACGGATCGAAGCCAAAGGCTAACTAGTTGTGACGAAAGGTAAAGTCCCCGATTGCAATGTGAGACCGAAAGGCTACGCTCCGGCGTAATTGGCCCAAAGAAGTACCCGCGAATCGGTACATATAGCCATCTGGAGACGAACATCGACTTTCAGTGCGTCGCGGTCACGCGGCCTCGGGTGCACCGCTCTCAGCCTCACGCCGTGGGTGGACGACGGCGCAGGTCGGGTGCCCGCTTCCCGGTGTGTCGGCGACGTTAGTCGACGCCACCGGGCTCAAGATCGATGCAGTGCATCCACCGGAGGCGTTGTGACCACCCAGCAGCCCGGTGACGACGTACCAGAGGGGTATCCGTCGCTGGAGGTGATCAGCCGTGAGCTCGAGCTGCAGCGCGCTGAGCAGGAGCGCAGGAGCACGGGCTTCGATACCAAGGCGGGGCTGCTCCTGGGGTTCGGTGGTGTGCTGGTCGGTCTCTCGCCGGAGACGCCCAACGTGCTGCAGATCGGCGGCCAGGTGTTCGCCGTCGCGGCCGCGATCGCCGCGGTCTGGGCAATCTTCCCGCGGGTATCCGGCGCGGTGAGCCCGCGCGGACTGCGCGAGCGCTACCTGACCACCCCCGAGGAGACGACGCAGCTGAGACTCCTGGACACCCGGATTGTGCTGTACGAGCAGGACAACGACCGGATGGCAGAGAAGGTCTTTCGGCTGAGAGTGGCGCTTTGCCTGCTGCTGGTGGCGGTCCTCTTGTTGCTGATCGGGTCTATGGTGGAAGCAGCAACCGAGGGAGGCAATGATGGCAGCCGCAGCGCGTCAGCACCCCGCTGATCCCCCCTCGCCGCCGTTCCAGCCGGACCCGGACATCATGGGCAACGTCGAGGGCAACGAGAAGTTGCTGAGCGAAGACCAGGCCGTCGCAGAGCGGTGGCTGAACGGCTCTATGGACACCCGCGCGTAGACGACTGGTCGGAGAGCGGCGCCGGTCGGCCAATGTGCGCCCGTGCAGCTCGGCTGGGATTCGGGTGCTGAGTGGCCGGGTCGGCGGTGACATCGGCGCCGCCTGGCTGTTGAGCTGGCTCGGGCCGCCTCGTGTCGCGTACTCACGGCCCGGCCCGTCGCTGACCGCGTCATGCTGGTGGTCGTGGAGCAGGATGTTGTTGACGAGGTACGGCTGGCGCGCGCACGGGCAAACCGCTGGTGGGTGACCGGGCGGCGAAGAGTCGCGTCGATTCGGCGTGCTGGCGAGTTCGTGCAGGACGTCGGGTTCGCGCTGTTGTTCCCGGCGCCTCGCATCGCGTTGCCGTCGCTGTGGGACGCCGTCGCAGGTGACGCCGCCGAACCGTTCGCGGACGGCATGGGCCGCAACGAACAGCGGGTGTGGGCTTGGAAGGACGAGCTGCCACGGCTGCGGGTGGCATGGTACGGGCGCTTCGTCGCCGGCCGCGGGTCGTTCCTGTCACCTGCCTTGCTGGCGGCCCTGTACCCGGGCGACGGGACGATCACCGACCACGAGGATCTCGAGTTGTCACCGACCGCGCACCGGATCGCCGAGCTGCTCGCAGGTGGCCCGCTCACCAGCGCGGAGCTGCGCGTCGAGGTGGGGAACCGCCGCAGTTACGAGCGGGCGGTCGGGGAGCTGCAGCGTCATCTGCTGGTGACCGGAGCCGGGGTTCACGACAGCGGCCGCGGCTGGCCCGCCACGCTCCTGGACCTCAGCTGTCGCCGGTTCGACGTCGGCCATGGACCCGATCACGGCCTGGCGGCGCAGCACTTCGCGGACACGATGGTACGGGCTAGCGTGCAGGATCTGGCGAGGGCGTTCGGCTGGTCACGAGCAGAAGCGGCATCGCACCTCGGCCGCCTCGACCGGCCGCCGGACTGAGGGTACGTGGCACTCACCGGCGCCGCTGTACACCCGCACCAGCGATCTCGACGACGGTCCGGTCCGAGCGAGGGTGTCGGAGCATGTCGGCGCGGGAGGCCACACTGCTGCCATGGCCTTCTTCGCGCTGACAGAGCTGTGCGGCCCGAGCTGGGACGCCTCGCGCCTGCGTCGGGAGCAGGATGCCTGGGACGAGCATGCTGCGTTCATGGACGGACTCGTCGACGATGGCTTCGTCGTTCTCGGCGGACCGATCGGGGACGGCGAGCGGGTCCTGCTCGTCGTCGAAGCCTCGGACGAGCACGAGATTGAGGCGCGCCTTGGTGCGGATCCGTGGGTGTCGACCGGGATGCTCCGGATCGGTGCGATCGAGCCCTGGACAGTTTGGCTCGACGGCAGGCAGAGCAAGTAGACCCGCTGGACCACGACCCGGTCGGGTCCGGCCTGCCGGGTGCGTCCACGTGGTGGCGCCAGGAGGCTCCGGGGAGAGCGTGAGTGGGTGACTTCTCGGGGCCTGACCACCTAGGTGAAGGCAGCGATGAGCCATGTCTCACCATCGCCGATGTCTTCGCCTGCACCGCTCGCCGGCGATCGCTGCGTCCTGATCATGAATGTCAACCCGGATTTCGGCAGCCAGACTGACGCGTCCACCCCGACGCGGTGTAACGCATCGACGTGGACACCGACGGCGATAACCGTGCCGATGACGCCTTCAGCTTCATCTTCTCCGAGCACGCCGATGGTGCGCAGACCGTCACCGTGTACCGCGCCACCGGCGAACAGGCGAAGACCGCTGCGGCCACCGGGGGACAAGATCGTCGCTGACGCCCCGGTGAGCATCGGCGCCGAGCCGAAGGTTGTCGAGGCGGGGGGACGACCGCTTCTTTGCCGGTCTGCGGAGCGATCCGTTCTTCGCCGACCTGGACGGAATCGTCAACGACTTTCAGTGGACGGGCGTGGATGCGACCGCCGACAAGAACGTGTTCGGCATCGTCCTCGAACTGCCGAACGCGGACCTCGGTCACGACGCGACCATCGGGGTTTGGGCACGAGTGAGCCTGCGCAGGGACAACGAGCTCATGTCCATCGATCGGGGTGCGCATCCATCGCTGACGGCGTACTTCAACGCCGAAGACGCCAAAGACGAGTACAACACGCGCGAACCCGCCGACGACTGGGACAACTACCGCGAGCCCTGGACCGCCGTCCTCCAGCATACCGGCGACTACTGACACGGTCGACGCCGCCGAAGAAGCACTACACGTGATGCTGCCAGACATCCTTCGTTACGACCGCAACAAGCCGGCCGCCTACCCAAACGGCCGCACCCACTGACGACGTGACGTCGGCCAGGCTGGCGATGCTCACCAACGGAAGGATCACCACAGACAACATCGGCGCACACACCGACCTCCTCCCCGAGTTCCTGTACCTCGGCAACCCCGCTCGGCGAACGAAGCCGCGGCAACCCCATAGCGAAAAGCAGTCGGTTCTGAGTCGCGTCGCGGGCCGGGCAGGTGGTGAGCGGAGCAGCGGAAGATGTTCAACGGGGCGGTTGCGTGGACCGCCGAGCGGATCAGCTCCTTGACGTACGCACACGCTTTGCATCGAAGGGCCTGACTCGCTCGCGACACGTCCAACGTCCCTCCACGAGGCGGCGCTGAGGCGGTGTCTCGCCCGACCAGATCGTCCCGACGACTCCAGCCAGCCGCCGCGGTGGCCGAGTCGGGCGAGGC
>WHTB01000397.1 GCA_009379735.1 Propionibacteriales bacterium
CGCGAACACGCCGCTGACCTGGGCCGCGTCCAGCGCGTCCAGCCAGGCGCCGAACGTCTCCGCGCCGGGGTCGGTCGGGTCGTTGAAGACCACCACGTCGAACTCGTCGACCCGGTCGACCTCGGTCCAGGCGAGCGGCTCAGCGACCATCTCCGCCTCCTGCAGGAGGCCACTGATCTGGTCGTGGAAGTCGCCGACGACCGCCACCCGCGCCGCCTTGCGCAGCGTCACGTCGACACTCGTCGACTGGCCCGCGACGACCTCCACGTCCTGGCTCGCGCTGCCGAACCCGGTCGCGGTCACCCGCAGGGTGTACGTGGCTGCGGGAACGTCGACGATCGAGTACGACCCGTCCGTGCCGGTCGTCGCGATGTGGTCGGTGTCGACCAGCCGGACCTCGGCACCGGCCACCGCGGCGCCGTCGGCGTCCACGACCGTGCCGTCGACGACCCCAGCACCGGCGGCCGCCAGCGTCACGTCGACGGTGTCCGTCTCCCCGGCCACGACGTCGACGGTGCGCTCGACTGCGGTCGTACCCGGGTGGGTGAAGCGGAGCGTGTGCTCGCCCGGAGTGAGCAGCAGCCGGTAGGTGCCGTCGGCCGCGGCGGTTGTCTGGTCACCGGTCGCGACGTCGGTCACGGTGGCCGGCAGGCCGGCGTCGGCGGCGTCGGTCACGGTCCCGCTGACCTGACCGAACTCGGCGACCAGGGCGTACTCGACCGCGTTGCCGAGGACGGTGTGGGCAGACTCCAGCCACTCGGTCTCCGGGTTGCCCCACGGCGCGGCGGCCAGCGACGCGAGCAGCACGTGCACGCTGCCGGTGCCGCGCGGCAGGTAGCCGATGCCGCCGCCGACAGTCTGGTCGTCGTCGGTGTGGACGTCGGCGACGGTGCGACCGGAGTACCCCTCGAACGCCGACCACTCGTGTCCCGGCACGAGCACCTGGGCGCGTTCACCGGAAGGCAGTCCCTCGGTCAGCGGGTGCTCGACGGTCGGCACCAGCGACACCCGACCAGAGCTTGAGAAGCTGTCCGGCGTACTCGCCGGGTCGCCGAAATGCTTGCTCAGATGGGAGATCGCGCCCCAGCCGATGCTCCACTGGTCCAGCCAGACCACGCTGGTGCCGGCGGCGTCGGTCGCGGTGATGAAGTCGCCGAGCACCGTTGCGCCCGGGTCGTCGTTGCCACCGTTGGCGACCACGACCTCGTAGTCGTCCGGGCGCGCAGTCAGGTCGGCATAGGTGCTGGCCTCGGTCCGGTAGCCCAGCCTGGTGAGCTCGGCGACCATCCGGCCCTGGTAGTCACCGACGACCGCGACCTGGAAGCGCAGCAGCGTCACGTCCGCCGTCGCCTGCCCGCCTTCGGCGATCGTCACCTCGGCGCGCCGGGTCTCGTGCCCGGCCAGTGTCACCTCGACCTGGTAGTCGCCTGCTGCGACCACCGGGAAGGAGTACGTGCCGTCCGCGCCGGTCGTGGCCGGCTCGAGCGGCGTGCCGAGGACCGTCACCGACGCGCCCGGGAGCAGCTCACCCGACTCCGCCCGCACGACACCGGTGAGGCTGCCGCTGCCGACCGCGGTGAGGCCGAAGTCGGAGGTCTGCGTGCGACCGGCGACGATGGCGACATCCGCGCCGTCTTGCAGCAGGCCGTACGCACTGACCTCGACCCGGAACGTGCCCGGCTTGTGGTCGATGCGGTACGCACCGGTCTCCGGGTCGGTCTCCACACTGTTGTCGGTGCCGACGAGTCGCACGGTCGCGGCGACCGGTCCGTCCGGCCCGGTGACCGTCCCGCGCACGGTGCCGGTCGGCTCGAAGGCCCGGATCAGACCCCGCGTATCGGCCGTGACCAGCGTGCCCTCGTCGTACGCCGCGCTGGTCGTGACGTTCGCGCCGAGGTGCTCCTCCCAGACCACCTGGCCGGTGGCGGCGTCGAGGGCGAAGACGGAGTTGTCCAGCTGCGAGCCGGCCACGACGTACCCGTCGCCCGACACCAGCAGGGACGAGGAGATCGGCCCGCTCTCACTGTGCCGCCAGACCGCCTTGCCGCTGGCCCGGTCGCGGGCGACGACGACGCCGAGGCTGTGCGACCCGGAGATGACGACGTCCCCGTAGACCGCGGGCGTGCTGCCCTGGCCGTCGCCGGCGTCCTTGTCCTCCCAGAGCAGCTCGCCACTGGTCACGTCGATCGCCAGGACGCTGCCGTCCGCCCCGTTCTCGTGCGTGGTGGTGATGTAGGCGACGCCGTCGGAGATGCTGGCGCCGCCGATGAACGAGTCGTCGTGCTCGCTGCGCTCGAGCGACCACTGCTCCAGGCCGGTGACCGGGTCGAGTGCGACCAGCCGCGCGTCGTCGGCGCTGGCGACCAGCAGGTGACCGTCACCGACCGTCGGGCCGGCGAACACCGACGCCCCGACGTCACGGGTCCACTTGACCGCACCGGTCGCGGCGTCGAACGCGATCACCTGGTCGGAGGCGTCGTCGGTCGGGCCGGTGACGGCGTACAGCGCGTCGCCGACCAGGGCCGGCTGGGTGTAGACCGTCAGCCGGTCCGGGGTCGGGTGGCTCCAGCGCTCCGCACCGGTCTCCGCGTCGAGTGCGTGGATGCCGCCCGCGACTCCGCCGCCGACGAACACCATGCCGTCGCCGACCGCCGGTGCGCCGCGCAGCGCCTCGGACGTGCCGAACGACCACAGCCGCTCGCCGGTCTCCACGTCGAGGGCGAGCAGCTGGCCCGAGTCGGTGCCGACGTACGCGCGTCCGTCTTCGATCACCGGCGAGCTGAACACGACGGGCGAGCCCGCCTGGGTCTGCCAGGCCGCGCGCAGCGTCTCGGCCGACAGCGGGTCGGTGCTCACACCGATCCGGGCCGGGTTGTTCTGGTACTGCCGCCAGCCGTCGTCGCGAGCGACGGTCAGGGGCTGCAGGTCCACGTCGACCGTCTCCGGGCCGTCGACCACGATCTCCTCGCGGTACAGGCCGTGACCGTTGGCGGTCACCCGGAGCACGTACTCCCCCTCCGCCAGGTCGAGCGCGAACCGCCCGTCGGCAGCGCTGAAC
>WHTB01000122.1 GCA_009379735.1 Propionibacteriales bacterium
ATCGGCGAGGGCACCGCCGACATCCAGCGGATGATCATCGGCCGCCGCCTGCTCGAGGACTACAAGCTCCGTTGAGTCGCGTGCCGGTCAGGCGGCGGTGCTGTGGCCGGGGGAGGGGCCGACTGATTGGTACGGGGCGCCCCCGTCCCAAACGGGAAGCCGCGTACGCTGAAAGTACGGTTGCTGTCCGAGCGCGAGGGGGTCACCGATGCCGATGCAGGTGCCACGGGAGCCCACGGGACTGCCGGTGGGGAGCTACGACACCTACGAAGGTGCGCAAGGCGCGGTGGACTTCCTGTCCGACAACGAGTTCCCCGTCCAACACCTCACCATCGTGGGCAAGGAGCTCCGACTCGTCGAGCGTGTCGTCGGACGCCTGACCACCCGGCGGGCCGCGATGCTCGGTGCGATGGGCGGCGCGGCCTGGGGCCTGTTCATCGGCGTGCTGATCATGTTGTTCGCCTCCACCGAGGAGAGCGTGCCGTTCCTGCTGCCGGTGTTCAGTGCGGCGTTCGGTGCACTGCTCGGTGCGATCACCGGCGCGCTCGGTCATTCGGCCACCGGAGGGCACCGCGACTTCTCGTCCAGCACGTCGGTCGTACCGACGTCGTACGAGATCCTCTGCCAGCACCAGCATGCCGAGGACGCCCGGCAGCTGCTGGCTCGGCTGGCCCTGCGCGACCTCTGATGCAGACCCCGCACGCCTTTCGAGTTCAGGCGCAGGCGTGCGCCGAGCTCGGCTCGCCGATGTACGCCGCGCTGCTGACCCGGATCGCCGACGAGCTGGCCGGCGAGCCGATCCTCGGCGAGATCCTGCAGGGACACGAGGACGACCCCGGCCCGTCGGCGCTTGCGCTCCGGCTGGTCGGCGGGGTGCATCGGCAGGTGCTGGCCGGCGATGCCACCGAGCTTGCTGAGCACTACCCGTCGGTCGGCGGGCGGTGGAGCCTCGACGCCGCCTGGCCGGCCTTCCTGTCGACGCTGCGGCAACGGAAGGACGAGATCGTCGCCGCGCTGGACTCGGCACCGCAGACCAACGAGGTGGGCCGGGCCAGCGCGCTGCTGGGCGGCCTGCTGCATGTCGCCGCCGAGCATCCACTGCCGATCCGGCTGTTCGAGATCGGCGCCAGCGGCGGGCTCAACCTGCGCGCCGACCAGTTCCGCTACCTGCGCGCCGACGGCACGAGCTGGGGCCCTGCCGACAGCCCGGTCGTGCTCGACCCGGCCTGGCAGGGCGCGTCGCTGCCCGCCGCCGACGTACGGGTGGTCGAACGCGTCGGCACCGACCTGGCACCGGTCGACGTGGCGAGCGAGCCCGGCCGGCTCACCCTGCTGTCGTACGTCTGGCCCGACATGCTCGCCCGCCTGGCCCGGCTGCGTGGCGCGTTCGAGGTCGCCGACCGGGTCCCCGCCGACCTCCGGCCGACCGACGCGGTGACGATGCTCAAGGAGCTGTGGCTGCGCAGCGGCACGGTTACTGTGCTCTGGCACTCGTTCATGTGGCAGTACCTCTCGACCGAGGACAAGGTCGCCGCTGCCGACCGCCTCGAGGCACTGGCGGCGTCGGCGACACCTGACCAGCCGTTCGCGTGGCTTCGGCTCGAGCCGGAGCGCCGGCGGCCCGGAGCCGACCGGGAGTTCCTCGTCGTACTCCAGACCTGGCCGACCGGGGAGCGCCGTGTGCTCGGCACCGCTGCGCCGCACGGCGTACCCACGATCTTGGAGTGAGCAAACCCACGCGAGCCCGGTATGTCGCGAGGAGGTCGGCTTCGGCACGATAGGCGGGACGGCAGCGAGCCCGTACGAGCGAGGAGTGTCGGATGCAGTTCGGTCGCAGCTACGAGGAGTTCGAGGTTGGTGCGAAGTACATGCACTGGCCGGGCAAGACGGTGACGGAGTACGACGACCATCTGTTCTGCCTGCTCACGATGAACCACCACCCGCTGCACCTCGACACCAACTACGCCGAGGAGACGACGCAGTTCGGCCAGAACGTCGTGGTGGGAAACTACGTCTACTCGCTGCTGATCGGGATGAGCGTGCCCGACGTGTCGGGCCGGGCGATCGCCAACCTGGAGATCGAGTCATTGCGGCACGTCGCACCGACGTTCCACGGCGACACGATCTACGGCGAGACGGTCGTCCTCGACAAGACGGAGAGCAAGTCCAAGGACGACCGCGGCGTGGTCTATGTCGAGACCAAGGGCTACAAGCAGGACGGCACCCTGGTCTGCGTCTTCCGCCGCAAGGTGATGGTGCCGAAGCAGAGCTATCTCGACGCCCGCGGTGGCGAGCAGCCCGGCCGTCCGACCCTGGTGGAGCCGTGACGGACAACGACGTCTGGCTGGTGCGGCATGGCGAGACCGAGTGGAGCCGCGACGGCAACCACACGTCGTACACTGACCTGCCGCTGACCGAGCACGGTGAGGCGACCGTACGTGAGCTCGCCCCCCGGCTGAAGGCGCACGCGTTCGCGCAGGTGCTGACCAGCCCGCGGCAGCGGGCACGCCGCACCGCCGACCTCGCCGGGTACGACGACGCGACCGTCGACGACGACCTGGTCGAGTGGAACTACGGCGATTACGAAGGCATCACGACGGCCGAGATCCGCGAGACGGTGCCCGGCTGGACGGTCTGGACCCATCCCAGTCCCGGCGGCGAGAGCGCCGACCAGGTCACCGAGCGGCTCGACCGCGTGGTGGCGCGGGTACGGGACGTTGACGGCGACGTCCTGGTCTTCGGGCACTCCCACGCGTTGCGAGCACTGACTGCGCGCTGGATCGAGCAGCCGGTCGACGAGGGCCGTTTTCTCAAGCTGGACACGGCAACCGTGTCGGTCCTCGGCTGGGACCGCGAGACACCGGTCATCCTGCGCTGGAACTCCTGAGCCGGGGCGCGCCCTTGGCGTCGTTTGCGCGCACGTGTTCGCAGATTGCAGGTGCCGACGGTCAGCCGAAGTGGATCATCGAGATGCCCTGCACGATCAGCCCGAACCGGAGCGCGCGGCCGACCAGGCCGGTCACCAGGAACACTGGGAACGACATCTTCAGCTGCCCGGCCAGCACGCTCATCACCGCGAACGGCGGGATACCGACGAACGCCGACGCGAACACCACGACGGCGCTGAAGAACGGCCGGCCTTGCACCCGCTCCTGCCACAAAGTGAGCTGGCGCTGGCGCTTCGGGCGGGCCATCCGCTTGCGGATCCACGACCAATCCATCGAGCGCCGGCCCGCCTCGTACCAGATGACCTTGCCGACCATCTGCCCCACCGCGGCGACGCTGCAGACCAGCCAGAGGTTGACGTTGTCGGTCGACGCGGCGACCGCGACGAGGTAGGCCTCCGCGTTCACCAACGGGATTAGCGCCGACACGATGCAGACGCCGAACGTCGCGAGCAGCACGATCATGAGCCTGACGGGACTGGCAGGCCGAGCCGACCGAGCCGGACGAGGGATGCGACCTTCAGCGTCAGCAGGGCCAGCGCGACCGCGGTGCCGAGCCAGACGCTCTCGGTGACCACCAGCAAGATGGCGAAGGCCGCCGAGTTGACCGCCTTCCCGAGCTTGGACCAGTTCCACAGCCACAGCTTGTGGTCGACGACGTAGAAGTAGTTCGGACTGACGATCGGCCAGGCCAGGAACGCCAGCGAGAGGAACGCGTCGACGACCATGAACTCGGCGAGGTAGATCGCGATCGGCAGCGCGAGACCCGGCTCGAGCCACGCCAGGCCGACGTAGAACGCGCCCGCGCAGAAGCGGTCGCTCAGGATGTCGAGCGTCGCGCCGATGCGGGTCTCGTGGTCGGTCAGCCGGGCCAGCGTCCCGTCGGCGATGTCGCCGACCCAGTAGACCGCCAGGGACGCCAGCAGCAGGCCCAGCGACTCCTCGCGCGCCGCCAGCATCGCCAGCGCCACCGCGGCGACCGTACGCACCCCGGTGACCGCGTTGGCCGCGGTACGCAGCGTCTCGCGTTCAGGGCGCGCGACCCCCCTCGGATCGACGGCCACTTCCACCCCCTGCGCAACCGACCTCATGCAGAACCCCCCGCAGACCTACTGAAACTGGAGGTCCAGTGTCTCAGGTGGGCAGATCAGGACAACATCCGCCAGTCGCGAAGCGTGTCGAGCAGGCCTGGGGTGCACGGGAGCCGAGCAAGCTCCGCCGCGGTCACCCAGCGCGCGTCGGCCGCGTCGGAGGCCGCGGCGAGGTCGCCGGAGACGTACGTCGCCGCGTAGTCGTAGATGTCGTAGACGGAGCCGCCGAGGCCGTCGCGCTCGACCGAGCCGACCAGGTCACCGACCGCCACCACTAGCCTGGTCTCCTCCCACACCTCACGCGCGGCGGCCACCGGGTCGGACTCACCGGGCTCGACCCGGCCGCCGGGAATCGACCATCGGCCGGCGCCGGGGTCGTGGGCGCGCAGCACGACCAGCAGCCGGCCCTGGTCGTCGTGCACCAGCGCGCCGACGCACCGCACCCGCCGTGCGCCCGAGCTGTCGTCCATGACCACGATCTTGCTCTGACGGGCCAAACCCGGGCAAAGTCATGCCCATGTCCCTGCCGCTGCAGGTCTTCGCCCCCGACTCACACACGCTCGCCGACCACGCCGCCGCGCTGCGGGTGCCGCTGTGGATGCCGTGGCCGCTGCCGTCGGGCTGGCAGGTCACCGGCCACGGGTACGTCGGCGAGGCGGACAAGGGCACGGGGACGGTGCTCGCGTTCCGCGGGCCGCATCCGTTCGGCGACCTGAGCGAGATCGCCGATCTGCTGGTCGTCGCGGAGGAGCCCGGCACCGGTCTCGGCAGCACCCTCGCCGGTTTGACCACGACCGACCCCGGACCGACCTTCGGCCGTGGCGCGCCGCATCTCAAGGCGTACGTCGGTGGCCACCCGACCTCGCTGTGGTGGGTGGAGACCGCCGCCTCCGACCGTGCGGTCTACGCGGGCGAGGCGGCGGGCCGCTGGCTGTGGCTCGTCCTGCACCCCGAGACGGCCGGCGCCTTGCTGGTCGAGCGGCTCGTGCTGGCCAACGTACGCGATCTCGGCCACGAGGTGGACCTGCTGCCGTACGGCGAGCTCTCGCCCCGGCTCGACCTGTCCTGACGCCCAGATAGGGTGACGGCCGAGCGTACGGAGGTGACGGTGCGGATCGACCTGCACACCCACTCGGACCGGTCCGACGGCTCCGACCCCCCGGCTCAGCTGGTGGCCAACGCCGCCGCGGCCGGTCTCGACGTGCTGGCGCTCACCGACCATGACACGACGGCGGGCTGGACCGAGGCGACCGCCGCCGCCCAGGACACCGGTCTCGGCCTGCTGCCCGGCCTGGAGATCTCGACGACCCACGACGGCGCGGGCGTGCACCTGCTGGCCTACCTGCCCGACCCTGACCACGAGCCGCTGCGGCACGAGCTGCAGCGCATCCTCGACGGGCGGGCGTCACGGCTCCCGTCGACGCTCGAGCGACTGCGCGAGGTGGGCATCGAGATCACCGCGGATGACGTCCGGCGGGCAGCCGGTCCGGCCGCCGCCACCGGGCGACCGCACGTCGCCGACGCGCTGATCGACCTCGGCGTGGTCGCCAACCGCGACGAGGCGTTCGAGCGCTTCTTGTCGCCCGGCCGACCGGCGTACGTCGACCGCTACGCCGCCGAGCTGGTCGCCATGCTCGACATCGTGTCCGATGCCGGAGGTGCCACGGTGATCGCGCACCCGTGGGGACGTACAGCCAGGGAGACGCTGACGTCCGACGTACTCACCGAGCTGGCCCACCACGGGCTCGATGGCATCGAGGCCGACCACCAGGACCATGACGACGCCACCCGCGCCGAGCTGCACGAGCTGGCCGACCAGCTCGGGCTGATCGCCACCGGGTCGAGCGACTACCACGGCGAGGGCAAGATGGACTGCAGCCTCGGCTGCAACACGACCGCCCCCGAGCAGCTCGAACGGCTGCTCGACGCCGCCGCCAAGGCACGCACGGCGACCGGCAGAGGGATCGAGCCGGTGCTTCCGTGACCCAGGTCATCGACGTCACGCTGTTCCTCTCCCTCACCTCGGGCCGGTCACCGGGCATGCGCAGGAAGGCGGCCTGGCAGGCGGTGCTGGTGGCGTTCTGCGTCATCGTCGTGTTCGCGATCTTCGGTCGGGAGATCCTCGACTACCTGCACATCTCGCTACCGGCGCTGCAGTGTGCCGGCGGCCTGCTCCTGCTCCTGGTCGCGCTGGAGCTGCTGACCGGCAAGGAGCAGGAGCCCACCCAGGCGCAGGACGTCAACGTCGCCCTGGTGCCGCTCGGCACGCCGCTGCTGGCTGGGCCCGGCGCGATCGTCGCGACGATGGTGTTCGCGGAGCGGGTCGACCGTACGTCGATGCTGGTCTCCGTCGCCCTCGGCGTGGTCGCCGTGCGTGCGTTCATCGCGGGGGAGGGCTGAGCCGTGGCCGAGCAGCTCGGGCTGGAGGGGATGCCGAAGCGGCTGTACTCGGCCGCACCGACGCGGCTGCTGACGTTCCTCGACTGTCCGCGCCGCTACCGGTTCACCTACCTCGACCGGCCGCCACCGCCGAAGGGTCCGCCGTGGGCCCACAACAGCCTCGGCTCGGCCGTCCACAACGCGCTGGCCGAGTGGTGGCGGCTGCCGCTTGAGAGGCGCACGGTCGAGGCCGCCGGTGACCTGGTCGAGAGCGGCTGGCTCACGCAGGGGTTCCGCAACGACAAACAGGCCCTGCAGCAGCGGGACCGTGCGCGCGAGATGGTCGAGCGGTACGTCGTTGACCTCGACCCGGCCGACGAGCCGGTCGGGATCGAGCGGGTCGTCGGCCTGACCACCCCGCGCGCCTCGCTGTGGGGACGTGTCGACCGCATCGACGATCGTCCGGAGGGGCTGGTCATCGTCGACTACAAGACCGGGCGGCACGCCCTGACCGTCGACGACGCCCGGGCCTCACTGCCGATGGCGGTCTATGCCGCGGCGACCGCCCGCACGCTCCGACGACCGTGCCTCCGGGTCGAGCTGCACCACCTGCCGACCGGCGAGGTGCTGGCCTGGGACCACACCGAGGAGAGCCTCGCGCGTCAGTTGCGCCGGGCCGACTCGCTGGCCGCCGAGGTCGCGCGCTCCGACCAGGCGTTCCGGCAGGGGCTGTCCGACCAACAGGCCGACGAGGTGTTCCCGGCCAGGCCCGGGCCGATCTGCGGCTGGTGCGACTTCAACCGCGTGTGCGGCCCCGGGTCCGCGGTGCGCTCGCCGCTCGACCCGTGGGCCGGGGTGCCAGCAGACGAGTGAGCAGGTCGGCGAGGGCCGTGGGGTTCTCGGCGTTCGGCGAGTGTGCGGACCCCGCGATCGCGTGCGGCGTGACGCCGAGGCGCTCGGCGACCTGTTGCTGCGTCGCCACCGGCCAGCCGTCGTCGTCCTCGCCATAGACCACGTGCACCGGCAGCCGCAGCGCCGCGACCTCGTCGATCCGGTCGGGAGCCGACGTCAGATGCTCGGTCATCGCACCGAGCGACACGGCCGAGTTGCTCACGAAGCGGTGCCGGAGGAACCGCTCGATCGGCTCGGGTGGGGGTCCGCCCGGCCGAGCCCGGGCTCGGTCGTTCTCGATCTTGACCTGGTAGACCTCCGCCAGCGGTCGCGTCCGCAGTGCCTCGACGGTGCTGCGCAGGAGGGCGACCTTGCCCTGGTCGGGGAACGCGCCCGGTCCGGTGCACAGCAGGGTCAGCGAGTGCCACCGGTCGGGTGCGCCCAGGGCGGCCTGCTGGGCGACCAGTCCACCGAACGAGTGCCCCAGGAGATGGACCGGCTCGCCCGGCGCGACGGCGTCGGCCACGGCCTGTGCGTCCGCGCCGAACCCCGCGAGGCTGTAGTCGTCGTCGGGCCCGCCCGGACTCTCGTACTGGCCCCGCTGGTCGTAGGTCACCGCCTGCCAGCCGTCACCGGACAGCAACGGCAGCAGCGCGATGAAGTCCTCCTTCGAGCCGGTCCAACCCGGGATCAGCAGCACGACGCCGTGTGGTCGCGGGGGCCGCGCCGCCAGGGCCGCGAACGGGCCGCGCGCGGTCGACAGGGTCAGCGCATCCACCCCGGCCGGCAGGTCGAGGAACGGCGGGGTGCTCACCGGCCCAGCCGGGAGACGCGGGTCAGCAGCGAGCGAGGGGTCAGCCGGGCCAGCGTCATCAGGGCCCGGTAGCGACGGGAGGGCACCGAGATCGCCTTGCCCGCGGCCAGGTCGTGCAGCGCCTCAGCCACCAGGTCGTCGGCGTCCAGCCACATCCAGCCGGGGATACGGCGGGTGTTCATGTTGCCGCGCTGGTGGAACTCCGTGCGTACGAAGCCCGGACACAAGGCCATCACCCGTACGCCGCGGCGACGGTAGGTCTGGTTGAGCCAGGCCGACAGGCTGGTGAGCCACGCCTTGTGTGCGCCGTAGGTGCCGCGGGGCAGGAAGCCCGCCACGCTCGAGACGTTGACGATCTCGCCGTCTCCGCGCCGGTCCATCTGCTTCACCGCCGTGTGGGTGAGCCGCAGCGGCGCCCGCACTAGCACGTCGAGGCTGCGCTCCTCGTCGGCGAAGTCGGTGTCACCGAACCAGGTGTTCAGCCCGAAGCCGGCGTTGTTGACCAGGGCGTCGATCGGGCGGGACTGGTCGTCGATCCGGGCGACGACGCGCTCGACGGCGTCGCGGTCGGACAGGTCGGCCGGGAGCACCTCACAGGTCACGGCATGGCGGGCGGACAGGTCCTCCGCGACCGTCTTCAGGCGCACCTCGTCGCGAGAGACGAGGACGAGGTCGAACCCGCGCTCCGCGTAGGCGTTGGCGAACGCGCGGCCGATGCCGGCGGTGGGTCCGGTGATCAGGGCGGTGGGCACCGTGCCAGCATAGGAGGGTGACGAGGACGCTCGCGATCGCCAACCAGAAGGGCGGCGTCGCCAAGACGACGACGGTGGCGTCGCTGGGCGCGGCCCTTGCCGAGCTGGGTCGCAAGGTGCTGCTCGTCGACCTCGATCCGCAGGCCTGCTTGACGTTCTCGGTCGGTGTCGACCCGGAGGACCTCGACAGCTCGGTGCACAACGTACTGCTCGGCACCGCCGAGGCCCGCGAGCTGATCATCTCGACGGACGAAGGCCCGGATCTGCTCGCGGCGACGATCGAGCTGGCGGGTGCCGAGGCTGCGCTGCTGACCCGGACCGGTCGCGAGCACGCGCTCCGCATCGGTCTGGAGCCGGTGAACAGCGACTACGACTGGGTGCTGCTCGACTGCCCGCCGTCGCTGGGCATCCTCACGGTGGCTGCGCTGTCGGCCGCCGACGAGGTGCTGATCCCGCTGCAGTGCGAGACGTTGTCGCACCGCGGTGTCGGGCAGCTGCTCGACACCGTGCACGACGTACGCAGGTTCACCAACCGCGGACTGCGGGTGCTGGGTGTGCTTCCGACGCTCTATGACGGCCGCACCACCCATGCCCGCCGGGTGCTCGAGACGATCGCCGAGACCTACGACGTCGACGTGCTCGAGCCGGCGATCCCGAAGACCATCCGGTTCGCCGAAGCGCCGGCCGCGGGCCGCTCGATCCTGGGTACGGCGAAGAGCCATCGCGGCGCGCAGGCCTACCGGGAGCTCGCCGGACGACTGATCGCCTAGGCTGGCTCCATGCACCCGAGGATTCCCCGCGCCGCGGCCAGTGTGCTCGCGGCGACGGTCGGTGTGCTCGCGCTGGGTGGCGCCGTCGGTCTGTGGCCGGTCGGAGCCGCGCCGGGCGCACCGGAGACGGCGACGATGACCTCGGCCGCGCCGGGTGCACAGCAGCCGCTGCTCCGGCCGGTGCTGAGTGTCGTCGAGCGGGTCACGGCGGGGGATCTGCCGGGTCCGACGGACCAGCCGGCCGAGCCGGCCGAGCCGGCCGAGGAGACCCCGCCGACCCAGTCGACGCCGGCTGCCTCGGGGACGGCGACCGCCCCGGCGCACGACGAGATCGACCTGCCGGCCCGCTCGGGCAGTGGACGCCGGGTCGTCTTCGACATCAGTGACCAGCGGGTCTGGCTGGTCGAGGGCAGCGGCGCCGTCGTCCGCACGTACCCGGTCTCGGGCAGCAAGCACGACAACCTGGCGGCCGGCAGCTACCGCGTCTACTCCCGGTCACGGCACGCGACCAGCTTCACCAACGTGGAGACGATGGAGTTCATGGTGCGCTTCGCGCGTGGCGACAACGCCGCCATCGGGTTCCACGACATCCCGGTCGACCCGACCGGCCGGCGGGTGCAGAAGACCACGCAGATCGGTGAGACGTTGTCGGCCGGCTGCATCCGCCAGCGGACGCCCGACGCGAAGGCGCTCTGGAGGTTCGCGCCGGTCGACACCCGCGTCATCGTCTTGGACTGAACCGCGGTCAGTCGTTGCTGGTGGCCGACCCAGGGCTGCGGCGGCGCCGGCGTCCGGCCGAGCCGTTCGCCAACGGCTCACCGCTCCTTGTGCGGGTGCGGCTCCGGTTGCGCTTGCGGCGCGGCCGGTCGGCGTCGTCGCTGGACCGGCGTGAGTCGGCACGAGAGTCAGAACGGGAGCTCCCCCGCTCAGCCCGTGGCTCGCGCGGCTTCTCCGGCACCAGCCGACCCTTCGCGTCGGTGGGGATGCCGAGGTCGTGGAACAGGTGCGGCGACGTGGAGTAGGTCTCCGCCGGCTCGTCGTACGGCAGGTCCATCGCCTTGTTGATCAGCTTCCACCGGGTCGCGTCGGCCCAGTCGACGAACGTGATCGCGACCCCGCTCGCGCCCGCGCGGCCGGTACGGCCGATCCGGTGCAGGTAGGTCTTGTCGTCCTCGGGACAGCTGAAGTTGATGACGTGGGTGACGCCCTCGACGTCGATGCCACGCGCGGCGACGTCGGTCGCGACCAGGCTGGCGACCTTGCCGTCACGGAACCGCTGCATCGCCTTCTCGCGGGCGATCTGCGCCATGTCGCCGTGCAGCGGTGCCGCCGGGAAACCGCGGTCGGCCAGGTCGTCGGCCACCCGCTGCGCCTGGCGCTTGGTGCGCGTGAACACGATCGTCCGGCCGCCGTTGTCGGCCTGCAGGATGCGCGCGATCATCTCGATCTTGTCGAGGTCGTGCGCGAGGTAGACGAACTGCGCCGTGGCCGGCACCGTCTGGCTGTCGGTTGACGACTCGGCGCGTACGTTGACCGGGTGCCGCATGTAGGTGCGGGCCAGCGAGATGACGGCGGCCGGCATGGTCGCCGAGAACAACATCGTCTGACGGAGCTCCGACGTCTTGCGGATCAGCCGCTCCACGTCGGGCAGGAAGCCGAGGTCGAGCATCTCGTCGGCCTCGTCCAGCACCAAGATCTTGACGTGGCTGAGGTCAAGGGTGCCGCGGTTGGCCAGGTCGAGCAGCCGGCCGGGTGTGCCGACGACGACGTCGACACCGGCAGCCAGGGCGTCGAGCTGCTCGTCGTACCCGACCCCGCCGTAGACGGTGAGCGTGCGGGTGCCGCGCTTCTTGGCAGCGGTGACGAAGTCGCCGGACACCTGCAGCGCCAGTCGCGCGTGGGGCAGACCACCAGGGCCTGCGGCTTGCCGGGTGCGACCAGCTCGCCGAAGTCAGGGTCGTGCGGCGCGATGATGCGCTGCAGCACGGGGATCGCGAAGGCGAGCGTCTTGCCGGTGCCGGTGCGGGCCTGCCCGATGAGGTCGGTGCCGACCAGGGCGATGGGGACAGCCATCGCCTGGATAGGGAACGGGATGACGATGCCGACCTCGCTGAGCGCGGCGTCGATCTCTGGGTGCACCCCGAGGTCTTTGAACGTAGTCAGGACAATCTCGATTCACATTGATGTCGGTAGCACCAGTCTATCCGTACCTGCCGTTCCGACCGCATTCTGCGCGCCCGGCGTGCTGCTCGCTACGCTGCCCCCATGACCGAGCCGACCGCTGGGCCGACCGCTGGACCGATCGCTGGCGGCACCGGTGC
>WHTB01000180.1 GCA_009379735.1 Propionibacteriales bacterium
AAAGTCGCGGAACTCCGACCCCGTCGTCTTGGCCACCACCAGGTCCTCGAACCCCGAGACGACCCACGCGGCCGCGTCGTCCCCCTCGCCCTCGACGGTGACCGTGGTCGTCCGGGTCTCCTGACCGCGCCGAAGGAACGCGTGGTCGTGGCCGGCGCCGTCGACCTGGATTCGGTCCCAGGCGTACTCCTGGATCAGCACCCGTGCGCCGTACGCCGCCGGCACCTCCCCGACGAAGTGCCGGGCCAGGGTCAGCCCGAAGTCCTCGATCGCGTCGATCCCCTTCTCCTTGGCGAACGCGAAGACGACGTTCTTCTGCGTGTCGGTGGGCAGCACGTCGGCCTGGTCGCCGGTCACGTGGGCGGCGTCGAACGCTCCGCGCAACGCGGTCGACACGTTGAGGTCGCGGATCTCGTGCCGGGCCGTGTCGCGCTGCACCCGCACGACCCGTACCTCCGCCTTCCCATACTGGTTGGGCCCCAGCACGATCCCCACGGTCGGTCAGCTCCCCCGATAGGTCGAGTACGCGAACGGGCTGAGCAGCACCGGCACGTGATGGTGCTCGGTGGGGTCGGTCACCGCGAACGTCACGCTGACCTCGGGGAAGAACCCGGTCTGCCCGGTCGCGGCGAAGTACGCGGCGGTGTCGAACACGAGACGATAGGCGCCGGCGTCCACCTCCGCCGGGCCGAGGTCGGTCACCCGCCCATCCGCATCGGTCACCGCGGTGCCCAGCGGGGGGCCGTTGCCGGTCACCTGCTCCAGCCGGACGGGCACCCCGGCCGCCGGCCGCCCGAGCCCGGTGTCGAGGACATGCGTCGTGATCGCGCTCATACAGTGAGGACCTTCCGCAGCCGGGTCAGGGTGATCTTGCGGAGCTCGTCGGCGACCACCTGTTGCTCCTTGTCATCGTCGTTGCCGAGCCTGGTGTGCAGTGCAGCAAGGATTTCCTCGGCACCCAGCCCAGTGGCACAGATCAGGAACACCCGGCCGAAGCGCTCTTCGTACGCGCGGTTGCCGTCGGCCAACGCCCGTGCCGTCTCGCCGTCCGGGCCGACGCCGGACTGCTCCGCGCGCGACCAACGCGCCTGCACGGTCTCCCCCTCGGCCCGCTCGCCGATCCGGGGATGGGCAGCGAGCGCGCGGTCGACGTCGTCGCGGCTCAGTGTGCTCGCGGCACTGTCGGCGACCGACAGCGCAGCGTCGAGGTCGGAGTACGGGCGCCCGCGTCGTACCCGTGCGGCCCACCCGGGTACGTCGCAGCACCGGAGCAGCGTGACCTCCGCCTCGTCGGCCGGCATCGCGTTGAAGCGGACCAGCCCTGCGGCGACTCCCATGGGTCGGAGGCTACCCCGGCGGCCCCTCCGACGCGGCCCTTCCGGGCGTCTCGCCAGCGCGTCGGGCCAGCGCGCGGAGCCCTGTCGCAGCGATGCCGGTGAGCTCGACCGCCTCGGCCTCGTCGACGGCACCGCACTCGACCCCGTGGACCACGAACCCCGCCAACGCGACCGCGGTCGCCGGCTCGTCGAGATAGCCGGAGTCCGTCTCCCCGACGTACGCGCGCAACCGCTCGGCCGCCGCGGGCAGACCCTCCCGGAAGAACACGAACACGGCGGCGTACCGGCTGACCAGCTGTCCGGGGTGGAGGTCCCAGCCCTGGTAGAAGCCGCGCTCGAGCGACCGTCGCACCAGCCGGGCGTGCAACTCCCAGGCGGCACGGACGGCCGCGTCGTCGCCGACCGGCAACACGTTGGTGGAGCCGTCGGACAGGTGGACGCCGGTGCCCGCCGCGGCGACCTGCATGACCGCCTTGGCGTGGTCGGCCGCGGGGTGCCCCATGCTCTGCTGGGAGGCCGCGATGCCGCACGCCGCCGAGTAGTCGTAGGTGCCGTAATGCAGGCCGGTGCAGCGACCGGCCGCGGCCTGGATCATCGGCGCGACCAGCGCCGTGCCGTCCGGGCCGAGGATGGACTGCGGGGTCTCGACCTGGATCTCGAAGCGCAGCCGTTCCGGCAGCCCGTGGGCGGTCTCGAGCCGTGCGCAGCAGTGCACCATCGCCGCCACCTGGTCGACCGAGGTGACCTTCGGCAGTGTGACGACAAAGCCGGTCGGCAGGCCGCCCAAGTCGACCAGCTCGGCGACGAACAGGTCGAGGGTGCGCAGGCCGCGCCGGCGGGTCGGCGACTCCAGGCTCTTGAACCGGAGCCCGGCGTACGGCGGTGCGGTGCCCGCGGCGGCCGACGCGGCGAGCACTCGGGCGGCGTCGATCGCGGCCGCGTCCTCCTCGTCGTCCGGCCGCGAGCCGTACCCGTCCTCGAAGTCGATCCGGAGGTCCTCGACCGGCTCCCGCGCCAGCTTGTCGCGTACCCGCCGATCGAGGTCGTCGGTGAGGCTGGGCGCCAGGCCGAGACCGGTCGTGAGCTCGGCGAACGCGCCGTGGTGCGTGTCGAGCAGGTCGAGCGCCTCACGGCCCCATGTCGCGACGGTCTGCTCGCCGTACTGGTCGGCCGGGAGGTAGACGGTGTGGACGGGTTGTCGCCGCCCACGGTCCCCCGGGTACCGACGGCTCAGCTCGGCGTCGGCGGTCGCGAGAAGCGCGTCGACGTCGGCCACCAGCTGCTCGATTCGGCTCGACACAGGCACCACCTCTCCGGACGACAGTGAACCGCATCCGGGCTCAGTGGTGCTCGTGCACCACCGCGTGGCCACGGCCCCGGGCGATCAGCCAGCGGTTCACCGGAACCGTGACGACGAACGCGACACCGAGCGCGAACGCGAGGGTGGCCCAGAACAGCCAGCTGGCCAGGCCGACCTCCATGGCACCGGGCACCGCGAGGATCACGGCGTTGTCGACAATCTCCATCACCAGGATCGAGAGGGTGTCGGCCGCCAGCGCGATCCGGACCGCCTGACCCAGCGACAGGCCGCCCCGCAGGACTGACAGCATGGTCAGCGCGTAGCCGAAGACGAACGCCAGCGCGACCGCCAGCACGATCGTGGCGGTGTCGGACCAGCCCAGCGCCGTGCCGATCACCATGCCGAGCACCTCACCGATCGCACACCCGGTGAGGCAGTGCAGCGTCGCCTGCACGGCAAGGCGGGTCAGGGCGGGTCCGTTCGCGGCGGGGTGTACGTGATCGGTCATGGCGAAGACTATACCCCCTAGGGGTATTACTTGCATCGTGGGCTCGCTCACGTCGTGACTCGTCGAATCGGACATCCGGCACCGAGGCTGGCACCATGGTCGGCGACACCGACCAACCCGAGGAGGACGCACGTGCCCGCCGACGACGAGCTGCGCAGAAAGGCCATCCGCGCAGTCCTGATCGTGGCCGGCATCGCCGTGGTTCTCGGCCTGGTGGTGGCGCTGACCGCCACCGCCGCGCTCCGGATGGCCGGCCTGTCCGGCGGGGACAAGACCGCGCCGACGTTCGCCACCCCGCGGCCGAACGAGCCCGAGCCGGTGGCACCGTCCCCGAGTGCCCAGGGGTCCGAGTCCCCGGATCCGCCCGCCTCGACCCGCCCGGCCAAGAAGGCGAAGCCACGCATCGTCCTCGAGGCCAGCAGCGCCGCCGCGGCGACCATGGAGCGCATCACCCTGTCCGGGACGTACCGCGGCGGTGACGGCGTCTCGCTGCAGGTGCAGCGCCGCGAGGACGGGTCGTGGGTCGACTTCCCGACGACGGCCAGGGTCGAGAGCGAGGCCTTCAGCACGTACGTCGAGCTCGGGCAGCCGGGCGAGAACCAGCTGCGTGTCGTCGACCCCGAGTCAGGTAAGGCCTCCAACCAGGTCGTCATCACGGTCTCCTGAGGCCGGCGCCGACCCAGCCACCCGCCTCGGCGTTGCTCGACCTGACATGCTGGCCGGATGGACCAGAAACCTGCACCGCTGCAGCCCGTCCGCGAGGACTGGGAGCGCGCGCTCGCCGTCGTCGCGCACCCCGATGACATGGAGTTCGGCACCGCCGCCGCGGTGGCCCGCTGGACCGCACAAGGCAAACAGGTTGTCTACTGCATGGTGACCTCCGGCGAGGCCGGCATCGACGGGATGGAGCCGGCCGAGTGCCGCCGCGTCCGCGAGGCCGAGCAGGTGGCATCGGCCCAGATCGTCGGAGTCGAGACGGTCGACTTCCTGCACCAGCCAGATGGGATCCTCGAGTACGGCGTCGCGTTACGTGGTGAGATCACCCGGGCCGTCCGTCGCCACCGTCCGGAGATCGTGATCACCAACAACTTCCGCGACACCTGGGACGGTCAGTCGCTGAACATGGCCGACCACATCTCGACCGGCCGCGCCACACTCGACGCCGTCCGCGACGCCGGCAACCGCTGGGTGTTCCCCGAGCAGGTCACCGACGAGGACCTCGCACCGTGGGACGGCGTCCAGCAGGTCTGGGCGGCCGGCTCACCGTTGGCTACGCAGGGAGCCGACGTGACCGACACCTTCGCGGCCGGCGTCGAGTCGCTGAAAGCACACGACGCCTACCTGAGCGGGCTGGGCTGGGAGTTCGACGCCGAGGACTTCCTCGAGGGCGTCTGCCGTGGCACCGGATCACGGCTCGGTGTCACCTACGGCACCGGGTTCGAGGTGTTCCGGATGGGCTTCGGCTCCGACGACTGAGCGGTCGTTCTTAGGCGTAACCTGGACATCAGGGGTGTTCAGGAGCACCGTAGGTGCCACAAGGCTCGGCGTGGGAACCGGGCTCGGGGAGGCCGAGGTCGGATGTCCGTCAGCGACCGTCCGGAGCGGCAGCCGTTGCCGCTGCAGCGCGGGGTCGATCCCGCGCCGGGCGGTGCTGCCCTGCCGGTGTCCGAGCAGAGCTATCGTGCATTCCTCACCTTGTGGGCGTTCTTCACCGGTGCGGAGTCACTGGCGAACGCACCGTTCCTCAGCCGAGACGTCGAGCGGGACCATCAGGTACGGCAAGGGCTGGCGGACGACTGGGCCCGCCTCCATCCCCGGACGCGTGGCTGGATCGCCGACTCCCCCCGGCTGTGGCGCAGCGTCCAGCATGCCTGGTCGGATCCCACCAGCGACGAGCGCCGCCGCAAGAGCCTGCGCAGGTTCTTCCGACCACAGTTCCGGACCTTCGAGCGCCTGTGGCCCGGCCGCGCCCAGGCCCGCACCGTGCGCAAGCCCGCCTGAGGTTCTCAGCGAGCGAGCTGGTCGACGACCTCGGTGCGTGAGGAGATGCCGAGCTTGTGCAGGATGTTGGAGACATGCACCGCTGCGGTCTTCGGCGAGATGTACAGGCGGCGGGCCAGCTCGGCGTTGGTCAGACCCTCCGCGACGAGCAGCGCCACCTCCCGCTCGCGGTTGGTGAGGGCAGCCGCGCCGCTGACCTCCTGCTCGCCGCCGGCCGGAGCGAGGCCGAGCTGGTTGCGCACCTGGTCCAGCTGGGTCACCCGCCAACCACCCCACCGGGCCAGCAGCTTCGCCGCCGCGGAGACCTGCTCGACCGCTGCATCGCGGTCGTTCGTCGCGAGCAGGCACTTGGCCGCGTCGACCCGCACCGACCCGCGTACGGACATCGGCAGGATCGACGACTCCTGCACCGCCAGGTAGCCCTCCAGCGCCGCCGCCGACTGCCCGTTCGCGTCCGCGATCTGGGCGTCGACGAGGGTCCGGTACTCGTCGATGCTGTCGGCGGCGACCAACTCCTGCCGCATCCGGTCCAGCCGGGGCAGCGGCAGGCCGACCGCGAGCGCCCCCGAGATCAGGTCATAGGCCTGCGAGCTGCTGCGCCACGACTGCGTGGCCAACGCCGCGAAGACCTCGTCGAGGTACCTCTCGGACTCCGCCAGGGCGCCGCGCCGGCACGCGACATGGAACGCGAGCCCGGGAATCAGCAGCGCCGGCAGCCGCGGCAGCTCACGGAGGTCGGCGATGACCGCGTCGGCGCGGTCAAGCTCGACCGCCTCGAGGTACAGGCCGGCCAGGAAAACGCCGTGCGCGTCGACCCGACGGCTCCGGCGGACATAGCCTCGGTCGCGCTCGCGGCCCTCCTCCAGCGCCGCGATGGCAGCCGCCAGGTCGCCGTTACGCACGGCCAGCCGGGCCAGACCCTGGAAGTACGCCGCGACCGCGAGCGACTCGAAGCCAGCTCGCTCGGCGTCGACCCGCATCCGTTCCAGCATCTCGGCCATCTCGGTCTGGGACGCCGTCGACGCCTGGTCGATGATGTTGTTCAAAGCCCGCGCGGCGAGCACCCACTCGCCGGCCTTCTCCGCCTCGTCGACCAGGCCGGACAGCAGGGTGCGGCCTTCCTCGTTGGTCGACCACCGATTGGTCAACGCCGATCCGCGCTCCACCAGGGCGGCCAGCCGTACCCGGGGAAGGTCGAGCTCCTCGGCCAGTGCGAGCGCCCGCGCCGACCACGACAGCGACTCGTCGATCTCGTCACGCAGCATCGCCGACTGCGCCACGGCGGTCATCGCGCGCGCCTGGTCGGGCCCGGCCTCGAGCTGCCCGACCAGTTGCTCCACCTCGTGGGTGAGCCGCTCCATCTCCGCGACCTCGTCGTTCTCCCAGGCCAGCCTGATCAGCAAGACCAGTGCGTCGGCCCGGTGGGTGGGGTCGGCGCACCCGTCCCGCCACCGGCGCGCATAGCCGATGGCGTCATCGGTGAGTCCGGCCAGCCAGGCCGCCTGCGCCGCTCCGCCGAGCAGGACGGAGTCGTCGGAGTCCTCGTCCAGACCCATCTCGGCGAGCTGCAGCGCCTGGTAGGCCGAACCGATCGAGAGGTACAGCTCGGTGCCTCGGCGGGCGGCGTCGACCATGTCGTCGTACCGGCCCGCCGCCCGAGCGTGGCTCGCCACCATCGCCGGGTCGGCCCCGCCACCGGCCAGCAGTACCTCCAGCGCCGTCTCGTGCAGCCGGCGCCGCTCCCGACCGAGCAGCTGCTCGGCGATGGCCTCACGGACCAAGGCATGCCGGAAGCTGAACTCGTCCTCACCGGACTCGACGAGTACGCCACGCGTGACGAGCTCGCGCAGGGCCCAGATCAGCTCCTCCTCGCTCGCCCCGACCACGGCCGCGAGCAGGTCGAACGGCACCCGGTGACCAAGCACCGCAGCCGCCTCGATGATCCGCTGGGCGTCGGTTTCGAGGTCGTCGATCTGCCGCCGAAGCACCTCGGTGAGGCTCCACGGCAACGGCTGCTCGCCCAGCGACTCGAGATCCTCGCCCTCGTGTCCGCGGACGAGCTCCTCCAGGAAGAACGGGTTGCCGCCGGTGCGCTGATGCAGCGCAGCCACCGCACGGTACGTCGCGGGGACGCCGGTGAAGGAGGCGAGCAGCGCGGCGGTGTCGGTCTCGTCGAACCGTTCGAGACCCACATGGGCCACGGCGTGCCGACGCTGCAGCCGGCCGAGCAAGCCGGAGACGGGGTGCCGGCTGGTGACCTCCTCCGGCCGGTAGGTGCCGACCAGCAGCCACGGCTTGGTCTGGTCGGCGATCCGCTCGAACAGCGCCGCACTCTCGGAGTCGGCCCAGTGCAGGTCCTCGAACACGATCACCGCAGGCCCGTCGCCGAGCAGGGAGTTCACGATCGACAGGCCGGAGTGCAGGCGTTCGACCGGGCTGCGGGCCGCGTCGACCACGGCTTGGAGTGCCTCCTCGTCGACACCGGACCGGTCGGCCACCGCCTCCAGCAGCACCTCGTACGGACGCGCGAGGGAGCCGGGCTCGGCGTGCCCGACCAGGGAGACCGTCTCCGCGGAGACGGTCTCCAAGAGTGCCTGGGTCAGCCGGGTCTTGCCGATGCCGGGCTCGCCGGCCACGATCGCCACCTGCGGGTGGACAGACGAAGCGAGCTGCGTCAGCTGACGCAGCTCGCTTTCGCGGCCGACCATCACGGGGCTGGAGCTCCCTATACCAAGCGTCCTTCGCACCCGCTCAACGTACAGCCGCAACGGCCCGGGCGGCTGGCCCGGCGCCCCCGCGGGCGTAACCGCGTGACCGGCGGTTGCGGCGAACGGTCGCGAGCAGGTTGTGGCGTTCGGCCTGGCTGATGAGCTCCCGCTGGTGGTCGTGGGCCAGGGTCAAGATGATCTCGGGGTGAGCGAACATTGCGTACTCCTTGGTTGGTGTTTTCTTGATGCCCCCATCCTGCTTCGGTAAGGACCACCTGCCATCGGCAGTCGTTATCTATCTTTCGCGGTGGCAGGCACCTAGATGCCCACTCGGGCCGCCTAGGTACACCTAGATGAATGAGTCCAAGGGTTCAGTGGTCGTAGGCGGTCAGTGACCGACGGATGCTGAGGCCGAGGTGGTCGTTGGGCGACTGCTGATCAACCTCGCCTACCGGTTACTCGGATCGCTGGCCGACGCCGAGGACGTCGCGCAGGAGGCATACGCCCGCTGGTACGGCCTGTCCTCGGAGGAACAGGTGGCCATCCAGTCCCGCACAGCCTGGCTCACGACCGTCGCCAGCCGCGTCTGCCTAGACCTGCTCGGGTCAGCGCGGGCACGTCGCGAGCGCTATGTGGGGGAATGGATCCCCGAGCCAGTGCCCGAACCCACGGAATGGATCAACGGCCGGATGGGCGGCATAGCCGACCCGGCCGACCGGGTCACACTCGACGAGTCCGTCAACATGGCCTTCCTCGTCGTGCTCGAGTCGATGACCCCGGCCGAGCGCGTCGCGTTCATCCTGCACGATGTCTTCCGCTTCTCCTTCGCCGAAGTAGCCAAGACGGTGGGCCGCACCCCGGCCGCATGCAGACAGCTTGCCTCCTCGGCCCGCCGCCGTATTCGCGCATCGCAGGGTCCCGGGACTCCGACAGCTCAGCAGGTCGGCATCGTCAGGGAGTTCAGAGAGGCATGGGCAGCGTCGAGGCCCTCATCAGCCTTCTCGATCCCGACGCC
>WHTB01000418.1 GCA_009379735.1 Propionibacteriales bacterium
CGCACGAATGTGGGAGTGTCATCCGATCGGCGCTGCGGATATCGGCCTCCCCCCATGGCAGGAGGACCGCGGCTGCTCTGAACCGGGCGGCAGCGCCGACGGACCAGTCTGCCACAGGCAGGCGTTCCGGCATAAATCGCAGGGTCGTCAGGACCGCCGTGGCTTCGTCAGCAAGATCACCCCGGGGTCGTCGGTGCCGCCGCGCACCGGGCGGTAGCCGGCCTTGCGGTACCTCCGGAGGTTGTCGTCGCTGCCGGCTCCGGTGATCAGGGAGTACGTCGAGACACCGTCGGGGGCCGCACCCTCGGCGTACTCGAGCAGCCGGCCGCCGAGCCCACGACCGTGCAGGTCCGGCACCACCATCAGCCGCCCGACCACCCAGGTGTCGGACTCGCGCCGCCACCGCACCGAGCCGACCAGGCGTCCGTCGAGGCGTACGACGACGGTCGTCCACACGTCGAGCCCGGCCCGTACGTCCGCCAACGTCTCGACCAACGGCGGGATGTCCAGCGCGTCGTTGGCCTGCGCCTCGGCCACCCAGCAGCAGCGCTGCAGGGTCAGGATCTCGGCGGCATCAGCCGGCACCGCCCTCGTGACCACGAGCCGCTCGCCGATCGCCGCCACGACGTCGTCACCGAGCGCCTCGGACGGGCTGACCAAGTCGGGCCGGTGGGCCGCCGTACGCCGCAACGCCTGCTCCTGCCGCCAGCGCGCGACCCTGCCGTGGTCGCCGGACAGCAGCACCTCGGGCACGTCGAGGCCGCGCCACAGCGGCGGCTTCGTGTAGACGGGGTACTCCAGCAGTCCGCCGGTCGCGTGGGACTCCTCGGCCAGCGATTCGGGGTTGCCCAGGAAGCCCGGCAGCAGTCGCACCACCGCCTCGATCACCACCAGCGCGGCGACCTCGCCCCCGTTGAGGACATAGTCGCCGACGCTGATCTCGTCGACCGGCATCCGGGTACGGGCGTACTCGACGACCCGCTCGTCGATGCCTTCGTAGCGGCCGCAGGCGAGCACCAGCCACGGCTCGGCCGCGAGCTGCTCGGCGACCGCCTGGGTGAACGGCCGACCCGACGGCGTCAACACCAGCAACCGGGGCGGACGCTCGGTGTCTGTGGGGACCAGGTCGTCGAGCGCCGCGCCCCACGGTTCGGGCTTCATCACCATGCCGGCGCCGCCGCCGTACGGCGTGTCGTCGACGGTCCGGTGCCGGTCGTGGGTCCACTGCCGCAAGTCGTGCGTGCGCAGGTCGAGCAGCCCAGACTCACGAGCCTTGCCGACCAGCGAGAGGTCGAGCGGCGCCAGGTAGTCGGGGAAGATCGACACGACGTCGACGCGCATGCTCAGCCCTCCGCTGCGTCGGCCTCGTCGGGACGCAGCAGACCCGGACGGTCGGCGACCACCAGGCGGCCGGACGTGAGGTCGACGTCGGGCACCAGCGCCGTGACGAACGGCACCAGGGCCTCGCCCCCGTCGTCTCGCCGTACGACGAGCAGGTCGTGCGCCGGCGCCGACTGCACGTCGCGCACCTCGCCGACCTCGTCGCCGGCGTCGGTGACGACCCGCAGACCGACCAGCTGATGGGGGTAGTAGCCGTCGTCTTCGGCGTCATCGTCGGGGTCGATGTCGGCGAGCAGGAGTACGCCACGCAAGCCTTCGGCCGCCGTCCGATCGGCGACCTGCTCGAACTGCACCAACAGCCGGCCGCTGTGCGGGCGGGTGGCAGTGATCGTGAGCGGACCGGCCGACGCCGGGTCGGTCGCGACCACCGTACCCACCGCGAAGCGCGCCTCCGGGTCGTCGGTGCGGAGGTCGACCGACAGCTCGCCCCGGATGCCATGAGCGCGGCCGATCCGCCCGATCACCAGCTCCACATCGTCTCCCTGCAGGCGTGACGCGCCCATCCAACCGGACGGGCGCCTCACGTTGGGTCAGCGCCTCCGGTCCACATCCACGCTGAGCAAACGCTTCGTTCCTGCGGCCCGTCGGCTAGCGCCTCCGGTCCACATCCACGAAGTCAACCCGCGCGCCGCCTTTGCCGGCCAGAGCACCGATCACGGTGCGCAGAGCGGTCGCCGTACGGCCAGCACGGCCGATCACCTTGCCGAGGTCGTCCGGGTGCACACGTACCTCGAGCAGCCGGCCACGACGAGTCTCCTTCGAAAGCACGCTGACGTCGTCAGGACTGCGGACGATGCCGCGGACCAGGTGCTCGAGAGCCTCCGCCAACACGGATCAGGCCTCGGCCTTCTCGGCGTTGACGAAACCGGCCTTCTCGGCCGCCGCCGCCGTGCGGAACCACACCTCGGCGACCGTGCGGTCGTACCACGGGCTGCTCGGCGCGTGGAACTTCATCGAGTCGGCGTTGCCCTTGATCTCGAAACCCGCCGGCGCCGAACCGTCCTCCAGCGCCGCGGCCGAGTCAGGACCATGCGGCCCCTCGGCGACAGCGGTGTCGGCGACGCCACGCGGCTGGTCGGCCTCGTCGGCCTTCGGCTCCGCGGCGTCCCCGGCCTTCTCGGCGTTGACGAAACCGGCCATCTCGGCCGCCGCCGCCGTGCGGAACCACACCTCGGCGACCGTGCGGTCGTACCACGGGCTGCTCGGCGCGTGGAACTTCATCGAGTCGGCGTTGCCCTTGATCTCGAAACCC
>WHTB01000114.1 GCA_009379735.1 Propionibacteriales bacterium
GTCAGCCGGTGGGGCCGAGGCCTTCGCGCAGCTGAGCCAGGGTGCGGGCCAGCACCCGTGAGACGTGCATCTGCGAGATGCCCACGTCCGCGGCGATCTGCGACTGGGTCATGCCCTTGAAGAAGCGCAGCATCAGGATGCGCTTCTCCCGGGACTCGAGCTGGGCCAGCAACGGCTTGAGCGACTCGCGGTACTCCACACCCTCGAGCGCGTCGTCCTCGGTGCCCAGGGCGGCGGCCATGCTCGGACCATCGGTGTCGCCCGGCTCCGGCGCGTCGAGGGAGAGCGTGCTGTAGGCGTTCGCGGACTCGAGCCCCTCGAGCACGTCGTCCTCTCCGACATCGAGCCGCTGGGCGATCTCCGCGACGGTCGGCGCCCGGCCGAGCTCCTGGGTGAGATCCGCGGTCGCGGTGGATAGTGACAGCCGCAGCTCCTGCAGCCGCCGCGGCACCCGGATGGACCACCCCTTGTCCCGAAAGTACCGCTTGATCTCGCCCACGATGGTGGGGGTTGCGTACGTCGAGAACTCGACCTGTCGCTCGGGGTCGAACCGGTCGACCGACTTGATCAGCCCGATCGAGCCGACCTGGACGAGGTCGTCGAGAGGCTCGCCGCGGTTGCGGAACCGACGGGCGAGATGGTCGACGAGCGGCAGGTGCAGCTGCACGAGCTCGTTGCGGATGCGCTCGAAGTCGGCGTCGGACTCGCTGAACTCAGCGAGCGCGGAGAACAGCTCGGCCGTGCGTTCACGGGTCTGCGCCCGGGTCTCCGCGATGGTGTTCGCCACCGCGTCCGGGTCGGGCCGGTCGATCACTGGCTCGAGACCTCGCGCCGGCGGGTCAGGGAGAGGGTTACTCCGTCGGCATCCGTCCGTGCGTCGACCTGTGAGGCCAACGCGGTCAGCACCGTCCAGGCGAAGCCGTCGCGCGAGGGGGCGCGCGGCTCGGGCGAGGTTGCCGTCACCTCGACCGTGAGGCTGTCGGGCTTGACCAGGAAGCCGCAGTCCAGGTCGGAGCCGAGGGTCGCCTGGGGGAGCAGGAGAGCGCAGGCCTCGTCGACCGCGATCCGCAGGTCCTCGATGTCGTCCAGGGTGAAGTCGAGCCGGGCCGCGAGCCCAGCGGTCGCGGTCCGCAGGATCGAGAGGTACGCACTGTCCGCGGGGATGCGCAGGGTCACGTCGTAGTCGTCATTCACCGTGGTCTCCGTGATGGCGTCCTAGGGACAGGGCATGGCACAGGGTCGGGCCGATTATCCGTGGCCCGACCCCTCCTGTCATGCTCAGGCCTTCTTCGTCTCCCAGAAGATCTCCGCGATCTCGTCGATCTTGGCGAGCAGGTCGTCGGCGACCGAGGCGTCCATCGAGCCCTTCGTGCCGGCGGCCCCGGCCAGTTTGGTGGCTTCGTTGACCAGCGTGTGCAGCTGGGGGTACTTCTCGAAGTGCGGCGGCTTGAAGTAGTCGGTCCACAGCACCCAGAGGTGGTGCTTGACCAGCTCGGAGCGCTGCTCCTTGATGATCACCGCGCGGGTACGGAAGTCGGGGTCGTCGTTGTCGGCGAGCTTGCCGATGACGGCCTTGATCGACTCGGCCTCGATCTTGGCCTGCGCGGGGTCGTAGACGCCGCAGGGGAGGTCACAGTGTGCGTGCACCTCTACAGTGCGAGCGAAGAGTCGCGACAGCATTCTTGGTCCTTTCAGTGTGCACGATTGTGGTTGCCCAGTTGGGACACTACCCGGGCCGTCGGGTGTGCCACGACCCGCGTCCTGATCGGAGGTCGGCCTTGTCTCGTTGGGGGTTCGCCGTCGTACGAGGACGGTCGATGGAGCCGACCCTGGTCGACGGGGACCGGTTGCTCGTGCGCTACGACGCGCCGCCGCGGCTCGGCGGCCTGGCCGTGGTGCGGCTGCCGGCCCGGCCGTTGTCGGTCAAGCGGGTGACGGCGCGTGACGAGGGCGGCTGGTGGGTCGAGCGAGACAACCCCGACGAAGGCGTTGACTCCTGGCTGGTCGGTGCGGTGGCCCCCGCCGACGTCGTCGCGATCGTGGTCGGGCGGGTCTGGCCGCTGCGCCGCCTCGGCCGACGGCTGCGACGGGCCGACGGGGAGGACGGTTGACGGGTCCGGACGTCTGGCCGAGCGCCACGTCGGTCGTGCTGTGGCAGACTGACGGTTGGGAGACCCCCATCCGCAGTTCGACGCACATCCCTTCGCGCACCCGGCAAGGCCGACATCGTGCGTCGCGTCCACCGACGAACAGAGGTCTCCCAGATGGCAATCGAGATGGTCCTGCCCGAGCCCCGCGCCGATCATGACGACGACCCGGTCTTCGCGATGCACCTCGGCGGAAAGATGTGCATCTCCGGCACCGTCCCGCTGGCGGGTCGCAACGACCTGTCGATGGCGTACACGCCCGGCGTCGCGCGCGTCTGTGAGGCGATCGCCGAGGATCCCTCCCTCGCCCATGACTACACCTGGGTCGGCAACACGGTGGCCGTGGTCACCGATGGCACCGCCGTACTCGGTCTAGGCAACATCGGCCCGGCCGCAGCGATGCCCGTGATGGAGGGCAAGGCGCTGCTGTTCAAGCGGTTCGGCGGCGTCGACGCGGTCCCGATCTGTCTCGACACGACCGACGTCGACGAGATCGTCGACACGGTGGCCCGCCTCGCGCCCAGCTTCGGCGGCATCAACCTCGAGGACATCGCTGCTCCACGCTGTTTCGAGATCGAGCGCCGGCTGCAGCACCGGTTGGACATCCCGGTCTTCCACGACGACCAGCACGGCACCGCGGTCGTGGTGCTCGCGGCCTTGCGCAACGCCCTGCGACTCACCGGCCGGGCGATCGAGGACGTGCGCGTGGTGATCTCCGGCGCCGGTGCGGCCGGAGTTGCGGTGGCCAGGATCTTGCTGGTCGCGGGCGTCGGTGACCTTCAGGTCGTCGACCGGCAGGGGGTGCTGCACCGCGACCGTACGGACCTCAACCCGGTGAAGCTCCGGCTGGCCCGCGACACCAACGCGACCGGCCGTTCGGGTCGGCTCGCCGACGCGCTGGCCGGTGCCGACGTGTTCATCGGGGTCTCCGGTGGCAGTGTCGCCGAGGAGGCGGTCGCGCAGATGTCCGCCGATGCCATCGTGTTCGCGCTGGCCAACCCGGTGCCGGAGGTGCATCCCGACATCGCCGCGCGGCACGCCGCCGTGGTGGCGACCGGGCGCTCCGACTACCCCAACCAGATCAACAACGTGCTGGCCTTCCCCGGCATCTTCCGCGGTGCGCTCGACGTCCGCGCCCGCCGCATCACCGAGGGCATGAAGCTCGCCGCGGCCGAGGCGCTGGCCGACCTGGTCGGTTCCGACCTGCGTCCCGACTGCGTGATCCCGGAGCCGTTCGACCAGCGCATCCCGAGTGCAGTGGCGTCCGCTGTCTCGGCGGCTGCGACGCGGGAGGGGGTGGCACGTCGCTGAGCCGACCCGTTAGCCAGCAGTCGGAGTCACGCCGCGTGTCTACTTGCGTGCAGTCTGTTGGACTTACCCGACTCGCGGGAAATGTGTAGGTTCTTTGACCATGCCCCCCGCCCGTAACGCTGCCCGGCGGCTGCCTGTCGAGATGGCGCTGCACCGCGTCAGCACCGCCCGACACCGGCTGCCTCCCGTCTTCGGGACGGGTCAGCTGGTGATCCTGGGCCTCGGCGTGATGATCGGCGCCGGCATCTTCTCGCTGTCCGGCATCCAGGCCGCGACCAACGCCGGGCCCGCCGTGATCGTCTCGTTCGTGATCGCGGCGCTGGTGTGCTTCCTCGCCGCCCTGTCGTACGCCGAGCTGTCGTCGACCATCCCGGTCGCCGGCAGCGTCTACACGTTCAGCTATGTCGTGTTCGGCGAGCTGTGGGGGTGGCTGGTCGGCTGGGCGCTGGTGCTCGAGCTGCTGGTCGCCGCCGCGCTGGTGTCGCGCGCGTGGTCGGCGTACGCGCTGGCCACGCTGGATGGCTTCGGCGTCGAGGTGCCCGCGTTCGTGGCCGAGCGCGGGCAGTTCGACAGCGGGCTCAACCTGATCGCCCCGGCCGTGTTGGTGATCCTGACCCTGCTGGTGGTCACCGGCACCAAGCTGTCGGCTCGTGTGCTCACCATCGCCGTGCTCGCCAAGGTCGCGGTGATCCTGCTGGTGATCGGGGTGGGCAGCCGGTACGTCGACACCGCGAACTACACGCCGTTCGTCCCGCAGCAGCAGGCGGCGGAGTCGCAGGGCACCGTTCTGCAGCGACTGCTCGGCGATGCCGGGGGGACGTTCGGCATCTTCGGGGTGTTCGCCGCCGCCAGCGTTATCACGTTCGCCTACATCGGGTTCGACCTGATCGCCACCGCCGCGGAGGACACCCGCGACCCGCGACGCAGCGTGCCGCGAGCCATGCTGATCGGGCTCGGTCTGGTCGCCGTGCTGTACATCGCGATGGCGACCGTGCTGGTCGGGCTCCGCCCGTACACCGAGCTCGGCACCGGCGCCCCGGTGTCGGACGCGATGGCGGCCGCCGGTGTCGGCTGGGCCGCGTCAGTGGTCAACCTCGGCGGGCTGCTCGCGTTCACGACGGTGATCATGGTCGTGCTGATCGGGCAGAGCCGGGTGCTGTTCGCGATGGGGCGCGACGGGCTGCTGCCCCGCGGGCTCGGTCAGGTCAGTCGGACCTTCGCCGCGCCGTCGCGTTCTGGTGCGGTTGCCGGGCTGGCGGCGATCCTGCTGGCCTTCTACCCGAGCATCGGCTCGCTCGAGCAGATGCTGGTCCTCGGCGCACTGTTCGCGTTCTTCTTCTGCGCCATCGGTGTCCTCGTGCTCCGTCGGCGTGAGCCCGATCTGGAGCGTGGGTTCTACGCGCCGGCGGTGCCCGCGGTGCCGATCCTGGGCGCGTTGGCCACGATCTGGCTCGGGCTCAACCTCACCACCGACACGTGGCGCAACTTCGGCATCTGGATGGCGGCCGGACTGTTCGTCTACCTCGTGTACGGGCGAGGACACAGCACGCTCGCCCACGGCCACGACGACGCGCACGAGCCGACGCATGCGCGTGGCCGGCACAGCCGTTGAGGGATGTATCACGCTGACATCGCCGGGTGGGCCTGACTAGGGTCGCAAGCATGTTTGCTGCGTACGCGGATGCCCTCAGCCCCGACAACCCGCTGTCCGGTCTCGTTCTCGGTGACCGTCCGGCGCCTGACGTGCCCGACGGCTGGACCACGGTCACCGTGAAAGCGGCGTCGCTGAACCACCACGACCTGTGGTCGCTGCGCGGCGTCGGGCTGGCGGCGGAGCGGCTGCCGATGATCCTCGGGTGCGACGCGGCCGGGATCGACGAGGACGGCAACGAGGTGCTCGTCCATGCCGTCATCACCGACCCGGGCTGGCTGGGCGACGAGACCCACGACCCGAAGCGGTCGCTGCTGTCCGAGCGCTACCAGGGCTCGTTCGCCGAGCAGGTGGCGGTGCCGCGACGCAACGTCGTACCCAAGCCGGCGGCGCTGTCGTTCGAGCAGGCGGCGTGCCTGCCCACGGCCTGGCTGACCGCCTACCGGATGCTGTTCTCGCAGACCGACCTCAAGCCCGGCGACAGCGTGCTCGTCCAGGGCGCGGGTGGCGGCGTGGCGTCCGCCCTGATCGTGCTCGCACGGGCGGCCGGGCTGCGGGTGTTCGCGACCAGCCGGGACGAGTCGAAGCGTGTGCGGGCCCTGGAGATCGGCGCGCACGAGGCCATCGAGCCCGGTGCCCGGCTGCCGCAGAAGGTCGATGCGGTGATGGAGACCGTCGGCGCGGCCACCTGGTCGCACTCGATCAAGTCGCTGCGCCCGGGTGGGACGGTCGTGATCTCGGGCGCGACGTCCGGCAACAACCCGCCCCAAGCGGAGCTGACCCGGATCTTCTTCCTGTCGATGCGCGTGCAGGGAACGACGATGGGGACCCGCGAGGAGCTGCGCGGGCTGGCCGACTTCCTCGACGTCACCGGCACTCGCCCGCTGATCGACTCCACGATGCCACTGCAGGACGCGAAGGCCGGCTTCGCCAAGATGGCCGGCGGTGACGTCTTCGGCAAGATCGTCTTCACCCTGTGAGTTCCGCCCCGACCAGAGCGCACCTGTCAGTTCCGGCGGCCGCCCACCCGAAGTTCGTGCGCCCCGAGCCTTGCAAGGCGCGGTCGGCACGTGGAACACGCGGTTACACCTCGTTCACGGCCAAGGGCGAACTGACAGGGCGACCCGTGGCCCACCACTGGTGCATACGCGCAACGTCGGCGCGAAGATCTGGGACATACGCGCAACCTCGGCGCGAAGATGTGGGGCTACTCGTCCTCGTCGTCGTGTCGGGCGAGCCAGGTGGCGAACCGCTCGACCGGCACCTCGAACTCCGGGTTGAGGTCGCAGAACTCCTGGAGCTGGTCGGCAACCCAGGCGAGCGTGACCTCCTCGTCGCCCCGCCGGCTGGTCAGCTCCTCGATGCCACGGTCGGTGAAGTACACCCCTGCCCCGTTAGCTGAACGCCTGCTGGAGCAGGGTCTTGGCCTCTTCGAGGTGCCGTGCCCCCGAGCCGACCGACGGAGCCGCCGACTCAGGTCGCGAGACCCGGAAGAAGGGCACCTCGAGCTCGGAGGTGAGGTGCAGAGCCATGTGCGGCCACGGGCCCATGTTGGCCGGCTCGTCCTGCACCCAGCGCACCTCGCGCACGTTCGGATACTTCGCCAGCTCGGCCTTGATCTCGTCGACCGGCCGTGGGTACAGACGCTCGATCCGCAAGATAGCGGTGCGCGGGTGGTCGCCCTCCACCTTCTTGCGTTCGTTCAGCAGGTCCCAGGTGATGCGGCCGGAGCAGAGCAGGACCCGTTCGATCGCCGCCGGGTCGGCCACGTCGTCGCCGATGACCGGGCGGAAAGTCCCCTCGGTGAAGTCGGCAGGGTGCGACGCGGCGGCCTTGTTGCGGAGCATCGACTTCGGCGTGAAGACGATCATCGGCCGGTGGTTGTCGCTGAGCGAGTGCTGGCGGAGCAGGTGGAAGTTGCTGGCCGGCGTGGACGGCTGCGCCACGGTGAACGCGTCGTCGGCGGCCAGTGCAAGGAACCGCTCGATCCGGGCCGAGGAGTGGTCGGGCCCCTGTCCCTCGTAACCGTGGGGGAGCAGGAGTACGACGCCCGAGTGCTGGTTCCACTTGGCCTCGCCGGCGGAGATGAACTCGTCGATGACGGTCTGCGCGCCGTTGACGAAGTCGCCGAACTGCGCCTCCCACAACACCAGTGCCTCGGGGCGGGCGACCGAGTAGCCGTACTCGAAGCCCATCGCGGCGTACTCGGACAACAGCGAGTCGTAGATGAAGAAGGACGCCTGGTCGTCGGTGAGGTGCTGCAGCGGAGTCCACTCGGCGGCCGTCTTACGGTCGATGATCGTCGCGAACCGCTGCACGAACGTGCCGCGCCGCGAGTCCTGTCCGGACAGTCGCACGGGACGGCCCTGCATCAGCAGTGAGCCGTACGCCACGATCTCGGCCGTGCCCCAGTCGACCGGACCCTCGGTGATGGCGGCGGCCCGGCGCTGCAGCTGGGGGAGCACCTTCGGGTGGATCGTGAAACCTTCCGGCGCCGAGGTGTACGCGTCGGCGATCCGCTTCAGCACCTCGAACGGCACCGCGGTCTGGGTGTCGGCGTGTCCCTTCTTCTCGGGGTAGGTGGGCACCGTGACGTATCTCTCGTCGCCGTTGCTGGTGGCCTCGCGCACCTCGACGAACGCGCGCTCGAGCTGGCTCTGGTAGTCCTTCAGCGCCGACTCGGCCTCATCGACGGAGATGTCGCCGCGGCCGATCAGGGCCTCGGTGTAGAGCTTGCGGACGGAACGCTTCTGCTCGATCAGGTCGTACATCAGCGGCTGCGTGTACGAGGGGTCGTCGCCCTCGTTGTGGCCTCGGCGCCGGTAGCACACCAGGTCGATCACGACGTCCTTCTTGAACGCCTGCCGGTACGCGAAGGCTAGGTCGGCGACGCGGATGCACGCCTCCGGGTCGTCGGCGTTGACGTGGAAGATCGGCGCCTGGACCATCCGTGCGACATCGGTGCAGTACAGCGAGGAGCGCGAGGCGGCGGGTGAGGTGGTGAAGCCGACCTGGTTGTTGACGACGACGTGGATCGTGCCGCCGGTGCGGTAGCCGCGAAGCTGCGACAGGTTCAGCGTCTCCGCGACGACGCCCTGGCCGGCGAAGGCCGCGTCGCCGTGCACGAGCAGCGGGAGGACCGGGAACTCCTGGCCCTTGTTGAGCAGGTCCTGCTTCGCCCGGGCGATGCCCTCGAGCACCGGGTCGACGGCTTCGAGGTGGGACGGGTTCGCCGCGACCGAGACCTTGATCGTGTCGCCGTGCTCGGAGGTGAACTCGCCCTCGGCGCCGAGGTGGTACTTCACGTCGCCGGACCCCTGCACCGTGCGGGGGTCGATGTTGCCCTCGAACTCACGGAAGATCTGGCCGTAGCTCTTGCCGACGATGTTGGCGAGCATGTTGAGCCGGCCGCGGTGGGCCATGCCGATGCAGACCTCGTCGAGCCCGGCACCCGCAGCCTCCTCGCAGATCTCGTCGACCAGCGCAATCGTGGTCTCGCCACCTTCGAGGCTGAACCGCTTCTGGCCGACGAACTTGGTCTGCAGGAACGTCTCGAACGCCTCGGCCTGGTTGAGCTTGTGCAGGATGCGCAGCTGCTCCTCGCGGGGCACCTTCTGGTGCGGTCGCTCGACCCGCTCCTGGATCCAGCGGCGCTGCTCGGGGTCCTGGATGTGCATGTACTCGATGCCGATCGTGCGGCAGTACGAGTCGCGCAAGATGCCGAGGATGTGCCTCAGCTTCATGAACCGGCTGCCCAGGCCGAACGTGCCGGTGGCGAACTCGCGGTCGAGGTCCCACAGGGTCAGGCCGTGGTTCTCGATCTCGAGGTCGGGGTGGTTGCGCTGCTTGTACTCGAGCGGGTCGGTGTCGGCCATGATGTGGCCGCGCACGCGGTAGGCGTGGATCAGCTCGAGGATGCGCGCCTGCTTGGTGATGTCGTCGTCATGCGTCGTCGCGATGTCGGATGACCACTTGATCGGATGGTACGGGATGCGCAGCGCGTGGAAGATCTCGTCGTAGAAACCCTGCTCGCCGAGCAGCAGCAGGTGCAGACGGCGCAGGAAGTCGCCGGACTGTGCGCCCTGGATAACCCGGTGGTCGTACGTCGACGTCAGCGTCATCACCTTGCTGACGGCGTCGCGGGCCAGCGTTTCCTCGGCGGCACCCTGGTACGCCGCGGGGTACTCCATGGCGCCGACGCCGATGATCGCGCCCTGGCCCTTCATCAGCCGCGGCACCGAGTGGTTGGTGCCGATGGTGCCGGGGTTGGTCAGCGTGACCGTGGTGCCCTGGAAGTCCTCGACCGTGAGCTTGTTGTCGCGGGTACGGCGGACGACGTCTTCGTAGGCGGTCCAGAAGCTGGCGAAGTCCATCGACTCGGTGGCCTTGATGGACGGGACCAGCAGCTGGCGGGTGCCGTCCGGCTTCTGCAGGTCGATCGCGAGCCCGAGGTTGATGTGTTTCGGCTTGATCATCGTGGGCTTGCCGTCGACGACGTCGAAGCCGACGTTCATCTCCGGCATCTCTTTCAGCGCCTGCACCATTGCGTACCCGATGAGGTGGGTGAAGGAGACCTTGCCGCCACGCGCGCGGGCGAGGTGGTTGTTGACCACGATCCGGTTGTCGATCAGCAGCTTGACCGGGACCGCCCGCACGCTGGTGGCGGTCGGCATGGTCAGGCTGATGTCCATGTTGGAGACCGTGCGGGCCGGCGCCCCGCGGAGCACGACGCGCTCGGGCTCGTCGGTGGCCGCGGCGGCGCCGCCGGACTGGGGCTCCTTCGGGACGGGCTTGGCGGCCGCCGGTCGTGACCCGGATGCGGCCGGGGACTCGGAGCCCTGGCCGCCGGGGCGGTCGGCGACCGACGGCTTGCTGCTGGCCGGCTTGCTGGCTGCTTTGCTCTGGACGGGCGCCGGTTTGCTGGGTGCCGGTTCGCTGGGTGCCGGTTTGCTGGGCTTGGTCTCCGCGGTCCCTGCCTCGGCGCCGTCCGGTGTGTACGTCTGGAAGAAGTCCGACCAGGCCTGGTCAACCGACTTCGGGTCCAGGCGGTACTGCTCGTACATCTCGTCGACGAGCCACTCGTTGGCGCCGAACTGTGAGGGTGGTTTCTGCTGGGGTGACTCGGCCACTGCCTCGATCGCCTCTTCCGGGTGCATCACGTGGTTCTCGGTGCCCCCAGGCTAGTCGTACGAGTCGGCAGAAAGTACCCGGTACCGGCACTGTCCGGCAGATCACCGTTCCGCCGCCGTCGGACCCGGCGGTCGGGCCGTTCACTCGTGGTTGCTGGTGGCCCCCGTGCGGGCCGTGAGCTCAGCGGGCGGTTCCTCGAACGGCGCCCAGACCTTGGCGGGATCGAGCAGGCGGATGAGCCTCAGCAGCTCCGCATGCGTCTTCGCGAGTCGGGGTACGCCGTCCTTCGCACCGCCCAGAAGCTTGTTGAGGTCGTTCTCGAGCGGCCGGAACCAGCGCTGGAACTGTGGGTCGGTGTCGATGCGGTGGCGGAAGTCGACGTAGGACATGCACCGTGCGCGGCCATCTGCACCTGGCTCGATGAGCAACGAGCCGAGCGCCCATTGTTCGCCGCCGAGCAGGAGGAACGCGGGATCGCCGGCGCGGTCGCTGATCGCCACCTGGACCGCGGCCAGCCGTTCGACCAGCCGTCGGTTGCGTCGTCTGGTGCCGAGGTCGAGGAAGTGCACCTCGGACGCGAGGATGTGCACCCAGCACAGGTAACGCCCGAAGCGGTACATGCTCTCGTAGACCGCGTAGTCCCGGAACCGAGCGGGGAGCTTGAAGGCGAACTCGTCGATCTGACCGGGGTCCACGTTGCCGAGCCGCGAGGCCAACGACGATGCCGCCTGCAGCAGCGGGTCGCGATAGCTGCTGGCCAGGTCGCGGCGCGCTTCTCGGCGTCGGGCCCGCCTCCGCCCACTCTCGAAGATCGCACCGAGGACGACGGTGACGACGGCGGCTGCCAGCGAAATCGACGCGGCGACCACGGGCACGTTGTTCATCTGCGTTCCTCCCGGTACCAGAGCTGGTGCTCGACGGCTCGTCGGCACGCAATGCCGCCGCCCGCTCGGACGCCGTCCGTCTCGAGGAGGGTGAAGCGCCCCCGGCAGTGTGCTGGCTCAGGACATCGGAAAGCGCCCCCGGCAAAGCGCCCCCGGCAGGATTCGAACCTGCGCTCCCCGCTCCGGAGGCGGGTGCTCTATCCCCTGAGCTACGGGGGCTCGTGTGGCGCTGGCGGGGCGCGCACACAGTATCAGCGCGGCGCGGCGCGGTGAAAACTAGATCAGCGTGGTCGCCACGGCGCATTCTGGGCATTCCTGGCCCGGTCTGCGGCTACGGTCCCACTGTGACCACAGACCGCCTCCGGGTCCTGGTGGTGGACGACACCGAGTCGATCCGCGACCTCATCCGGCTCAACCTCGAGCTCGAGGGATTCGAGGTGGTCATGGCCGTCGACGGCCAGGACTGTCTCGACCGCGTCCTGGACGTGGCCCCCGACGTCATCACCTTGGACGTGTTGATGCCTCGGCTGGACGGCTTCTCGACGGCTGCCCGGCTCAAGAGCGACCCGGCGACGAGCGACCTCCCGGTGATCATGCTGACCACCTCGGCCCAGGCCGCCGACCTCGATCGAGGTCGCGAGATTGGCGTCGACGCGTACATCACCAAGCCGTTCGACCCCGACCTGCTGGTGGCGACCGTCCGGCGGCTGGCCGGCTGAGCACCGACCGGTCGTGCGCCGATACCCTTGGTCGGTGACCCCGGAGCAGCTCTCGCAGACGATCCTCGACGTACTCGGCTCGCTGGCCGACGAGGGGCGCCTCAGCCTGCCCGACGGGCTGCCGGCCGTGGTACGGGTGGAGCGGCCGAAGGCCAAGGAGCACGGCGACTACTCCACCAACATCGCGATGCAGCTCGGCAAACGGGCCGGGCGCCCACCGCGCGAGCTGGCGCAGGACATCGCCGCCGCTCTGACGACGTCCGACGGTGTCGCCGCCGCTGACATCGCCGGTCCCGGCTTCATCAACATCCGGGTCGAGGCGTCGGCCCAGGGCGTGCTCGCCCGCGAGATCGTCGAGGCGGGCAAGGGGTACGGGAGCTCCGACGCACTCAACGGCCAGCGGATCAACCTCGAGTTCATCTCCGCCAACCCGACCGGCCCGATCCATCTCGGCCACACCCGCTGGGCCGTCGTCGGCGACGCCATCGGCCGGGTGCTGGAGGCCGCCGGCGCCGACGTCACGCGCGAGTTCTACATCAACGACCGCGGTGCCCAGCTGGACAAGTTCGGAGCATCGCTGCGGGCGGCGGCGCTCGGTGAGCCGATCCCCGACGACGGCTA
>WHTB01000325.1 GCA_009379735.1 Propionibacteriales bacterium
CTGCTCAGCCAGGGCAGCATCGTGGCCGGCGGGTCCGTCGACCACAGCGTGCTCTCCCCCGACGTGCAGGTGACCCAGGGCGCGACGGTGGAGGCGTCGGTGCTCATGCACGGCGTGGTGGTCGGTCACGACGCGCACGTACGCCGGGCCATCATCGACAAGAACGCCGTCGTACCCGACGGTGCCCGGATCGGGCTCGACCACGACGAGGACCGCGCCAACGGCTACACCGTCACCGAGAGCGGCATCGTCGTGATCGAGAAGAGCCACTCGGCGACGCACGCGCCAGGACACATCGGCGGCGCATGAGGTACGTCGCGGTCTCCGCCCTCAGTCACGAGGGCCTGCTCCGCGACCACAACGAGGACAGCCTCGTGATCGGTCCGTGGACGATCTGTGCAGCGGTCACCCGGACGCCCGAGACGTTGGTGTTCCCGCTCGGCCGACCGGTCGTGGTCGCGGCCGCCGACGGGCTCGGCGGACATCCCGCCGGCGATCTGGCGAGCACCCTCGTCGTCCAGCGGCTGTCCCAGGTCGGCCCACAGCTCGACGACGAGGCAACCGTGCACGAGACGGTTGCCGCGTGCAACCGGCTGGTGCACCGCGAGTCGCTGCGAGAGTCCGACCGGGTCGCGATGGGGACCACAGTCGCGGGGGTCGTCGTGACCGAGGACTCCGTGCTCGTCTTCAACGTCGGCGACAGCCGGGTGTACGCCATCGACGGGCCGGACCTGGTGCAGGTCAGTGTCGACGACAGCCCGCCGCTCGCGGCCGGCCAGACCCACACGCCCATCGTCACGCAGACGCTGGGCGGGAGCCCGGACCTCACCACCGTCGAGGCGCACGTGTCCACCCACCCGTTGGACGACACGGCCCGCTTCCTGATCTGCACCGACGGGCTCACCGACACCGTCGACGACGACGCGATGGCCCGGCTGCTCGACGAGCACCGTGGCGGCGAGGCGGCGTATGAGCTGTGGCGAGCCGCCATGGAGGCCGGTGGACCGGACAACATCACCGTCGCGGTCGTCGAGCTCGGCACCGACTGACCCAGGTCCGCTCAGCGTCCCGTCGCGCGGCACACGGCGGCGACGACTCCGTCCGGACCGAGTGCGGCGATGTCACCGACCCGAGACCCGTCCACCAGCACGGCACCCGCCGTGGTCGCCCGGACCGCACTGCCGAGTGCGGCAAGCGTGCCGACCCGCCGCCGGGCTGCGCGGAACACCGCAGGCAGCAGGAAGACGGTGTTGTTCGCGCCGACGATCTGCACGTCGACATCGTCCACCTGCTCGCGGAGGCGACGGTACGCATGCGCGACCGCGAGAGCGTCCGCGTCCGGTCCGTGCTCACCGCCCACCCGGTGCTCGAGACAGATCCCGCTGCTCGGCTCGCCACCGCAGCAGCCGGTCCCGCCGCGCGCGTCGGTCCACGGCCGCACCAGCACGACCTGGTGGTGGGACATCCTCACTCCCGCTGGTCGGATGGCACCGATACGCCGTCGGTGGTGGGCCCGGTGCGGTCGACGTCCGGCGTACGCCGCCCGGCGGAGCCACGCAGTGCGAGGGCGGCCTCGACGATCAGCCACATCGCGAGGACGAAGATGATCGCGTCGAGCGGGGCGAGCACCCACTGGTCGGCCTCGATGAAGTTCTTCAGGTTGACGATCAGGGCCCAGGACGTCATCACCAGCAGGAACACCAGCGGGACAATCACGGAGATCGGGTTGCGGCCCTTCTGCGTCACCCATACCGCCACGACCGAGAGCGCGAGCCCGGCGGTCAGCTGGTTGGTGGTCCCGAACAGCTGCCACAGGACACCGAACGTGTACCCGGCGTCCCCGCCTCCGGGCAGCAGTGCCATCGCCAGTGGGACCACGACCGCGACGATCCCGGCGAGGGTGAGGTTGCGGGCCAGCGTGTGCCAGCCGGCGATCTCGGCGATCTCCTGCACGACGTACCGCTGGAGCCTCACACCGGTGTCCATCGTAGTGGCGGCGAAGGAGATCACCACGACGGCGGCGAAGACCGCGGCGAGGTCGAGTGGGATGCCGAGGTTGTTCGCGAACGCCGCGACACCCCCGACGAAGTTGCCCACACCGCCGGCAGACGCGGTCGAGAAGTCGGCGTAGAGGCCATCCCACTCGCCCCGGGTCGCCACCACACCGGCGGTCGCCGCCAGCACGGCGCCGGTTGCGAGGCTGCCCTCGCCGACCGCGCCCATGTACCCGACGTACCGGCCGTCGGTCTCCTTGTCGATCTGCTTGGCTGTCGTGCCCGACGAGACCAGTGAATGGAACCCGGATATCGCACCGCACGCGATCGTGATGAACAGGAACGGGAAGATCGCCGGTGAGCCGGCCGGCACGTCGTTGACGATCGGGGCGACGATGGTGTTCCAACCCACCAGCATCCCCAGACCGATGATGCCGAGGGCGATGAACAGCTGGTGGGAGTTGATGTAGTCACGCGGCTGCAGCAACAGCCACACCGGCAGCCGGGCCGCGAAGAACGTGTAGGCGAAGAGGATGACCACCCACACGTTGCGCGGGTTGTCGACCCCGATTGCGTCGGCGAACGGCGTGATGTCGATCGGCCACTGCTGGCCGACCCAGATCAGCAGGTAGAGGCCGATGACGCCGACGATCGACGGCACCAGGGCAGCCGACCGGGTGCGGTAGATGTACTGGCCGATGAAGATCGCCAGCGGGATCTCGACGAAGATCGGGATCACGGCGCCCGGGTTGGAGACGAACAGGTTGCCGATCACCACGGCGAACACGGCGTTCACCAGGGTCAGCAGGAAGAAGATGATCAGCAGGAACAGGGTACGTGCCCGCGTGCTGATGACGTCCTTGGCGAGCGTGCCGATGCTCTTCGCGTCGTGGCGCACGGACACCGCGAGGGAGCCGAAGTCGTGCACTCCCGCCGCGAAGATGGTGCCGAGCACGATCCAGGCCAGCGCCGGACCCCAGCCCCAGAAGACCGCGATGGCCGGACCGACGATCGGTGCGGCGCCGGCGACCGAGGTGAAGTGGTGGCCGAACACGACGTGCTTGTTGGTGGGTACGAAGTCCACCCCGTCGGTGAAACGGTGCGCAGGCGTGACGTACGCGGGGTCGAGGTTGTAGACGCGTTCGGCCAGGTAGACCGAGTAGTAGCGGTAACCGAGCCAGAACAGGACGCCGACGACGGCGGCCACGACGATGGCGGGCACGACAGTCTCCCTTCGGCACGCCTCCCGGCCTGACCACGTCGAGGACGGAAGACATGGGGTAGACGCACCATCATTCCGTGGTCTGGTTCAAGGCTCAACACCCCAGGCTCACTAGTCTGGACTCCCTGATCCCGTGGGAGCGAGGTGCGGATGCCCGTCGACGAGCTGAGCAGTGCCGTCCGGTCGTCCTCGCTCGCCGCGCTGTTCTGGCTTACGCCGAACGGAGAACCTGCAGCAGCCGGAGTCGTCGCGGTGATGCTGGACGGCCGCCCGGCGGTGGCGTTCACCTACGCGCAGGAGGAGCGTGCCCGGTCGGCCGCCGGCTCGTCGGTGCTGGCCATCGCATTCACCGAGCGACGGTCGACCGGCCGCTCGTTCCGGCCTCTCGTCGCGGTGGGCCGGCCACGGCTCGTCGAGGACCCGGGTGGCGTCGTCTTCACCGAGCACCTGCTCGACGACGAGCTGCGACGCTACCCACCGTCGCGCGGGTTCGCCGACTCACCCCTGCTCCGCCGTGAGCACTGGTGGTACTTACCCCGCCTCATCGTCTGTCTCGACGTCACGTCCGTGCAGGAGCTGCCCGACCGAGCGTCGCCGGACGACGGGCTGCTGGCGGTTGCACCGGCATCCGACCGCATCGAGGTACGGGTGGTCGACGTCTCGTCCCCAGCCTCCGGTCCGACCGTCGTACCCACGGTGCACGGCCCCGTGGTTCCACCCGGCCCGGCCGCACTGCTCGGGCAGGACGCGTCCTTCCCCGACCTCGAGCAATGGTCCACCTGGTGCTTCCACGGGAGCTGGGATGGCGACCTGATGACGGTGACCCGAGCGCCCGAGCAGGTCGGCCTCGAGCCCCCACGGACACTGCGCCAGCGGTTGCGCGCGCAGCGCGACCTCGCCCGCCGGTGCCGTGCCGCCATCCCGCGCTGACGGCTCCGAAGGTCACGGCAGCGCGACGACCGTGCCCTCGTCCGCGACCAGGATCGGGCCGGCGAACGTTGTCGCCGCCTGCGCGACGTGGACGGCCCGGTCGTTGCCAGGCCAGAAGTGGGTCAACATCAGCCGACGCGCTTCGGCGGCCGTCGCGGCCTCGCCCGCCTCGCTCGCCCGCATGTGCATCCTCGGATCCACCGGGTCAGCCTGACCACGGTCACTCGCCTCGACGATGAACAGGTCGGCGTCC
>WHTB01000060.1 GCA_009379735.1 Propionibacteriales bacterium
CGACGTGCTGCCCACCGACACGCAGAAGAACGTCGTCTTCGCGTTCGCCAAGGAGAAGGGGATCGACGCGATCGAGGACTTCGGGCTGACCCTGGCCCGGCACTTCGTCGGGGAGGTGCCGGCGGCGTACGGCGCGCGGGTGCTGATCCAGGAGTACGCCTGGGACCGGATCCAGGTCGACGGCGCCGGCCACGACCACGCGTTCCTTCGGCGCGGCCAGGAGACCCGGACGACCACGGTCACCGTCGAGGGCGAGGGGGAGGACGCGGCCGCGTGGGTGGTGTCGGGGTTCGAGGACCTGGTGGTGGCCAAGACGACGGGGTCGGAGTTCCGCGACTTTCGCCGGGACCACTACACGACCCTGGCCGACACCGACGACCGGGTGCTCGCGACGTCGCTGGTGGCGCGCTGGCGCTACGCGGGCGAGGTCGCCGACTGGGACGCGTCGTACTCCTCGATCCGGTCACTGCTGCTCAGCCGGTTCGCCGACGTGCACAGCCTCGCCCTGCAGCAGACGCTGTACGCGATGGGGGAGGCCGTGCTGGAGAAGCATCCCGAGGTGACCGAGATCCGCTTCGTGGCGCCCAACAAGCACCACTTCCTGGTCGACCTGTTGCCGTTCGGCGTCGACAACCCGGGTGAGGTCTTCCACGCCGCCGACCGCCCGTACGGCGTGATCGAGGCCACCGTGCAACGCGACGACGGGCCCGAGCCCGGGTCGGCCTGGCAGTGACCGGCGGGTCGCGCACTTTCGACCTGGTCATCCGCGCGCAACGCGTCGTGACGGCCGGCGGCGAGGCCGCGCGGTGGGTCGGCGTGCGCGACGGTGTCATTGTCGCGGTCGAGCCGTACGAGTCGGCCGTCGACGCCGACCGAGTCGTCGAGCTGGCCGACGACGAGGTGCTGCTGCCGGGCCTGGTCGACACCCACGTGCACGTCAACGAGCCCGGGCGTACGGAGTGGGAGGGGTTCGCCACCGCGACTCGGGCCGCGGCCGCGGGCGGCATCACCACGATCGTCGACATGCCGCTGAACAGCATCCCGCCGACGGTCGACGTCGCCGCCCTCGAGGTGAAGCGGTCGGCGGCGCGTGACGCCTGCTTCGTCGACGTCGGGTTCTGGGGCGGTGCGGTCCCGGGTAACGCGGCCGAGCTGCGCGGCCTGCACGACGCCGGCGTGTTCGGTTTCAAGTGCTTCCTGTCGCCGTCGGGGGTCGACGAGTTCCCGCCGCTAGACGCCGACCAGCTCGGCGTGGCGCTGCGCGAGGCCGCGTCGCTGGACGCGTTGACGGTCGTGCATGCCGAGGACCCGGGTGTGCTCGACGGCGCGTCGGCCGCGCACGGTCGGAGCTACCGCGACTTCCTGGCCTCGCGGCCGCGCGGCGCGGAGATCGTCGCGATCGCGACCGTGGTCGACCTGGCCCGTGACATCGGCGGCCGGGTGCACGTTCTGCACCTGTCCAGCTCCGACGCCCTTCCGCTGATCGCCGCGGCGCGCCGCGACGGACTGCGGCTGAGCGTCGAGACGTGCCCGCACTACCTGACGTTCGCGGCCGAGGAGATCGGTGACGGTGCCACGGCGTACAAGTGCTGCCCGCCGATCCGCGAGGCGGACAACCGGGAGCGGCTCTGGCAGGGGCTCGCCGACGGCGTGGTCGACCTGGTCGTCTCGGACCACTCGCCGTCGCCACCGGCGCTCAAGGACCTGGACGCCGGCGACTTCGGCGCCGCGTGGGGCGGCATCTCGTCGCTGCAGCTCGGTCTGCCGGTGGTGTGGACCGGGGCCCGGCAGCGCGGGTTCGGGATGGTCGACGTGGCGGGTTGGATGAGCACCCGCCCGGCCCAGCAGGTCGGGCTGTTGCGCAAGGGCCGGATCGAGCCCGGGTACGACGCCGACCTCTGCGTGTTCGCGCCCGACCAGAAGTGGACGGTCGAGCCCGGACTGCTGCAGCATCGGCATGCGGTGACGCCGTACGCCGGACGGCTGATGGAAGGCGTCGTGCGGACCACCTGGCTGCACGGCCGGCGCGTCGACCTGGACAAGCAGCCGCGAGGGCGTCTGCTGGTGCGAGGAGGAGCATGACCGACGACTTCACCAGGCTCCCCGATCTGGCCGGCCGCGCGCTGGCGGGCAGCGTGGTCTACGCCAACGACGAGATGTTCGCCGAGCGTGAGAACCTGATCAAGCCCGGCCCGGCGGAGGCCCGTCACGAGTTCGGCCCGAAGGGCAAGATCTACGACGGCTGGGAGACCCGGCGTCGCCGTGACGACGTCTCCGGCGACCCGCCGGCCGACTACGCGGTGGTGCGGCTCGGCGTGCCCGGCATCGTGCGGGGCGTCGTGGTCGACACGGCCTGGTTCACCGGCAACTTCCCGCCGTACGCGTCGGTCGAGGCGACCGGTGTCGAGGGCTATCGTTCGCCGACGGAGCTCGCCAAGGCCGACTGGGTGACGCTGGTGCCGAAGTCCGCGATCGACGGCGACACGGCCAACCTGTTCCCGGTCGACGACCCGCGGCGGTTCACCCACGTGCGGCTGTCGATCCATCCCGACGGCGGCGTCGCGAGGTTCCGGGTGCACGGCGACCCGCTGCCGGACCCCCGCCTGTTGACCGGCACCGTCGACCTGGCCGCGCTGGAGTACGGCGCCGACGTGGTCGACTGCTCGAACGCGTTCTACTCGTCCCCGTTGAACATCCTGCGGCCCGGGCGAGCGCAGACGATGGGCGATGGGTGGGAGAACGCGCGACGGCGCGACGACGGCAACGACCATGTCACGGTGCGGCTGGCGGCGCGTGGCACGGTGCGCCGGGTCGAGATCGACACCTCGTGCTTCGTCGGCAACGCCGCCGGCTGGGCCGCTTTGTCGGGGATCGACGCCGAGACGTACGACCTCGACGACGCCGGTGCCTGGGTCGAGCTGGTCCCACGGACTCGGATGCAACCCGACACCCGGCACTTTTTCCGTACGCCGCAAGGGCAACCGGTGACGCATGTGCGGCTCGACGTCTACCCCGACGGTGGGCTGGCCCGGCTGCGAGTCGACGGTGAGATCGCCACCGAGTCGTTGGTCGCGGCTGTCGTGCACTGGCTGGACCGGATGCCCGAGCAACAGGCGGTCGAGGTGCTGTCCGCCGAGGGCGGGCTGTCTCCGGCGGAGGCCGGTGAGCTGGTGGGGCGGCGGCCGTTCGGGGACCCGTCCGCAGTGCCGTCCTCAGTCGTCTCGGCCCTGTTGGGGACGTGACCGATCTGGCCCTCCGGCGGGCATCGACGGGGGTCCAGGCCGGATAAGATGGGTGCCGGTGGCCGGACCGTGGCCTCCTCGGACGAGATGCGCCGTACCCGATCGGGACAAGACGACGCGCGAGGAGGCGTGTCATGGCGTGGCTCATCCTGGTGCTCGCCGGAGTGTTCGAGATCGGCTGGGCGGTCGGGCTCAAGTACACCCAGGGGTTCACGCGGCTATGGCCGAGCGTGGGCGCCGTGGTCGGTCTCAAGCTCACCGCATCCCACTGAGCCGGGCGCAGGTCGGTTCTGTTCTCGTCGAGGTTGCGCGTATGTCGGTTCTGTTCGCGTCGAGGTTGCGCGTATGTCCGGGCTGGCGGCCGCGGGCGGGACATAAGTGCAACCTCGGCGCGAGGGATGGGGGATATCAGTGCAACCTCGGCGCGAGTATTCGGGGGAAATGAGTGCCGGTCCGATCGCCGGGTTCACTTTCTTCCCAGCGCAGCCGCGCTCAAGTCCTCGCACCGAGGTTGCACGTATGCACACCCAGCTCGCCACCGACCTGGCGGCGGGGCGCCGCGCCAATGACGCGACCAAGGTCGCGCCATTTGCCCACCAAGCTGGAGTCCTCGCGTCGAGGTTGCGCGTATGTCGGACCGGTGGCGACTCACCCCCACGCGTACCCGATCATCCCCACGTCTGCAGGAGTGGGGATGGTCGGGAACGGCACGGGCCCGTGCCGTTCGGGAGCCCCGAGCGGGCCGACATACGTGCAACCTCGGCGCGAAGAGGGCGGCTCGCGGTTTTCGGCCGGCGCGACACGACACGAACCGGGGTTCGCTGGTGCCGGAGAGTCGGGTGGGGCACAATGGGACCGGCGATGCGCCAGAGCACTCCGTACGCATCGAGCCCGCTGGGGAAGGCGTAGCTCGAGCAGAGGAGGTTCCGGTGAGCAGCCGTGCAGCAACCAGGGGCGTGCTCTACGTCCACTCCGCGCCGTCGGCGCTGTGCCCACATGTCGAGTGGGCCGCCGGGGGCGTCTTCGGCGTACCCGTCAACCTGTCCTGGATCCCTCAGCCGGCGGCGTCCGGGAGCTTCCGCGCGGAGTTCTCCTGGCAGGGCGAGCCGGGTACGGCGGCGCTGCTCGCCTCCGGCCTGCGCGGCTGGACCCATCTGCGCTTCGAGGTCACCGAGGAGCCGAGCCCCGGTTGTGAGGGCGCCCGGTTCTCCTACACGCCAGACCTCGGCATCTTCCACGCGGTCACCGGTGTGCACGGCGACATCATGATCCCTGAGGACCGGCTGAAGGCCGCCGTCCTCAAGTCCGCCATGGGGGAGACCACGGTCGAGCTCGAGCTGGACCGGCTACTGGGTCGGCCGTGGGACGACGAGCTCGAGCCGTTCCGGCACGCCGGCGACGGCGCACCGGTCCGCTGGTTGCACCAGGTCGTCTGAGGAATCGGTACAGTCGCAGAGTGGGGCACGAGTCGATCCGGCGAAACCTCACCGCGTGCCGGCGCGCGGTGAGGTAGACCGGAACCTGCGAGGACCGTCGGGGGAGGAGAGTGCCCATGCAGATGGTCCGGCCGACCACCTGGCCAGCCGCGCTCGACGCGATCGCCGCGGAGCCCGGCCTGCTGCCGATCAGCGGCGGCACCGACGTCATGGTCGACGTCAACTTCGACCGTGAGCGACCTACGGGGTTGCTCGACCTGACACGGGTGCCCGAGCTCGCCGACTGGAGCCGCGACGGCGACCTGCTGCGGGTCGGCGCCAACGTCACGTACGCCCGGATCATCGACGAGCTCGCCGCCCTCCTCCCGGGTCTCGCGATGGCGTCGCGCACGGTCGGGTCGCCGCAGATCCGCAACCGCGGCACGGTCGGCGGCAACCTCGGGTCGGCCTCGCCCGCAGGAGACGCGCACCCGCCGCTGCTCGCCGGCCTGGCCGAGGTCGAGGTCGAGTCGGTACGCGGCAGCCGACGCATCCCGATCGACGAGTTCTTCGTCGGAGTCAAGCGCAGCGACCTCGCGCCTGACGAGCTGATCGCCGCGTTCCACGCACCGGTTGCGCCCGGACCCCAGCAGTTCGCCAAGATCGGCACCCGCAACGCGATGGTGATCGCGGTGGCGTCGTTCGCGATCGAGCTGGACGGAGCCGCGCATCGGGTCGGCACCGGTATCGGCTCGGCGGCGGCGACACCCCGACGCGCCGCGGACGCCGAGACGTTCCTCGCCGGCGAGATCACCGAGCGCGCTGCCTGGGACTCACCGACACCCCTCCCCGACGCCGTCGTGCAGAGGTTCGGCGAGCTGGTGGCAGCGGCTGCGTCCCCGATCGACGATGTGCGGGGCACGGCGGCCTACCGGCGGCGAGCGCTCAGCGTCCTCGCCCGCCGTACTCTCGGCTGGTGCTGGGCCGACCTGGACGGCAGACAATGCGCGTAAAGCTCCGGATCAACGGCGAGGACCGGGTCGCCGACGATGTGTGGCCGGGCGAGAGCCTGCTCTATGTGCTGCGCGAGCGACTCGGCCTCCCGGGAGCCAAGAATGCTTGTGAGCAAGGAGAATGCGGCTCTTGCACGGTCTATCTCGACAGCCTTCCGGTGTGCTCCTGCCTAGTGGCGGCCGGCCAGGCGGAGGACCGCGACGTGGTGACAGTCGAAGGGCTCGCGGCGGGCGACGCCCTCGACCCGGTGCAGCAGGCGTTCGTCGACGCCGGCGCCGTCCAGTGCGGTTTCTGCACCCCCGGCCTGATCGTGTCGGTGCATGACCTGCTGGAGCGTGATCCGGCGCCGAGCGATGCCGACGTACGCGAGGCCCTGGCCGGCAACCTCTGCCGCTGCACCGGGTACGAGATGATCCTCGGCGCGGTCCGGCTGGCCGCCGAGCGACGTGTGGGCGGGTGAGGTCAGGTGCGGACCCTGATCACCGGCTGTGCGATCGCGACAGTCGACGCGCAGGGGACGGAGTACGACCACGGCCACGTAGTGGTCGAAGGCGACCGCATCGCCGCGGTCGGGCCGGGTCCAGCGCCGGCGAGCCTCGACGTCGACCAGACGGTCGAGGCGACCGGCTGCCTGGTCACGCCCGGGCTCGTCAACACCCATCAGCACCTGTACCAGTGGGCCACTCGCGGTCTTGCCCAGCAGGAGAACCTGTTCGGCTGGCTGACCGCGCTCTACCCGACGTGGGCGCGGATCGACGCCGGGATCGTCGCCGACGCGTCCGCGGCCGCGCTGGGCTGGCTGGCCCGGACCGGCTGCACGACGACGACCGACCACCACTACGTGTTCCCGGCCCGCGGCGGGGACCTGCTCGCCGCCGAGATCGAGGCCGCACGTCGGATCGGCCTGCGTTTCCAGCCGTGTCGTGGGTCGATGGACCTCGGTGCGTCTCGCGGTGGGCTCCCGCCGGACGCGGTGGTCGAGGACCGTGACGTCGCGTTGGCGGCGACCGAGGAGGCGATCAACCGGTTCCACGACTCGGCACCCGGCGCTCAGGTGCGGATCTCGGTCGCGCCGTGCTCGCCGTTCTCCGCCAGCCGTGAGCTGATGGTCGAGTCGGCCGAGCTGGCTCGGCGCCACGGCGTACGCCTGCACACGCACCTCGCCGAGACGGCCGAGGAGGAGGCGTTCTGCCTGGAGACGTTCGGCTGCACCCCGACCGAGTACGTCGACAGCCTCGGCTGGCTCGCCGACGACGTCTGGCTCGCGCACTGTGTGCACCTCGACGACTCAGCCGTCCGCCGGCTGGCGGAGACGGGGACCGCAGTCGCGCACTGCCCGACCAGCAACGCGCGGCTCGGCTCCGGCATCGCGCGGGTCGCGGACCTGCTCGCGCGCGGCGTCCCGGTCGGTCTGGGCGTGGACGGCGCGGCTTCGAACGAGGAGGGGTCGCTGGCCGCCGAGCTGCACGCCGCGCTGATGGTGGCCCGGCTGCGCGGGGGACCGGATGCGCTGACGGCTCGGCAGGCGCTCGCGCTGGGGACCATGGGCGGTGCGCGCTGCCTCGGCTGGGATGACGAGATCGGCTCGGTCGAGGTGGGCAAGCTGGCCGACCTCGCGGTCTGGCGGCTGGACGGTGTCAGCCACCAGGGCCTGAAGGATCCGGTCGCCGCGCTGGTGCTCGGGAGCCGCCCGCCGCTGCGCCTGCTGCTGGTGGGCGGACGTGCCGTCGTGGACCACGACGTGCTGCTCACCGCGTCCGAGCGGGACCTCGCCGCGCGGGCCGGCGAGGCCAGCCGCCGACTGTCCGACGGCGGCATCCGATGACCGTCCCGACCCGGGCTCCGGACCGGCTCAGCAGCCCGATCAGCGCGGGTGTGGGGGAGAGCGCGGTGCGGCCGGACGGCACGCTCAAGGTCACGGGTGAGTTCGCGTACTCGTCCGACCTGTGGATGGACGGCATGCTGTGGGGGGCGACGCTGCGGAGCCCGCATGCGTACGCCCGGATCGTCCACCTGGACACCACCCGGGCGCTCGCGGCGACCGGCGTGTTCGCCGTACTCACGCACGAGGACGTGCCGGGCCGCAACGCCTACGGCCTGGAGCACAAGGACCAGCCGGTGCTCGCGTCCGACGTGGTCCGCTACCAGGGCGAGCCGGTCGCCATTGTCGCCGCCGACCATCCGCAGACCGCGCGGCGGGCGGTGGCGCTGATCGACGTCGAGTACGACCTGCTCGACCCGGTCGTCGACCCGTCGACCGCCCTCGACGAGGCGACGCCGCGGCTGCACCCGGACGGCAACCTGGTGCGGCACGTCCGCATCCGTAAGGGCAACGACGCGGTGCAGGCCGACGTCGTCGTCACCGCCGACTACGAGGTCGGGATGCAGGACCAGGCCTTTCTCGGGCCGGAGTCCGGACTGGCGGTGCCGGCGGAGGACGGCAGCGTCGACCTGTTCGTGGCGACCCAGTGGCTGCATGTGGACCGGGGCCAGATCGCGCCCGCGCTCGGGCTCGACGAGGACCAGGTGCGCATCACGTTGTCGGGCGTCGGTGGTGCGTTCGGTGCCCGCGAGGACCTCTCGATGCAGGTGCACGCGTGCATGCTCGCGCTGCGCACCCGCCGGCCGGTCAAGGTCGTCTACTCGCGCGAGGAGTCGTTCTTCGGCCACGTCCACCGGCATCCCGCCCGGATGCACTACGAGCACGGCGCCGACCGCGACGGCCGGCTCGTCTACGTCAAGGCTGAAATCATCCTCGACGGCGGCGCGTACGCGTCGAGCACACCCGCGGTCGTGGCGAACGCCGCCACGCTCGGCTCCGGTCCGTACGCCGTCGACAACGTCACGATTGACAGCTACGGCGTCTACACCAACAACCCGCCGTGCGGTGCGATGCGCGGGTTCGGCGCCGTGCAGGCGGCCTTCGGGTACGAGTCACAGATGGACCGGCTGGCTGAGGCGGTCGGCATCGACCCGGTCGAGATCCGGGTCCGCAACGGCTTGGCCGAGGGGGGCACGACCGCCGCGGGCCAGGTGATCGACTCGGCCGCGCCGGTGGCCGAGCTGGTTCGGTGGGTCCACGACCTACCGATGCCGCCGCCGTCGTCGGGCGATCTACGCTCGATGCCCGGGGGCGTGTCCAACTCCACCCACGGCGAAGGCGTCGTGCGGGGGGTGGGCTACGGCGTCGGGATCAAGAACATCTGCTTCTCGGAGGGGTTCGACGACTACTCGACGGCCCGGGTGCGGCTCGAGCTCGTCGCTGGTGAGCCGGTCGCGTCCGTCCATACCTCGGCGGTCGAGGTCGGGCAGGGCCTGGTGACGCTGCTGGCGCAGATCGCGCGGACCGAGCTGGGCGTGCAGCAGGTGACGATCGAGCCCGCCGACACCTCGGTCGGCAGCGCCGGGTCCACCTCTGCCTCGCGGCAGACCTACGTCACCGGTGGCGCCGTCCAGGCGGTCTGCCAGCAGGTCCGCAAGCGGCTGCTGGAGCGGCGCCCCGGGTACGTCGGCTCGCCGGGCGACATGCCATTGCGGGAGCTGCTGGTCGACGGGCCGGTCGAGGAGACCGTCGAGTGGCGGCACCGGCCGACGACCCCGCTGGACCCCGAGACCGGCCAGGGCAGCCCGCACGTGCAGCTCGCGTTCGCGGCGCACCGTGCCGTCGTGGACGTCGACACCGAGCTCGGCCTGGTCAAGGTGGTGGCGCTGGACTGCGCCCAAGACGTCGGCCGGGCGATGAACCCGCAGGCGGTCGTCGGTCAGATCCACGGCGGCAGTGCCCAGGGCCTCGGACTCGCCGTGATGGAGGAGATCCAGGTCGTCGACGGGCTGCTGCGCAACCCGTCGTTCACCGACTACCTGATCCCGACCATCCTCGACATGCCGCCGATGCAGGTGGAGGTGCTCGAGCTGGCCGACCCGCACGCGCCGTACGGCCTGCGCGGGGTCGGCGAGCCGCCGACCATCTCGTCGACACCCGCCATCGTGGCGGCGATCCGGGCCGCCACCGGGCTCGAGCTGACGCGCATCCCGGTACGCCCCGAGCACCTCACCGGGACCTGAAGCGCGGGTCAGAGCGGGATGTTGCCGTGCTGCCCGCGGACCGGCCCGGAGGCGGCCAGCGCGTCGGCGATCGTCGCCGCGATCCGGCTGCGGGTCGTCGCCGGGTCCACGACCGCGTCGACGACACCGATCTCGACGGCCTTGTCGACACCTCCGGCGATCTTCTCGTGCTCGACCGCCAGCTCGGCCTCGACCTGCGGCCGGATGTCGGGCGTGACCTCGGCCAGCTTGCGCCGGTGCAGGATGCGTACGGCCGCCACCGCGCCCATCACGGCGATCTCGGCACCCGGCCAGGCGAACACCTTGGTGGCGCCCAGCGAGCGGGCGTTCATCGCGATGTACGCGCCGCCGTACGCCTTGCGTGTCACCAGCGTCACCCGCGGCACCGAGCACTCGGAGAACGCGTGCAGGAGCTTGGCGCCGCGGCGCACGACGCCGTCCCACTCCTGGCCGACGCCGGGCAGGTAGCCGGGCACGTCGACCAGCACGATCAGCGGCACGCCGAACGCGTCGCACATGCGGACGAACCGCGACGCCTTCTCGGCCGACAGCGAGTCGAGGCAGCCACCGAGGCGCAGCGGGTTGTTCGCGACCACGCCGACCGTGCGGCCGCCGAAGCGACCCAGCGCCGTGCAGATGTTCGGGGCCCAGCGGCCGTGCAGCTCGAGCGCACTGCCCTCGTCGAGTACGGCGCCGACGAGTGGGTGGACGTCGTACGCGCGCTTCGGTGAGTCCGGGAGCAGAGCCCCGAGGTCGACGTCCTCGACCGCGGCCGGGTCCAGCACGCCCGGCACGCCGAGCAGCGCGGCCAGCCGGCGCGCCTCGCCGATGGCCTGGTCCTCGCTGTCCGTCAGCACGTGGACGACGCCGGAGCGGCGGCCGTGCGGCTCGGGTCCGCCGAGCCGCAGCATGTCGACGTTCTCACCGGTGACCGAGCGCACGACCTCGGGACCGGTGACGAAGATGCGGCCCTCGGGGCCGAGGATCACGACGTCGGTCAGCGCCGGACCGTACGCGGCTCCGCCGGCCGCGGGACCGAGCACCACGGAGATCTGCGGGATCGCCCCCGACGCCGTCGTCATCGCGTGGAAGATCTCGCCGACCGCGTGCAGGGACAGCACGCCCTCGGCCAGCCGGGCGCCACCGGAGTGCCACAGGCCGACGATCGGCACGCCGTCGGACACCGCCCGCTCGTACGCGCGGACGACGACCTTGCAGCCCTGATAGCCCATCGCGCCGCCCATCACGGTGGCATCGGAGCAGAACGCGACGACCGGAGCGCCGTCGACCGTGCCGACGGCGGCGAGCATGCCGGAGTCGTCGTCCTCGCTGACCAGCTCGAGACTGCCCTCGTCGAACAGCGCCGCCAGCCGCTTGTTCGGGTTGCGCGGGTCGTCCGCACGCGGGAGCTTCGGCTTCCTCGCCGCGGCCGTGGGCTCGGGCTTGGTGGTCGTCATGGCGGGTCCCCGATCAGACGCTGGCGAAGGCGACCGCGACGTTGGCGCCGCCGAAGCCGAAGGAGTTGTTGAGCGCGGCGATGTCGCCCGCGGGCAGGTCACGGGGCGAGGTGGCGATGTCGAGGTCGACGCCGGTGTCCTGCTTGTCGAGGTTGATCGTCGGTGGCGCGACCCGGTTGTGCAGAGCGAGCACGGTGGCGATCGACTCGATGGCGCCCGCGCCGCCGAGGAGGTGCCCGGTCATCGACTTCGTACTCGTGACCACCACCCGGTCGGCCTGCGCGCCGAGCGTGCTGTGGACCATCAGGCCCTCGGCGAGGTCGCCGAGCGGAGTGGACGTCGCATGCGCGTTGATGTGCACGATGTCGGACGCGGCGAGGTCGGACTCCTGCAGGGCTCGCAGGATCGCCCGCGACCCGCCACGGCCCTCCGGGTCAGGTTGGGCGATGTCGTGCGAGTCCGCGGTGATGCCGGCGCCGCGGACCTCGGCGTAGATGCGGGCCCCGCGCGCCTTCGCGTGCTCTTCCGACTCGATCACCAGCACCCCGGCGCCTTCGCCGAGTACGAAGCCGTCCCGGTCGGCGTCCCAGGGACGCGAGGCGCGCTCGGGCTCGTCGTTGCGCTTCGACAGCGCCATCATCTGCCCGAAGGCAGCCATCGGGAGCGCGTGGATCGCCGCCTCGGTGCCACCTACGAGTACGACGTCGGCGCGGCCGAGCCGGATCTGGTCGACGCCGAGCGCGACGCCCTCGTTGCCGGACGCGCAGGCGGAAACCGGGGTGTTGACCCCGGCCTTCGCCCCGACCAGCAGGGCGACCTGTGCGGCGGGCGCGTTCGGCATCAGCATCGGGATGGCCAGCGGCGAGACCCGCCGCGGGCCCTTCTCCTTGAGCGTGTCGTAGTTGCTCAGCAGGGTCGTGACGCCACCGATGCCGGAGGCCAGGGCGACACCCATCCGCTCCGGGTCGACGGTTGTGTCGGTGAGGCCCGAGTCGGCCCAGGCCTCCATCGCGGCGACGACGGCGAACTGGGCGGAGCGGTCCAGCCGACGCGCCTTCACCCGCTCGAGCACCTCGCTCGGCTCGACCGCGACCCGCGCGGCGATCTGCACCGGCAGCTCCTCGGCCCACTCTTCCTCGAGCCGCCGGACACCGGACCGGCCGGCGAGCATGGCCTCCCAGGTGCTGGGCACGTCGCCACCCAGGGGGGACGTCATGCCCATCCCGGTCACGACAACGCGTCTGCTGCTCATCTGCTCGTCACCTCAGCTGTTCGGGAAGTCGGGTGTGGTCCGGGTGTCCTGCGAGCCGCTGGCCGGCCCGCAGGACTCCTCGCCGGTCAGGCCTGTGGGGCCTGCTCGATGAAGGCCACGGCGTCACCGACGGTCTTGAGGTTCTTGACCTCGTCGTCGGGGATCTTGACGCCGAACTTCTCCTCGGCCGCCACCACGACCTCGACCATCGACAGCGAGTCGACGTCCAGGTCGTCGGTGAAGGACTTGTCGAGCTGCACGTCGTCGGCGGGGATGCCCGCGACCTCGTTGACGATCTCCGCCAGGTCGGCGCGGATCTCCTCGGTGGTAGCCATGCTGTGTTCTCCTTCGGTGGTTGGCTGCCGGTCGGTTGTCCGCGGGAGCGGACGGCTCCGCGCCGGGCGCGGAAGTCTGGGGTACGTGCCTTACGGCACGGTGACCACTTGGGCGGCGTAGACGAGTCCCGCGCCGAAGGCGATCATCAGCGCGGTGTCACCGCTCTTCAATGTGCCCTCGTCGTACATCCGCAGCATCGCCAGCGGCACCGAGGCCGCCGACGTGTTGCCCTGGGTGGCGATGTCGCGGGCGATCTTGACGTTGTCGGGCAGCCGCAGGGCCCGGGCCATCGCGTCGGTAATGCGCATGTTGGCCTGGTGCGGGACGAACGCGTCGAGGTCCTCGAGCGCGACACCGGCGAGGTCGAGCGCCTCCCGGGCGATCTTGGCCATCTCGAACGACGCCCAGCGGAAGACCGGGTTGCCGTCCATCCGCAGGGTCGGCATCACCTTGTCGCCGGCGTCGATGGCCTGCGGCCACTTCTCGTTCTGCCGGATCAGGTCGAACTGCTCGCCCTCCGACCCCCAGACGACCGGGCCGATTCCCGGCTCGTCGGACGGCCCGATCACCGCGGCGCCGGCGCCGTCGGCGAAGATGAACGCCGTGCCGCGGTCGGTGCGGTCGGTGATGTCGGAGAGCCGCTCCACACCGATCGCCAGGACGTACTTCGCGCTGCCGGCCCGGATCAGGTCGGAGCCGAGCGCGACGCCGTGGCAGAAGCCGGCGCAGGCGGCCGAGATGTCGAACGCCGCCGCCTTGGTCGTGCCCAGCTCGGTGGCGATCAGCGGTGCGACCGCGGGCGTCTGCAGCAGGTGCGACACGGTCGCGACGATCACACAGCCGATCTGCTCGGGTGCGACCCCGGCGTGCTTCAGCGCGTCACGAGCCGCGCCGACCGACATCGCCTGCACGGTCTCGTGGTCCTCGGCCCAGCGGCGCTCGACGATGCCGGAGCGGGTCCGGATCCACTCGTCGGACGAGTCGATCTGCTCGCAGATCTCCGCGTTGCTGACGACGCGGGAAGGGCGGTAGCCGCCGATGCCGAGGATGCGCGTGTGCGCCGCTCCGGTGGACGTCTGGATCGGTGTGGTCATTCTCCGGCCTCCGGGTGCAGTCGGACCAACGGCTGGCCGGGCGAGACCAGGTCACCGTCCTCGACGAGCCACTCGACGATGTTGCCGCCGTGCGGTGCGACGACGGGCAGCGAGTCGCGCAGGCTGGCGACGGCGCCAACCGCCGCACCGTGGTCGAGCCGGCTGCCCTCGGGCAGCTCGCCGTCCTTGTGGAAGGTGCCCTTGGCCGGCGCGACGAGCAGCCGCCAGGTGGGCGAGGCGTCGAGTGGCGACACGGCGCCGTGCTTGTCGACGAACGCGCGGGCGTCGTCGAGCTGGTCGGGTGTCTTCAGGGCGAACGTCTCGATGTCGGGCAGTGCGCGCCGGGCGATGCTGGTGAGCGTCCCGGCTGGCGGCATCTCCAGCATCCCGGTGATGCCGAGGTCGGACATGGTCTGCATGCAGAGGTCCCAGCGCACCGGGTTGCGCACCTGCGTGACGATCCGCTTCAGGACCTCCTGTCCGTCGTGCACGACCTGACCGTCGCGGTTGCTGATCAGGTTGGTGCGGGGGTCGTGCGTCGACACCGACCGGGCATAGCGAGCGAGTACGTCGACCGCGGGTGCCATGTGTTCGGTATGGAACGCGCCGGCCACCTGGAGGGGCCGCAGGCGCGCCTTCGCGGGGCCGTCGTCGGCGAGCCTGGCCAGCTGCTCGGTCGTACCCGCGGCGACGATCTGGCCGGGGCCGTTCTCGTTGGCCGCAGTGAGGCCGTGCTCCGCGAGCTTGGCCAGCACCTCGTCGCGGTCCCCGCCGAGCAGCGCCGTCATGCCGGTCGGTGTGGTCGCGGCCGCCGCGGCCATCGCGTTGCCGCGCTCGCGCACGAGCACCATCGCCTGCTCGGCGGTGATCACCCGGGCGCCGGCGGCGGCGGCGATCTCACCGACGCTGTGGCCGGCGACCGCGGCGACCCGCCCGAACGCGTCGGCCGGGTTCGGGAACAAGGTCAGTGCGGCGAGCAGGCTCGAGGCGACCAGCAGGGGCTGGGCGACGGCCGTGTCGCGGATCGCCTCGGCGTCGGCTTCGGTGCCGTAGTGGGTGAGATCGACCCCCGACACCGCGGACAGCCAGTGCAGCCGGTCGGCGAAGGTGGGGTCCTCGAGCCAGGGCGTGAGGAAGCCGGGGGTCTGGGCGCCTTGGCCGGGAGCGACGATGACAAGCACAAGTCCACCATGCCTGCTGGCGGCCGTCGTTCATGGTCACGGTCGGCACGAATTTCCACGCCGCCGTTTGTAGGGTTCGCACAAAGCGGGTTACCGGGAGGTGTCGGCCGACATCAGCCGGCCGAGGGTGAGCGCGATCCGCAACGTGTACGCGTGCCGTTGGTCGTTGGGGGACAGGCCGGTCAGCTCGGCGACGCGGCGTAGTCGGTACCGGACGGTGTTGGGGTGGACGAACAGAGCGCGCGCCGTCGCCTCGATCGAGCCGCCCGACTCGAGGAACGCCGCGGTCGTGTCGAGAATCGTGGGGCCTGCTGTCACCAACGGTGCATACACATCCTGGACGAGCTGGCGCCGGGCGTGTCCGTCGCCGGCCAGCGCCCGCTCCGGGAAGAGGTCGTCGCTCGACACCGGCCGGGGCGCGGCCGGCCAGCCGTTCGCGGCCCGCAAGCCGGCGACGGCCGCCCGGGCCGAGACGTTGGCGCTGAGCAGGTCCGCGACGAGCGGGCCGACGACGACGGCACCGTCGCCGAAGTGCCCGGCGATGCTGCCGGCCGCTTTGTCGGGATCGTCCACACCTCCGAGTACGACGACCAGGCGGTCACCCTGGACCGCGCACAGGGCGTCGAGACCCTGGCTGCGGGCCGAACGGCGTACCTCGTCAACGGCCAGCTCACCGCCTCCGGTGTGGCCGGCCGTGCGTGAGGGGGCGCGCCCGAGCACGACGACGACCCGGCTCTCGGACTCCCACCCGAGCGCCGCGGCGCGCGACCGTACCGCGTCGTCGGCCTCGCCGCGGAGCACGGAGTCGACGACGAGGGCCTCCAGACGGGCGTCCCAGGCACCGCGCATCTCGGCCGCGCGGGCGTACACCTCGGCGGTGCCGAACGCGACCTCGCGGCCGAACAGCATCACCGCCTCGTGGACCACGGGCGCGTCGTCTGGGCCGACCAGGTCGTCGATCATGCCCTCGATGACGTCGATGCTCATCCGCACCATCTCGACGGTCTGCTGCAAGGTGATGACGCGGGTCAGCTTCTGCGGGGCGGTGCCGAAGATGTCGGCCGTGATGGAGCCGCGCTTCGGGTCGCCCGCCCACGAGACGAACGACCGGATGCCGGCCTGCACGATCAACCCGATCCAGGACCGGTCCTCGGCGCTGAGCTGGCGGAACCACGGCAGGTCGCGCTCCATCTGCGCCGTCGCGGCCGAGGCGATCTGGCCGACCGACTTCTCCAGTCGTTGCAGGGCCGACCTCGGACGCTGTGCCACGCCTTCGAGGCTATCCCGTCCCAGTGAACCGACTCTTTCGCGCCGAGGTTGCACCTGTGTCCCTGTCCTTCGCGCCGAGGTTGCACTTATGTCCCGCTTCTTCGCGCCGAGGTTGCACATCGCACGGTGGTGGCGACCAGATGTGCAACCTCGGCGCGAGGGTGGGTCAGGTCGGTGGCGAGATGGATGTGCATACGCGCAACCTCGGTGCGAAGGGTGGGGTTCGCCGGCCGGTCACGGCGCGAAGATTCCGTACCCCAAGGGCAGGCGCACCCTTGACCTCGGGCCCCGATGGTAGAAAACTTCCGAATGTTGTCGGTGGTCGGTTGCTCATTTACATTCGCTCCCGTCACCGCCATCCTCGGGCCCGACCACCCCGCCGCACCCCGGCCAGGAGGAAACGATGAGTGTCCCGACCCAGGCTCGCCGGTCCGTACGCCTCTGGGCGCTGCTCTGCGCCGCCGTCCTCGCCCTCACCCTCGGGCCGACAGCATCGGCCGACCCACCTCGTACCGCCGAGCCCCGCGCCGCCGTGGCACAGGGCACCGACGACTGGGTCGAGAGCACGCTCGCCGAGATGACGGTGCGGGAGAAGGTCGGCCACCTGTTCATGGCCGAGGTGTACGGCGAGACGGCCGACACGCAGAACCCGGCCGACGTCGCGCGAAACCAGGGCTTGTACGGCGTGGACAACGCCGAGCAGCTGATCGACAAGTACCAGCCCGGCGGCATCGTCTACTTCTCGCGGACCAACAACACCAACAACCCGCGTCAGATCGCCGGACTGTCCAACGGCGTCCAGGACGCCGCGCTCGCCCAGCCGGCCGGCGCGCCGTCGCTGATCGCCATCGACCAGGAGGGCGGCATCGTCGCCAGGGTCGGCCCGCCGGCGACGCAGTTCCCGGGCAACATGGCGCTCGGCGCCGGCCGACGGTCCCAGGACGCGCGCACCGCCGCCGACATCACCGGCCGAGAGCTCGCCGCGATGGGCGTCAACTGGAACTTCGCCCCGGTCGCCGACGTCAACATGAACTCGGCCAACCCGGTGATCGGCGTCCGCTCGTTCAGCGAGGACCCCGACCTGGCCGCCGACATGACGTCGGCCCAGGTGCGCGGCTACCAGGGCGCCGGGCTGGCCGCCGCCGCCAAGCACTTCCCCGGCCACGGTGACACCAACCAGGACAGCCACCTCGACATCCCGACCATCTTCCACACCCGCGCGGAGTGGGAGCAGTTCGACCAGCCGCCGTTCCAGGCCGCGGTCGACAGCGGCGTCCGAGCGATCATGACCGCGCACATCGAGGTCCCGTCGCTCGACCCGGCCTTCGACCCGGCCACGCTGTCCCGGCCGATCCTGACCGGCATCCTGCGCGAGGAGATGGGCTACGAGGGCATCATCATCACCGACGCGCTCAACATGGAGGGCGTCCGGATCAAGTACGGCGACGACCGCGTTCCCGTACTCGCGCTCCAGGCCGGCGCCGACATCTTGCTGATGCCCCCGGAGTACGACGTCGCGTACAACGCCGTGCTGGACGCGGTTGAGAACGGCGAGATCACCGAGGAACGCGTCGACACCTCCGTGCGACGCATCCTCGAGCTCAAGCAAGAGCTCGGCTTGGTGGACGACCCGTACGTCGACGTCGACGATGTAGACAGCGTGGTCGGCACCAAGCGGAGCCTCAAGCAGGCACAGAAGATCACCGACCGGACCACCACCCTGGTCAAGAACGACGGCGACCTGCTGCCGCTCGCG
>WHTB01000245.1 GCA_009379735.1 Propionibacteriales bacterium
CAGCGCATCCGCCGAGGTCTCCGCGAGAATCCGGTCGGCGAGCGGCACCAGGTGGGGGTGGTGGGCGCCCAGCGGCGTGCCGGCGTTGCCGCCGGCGGTGATCGCACCGATCTCGACCTCCGGATGCCCCGCGAGCAGGCGGAGCACCTCCCCGCCCGCGTACCCGCTGGCTCCTGCGACTCCGACTCTCACCGCCATCTGCATAATCATGCAGGCTCACGGAACTCTATGCAAATCGGTTTGCCCGCCGCCGTCGAGGTTTGTCCGGCCGCGGTCGTACGGTGCAGGCATGAGGCCGACACTGGACTACCTGACCCCGCTGGCCGTCGAGTCCGAGCGGTTCGGCGACCTGCTGGCAGCGACCGACCCGGCGAAACCCGTGCCCACGTGTCCCGAGTGGTCGGCCGTCGACCTGCTGTGGCACCTGACCGAGGTCCAGTTGTTCTGGGGGACGATCGTGCGGGAGCGGCTGCCCGACCCGGCGGAGGCCGCTCGGCAGAAGCCGGACCGGCCGACCGACCTCGACGCGCTGCTGCACCTGTTCGCGACCGCCGGGATCGCCCTGCACGACGCGCTGTCCACTACCCCGCCCGAGACCCCGGTCTGGACGTGGGCCGACGACCGGACTGTCGGCTTCGTCCGGCGCCGGCAGGCGCACGAGGCGCTGATCCACCGGGTCGACGCCGAGCTGACCGCCGCGGTCGTCCCGGGCCAGGGTGCTCCGATCGACCCGGCGTTCGCCACCGACGGTGTCGACGAGGCGCTTCGGGTGATGTTCGGCGAGCTCGATGACTGGGGTGCGTTCACACCCGACGGGAGCACCGTGCGCGTGGAGACGACCGACACGGATGCGTCGTGGACCGTCGCGCCTGGGCGTTTCGTCGGCACCAGCCCGGACACCGGCGACGAGGTCGACGAGCCCGTGCTCACCGTCGTCGACGCTGCTGCGGCCCCCGCGGCGGTGGTCCGCGGCGAGTCTGCCGACGTCGACTGCTGGCTGTGGGGGCGCCTCGGCCCCGGCCAGCTCGACCGTCGCGGCGACACCGAGGTGCTGCGCCGGCTTCAGGAGATCGTCGACCGCGGCCTCGACTGAGGCAAGGAGACTGCTGGATGAGGTGGGTGGAGCGGTCGCGTACCCCAGCGCCTGGTATGACGTCCGAATCCGTACGCCGGCCGCGAAACCGACCCACACAAGGTGCCCCGGGTCGGCTACGGTCGCGCCGAGGCGAGCGTCGTTTGATCCGACCCTGCGTGTTCGTGGAATGGGTGAGAGGCTGCCGAGCACGCAGCAGTCGAAACCCAAGGAGAAGACCATGACGCAGTACTTCCTGAGCCTCCCCCACGACTCCGCCGCGGAACCGACAATGGCGGCCATGGATCCCGCCGAGCTGCAGGAGGTGTTCGCCTCGGTGGACGCGTTCAACACCGCCCTCAAAGAGGCGGGAGCGTGGGTGTTCGCCGGCGGCCTGAACCCGCCATCGACCGCGACCACGGTCGACAACACCGGTGACGCCCCGGTCCTCACCGACGGCCCGTTGACCGAGGCCAAGGAGTACCTCGGCGGCTTCTGGGTCATCGAGGCGGACAACGACGACGCGGCGATCGAGTGGACCAAGCAGGCCTCGCGGGCCCTCCAGAGCAAGGTCGAGGTGCGCGCGCTGCAGGAGCGGCCCGACGCGTGACGGGCGCCCCACCGTCACACCGCAGTCACACCGGCGACTCAGCCGGCTTCGTCGCGGCGAGCACGACCGACGACCCGAACGGCAGGTTGCGGCGCTTCAGCACCCGGACATCCAGCGAGCACAGCCCCATCAGCACCTTCTCGATGACCGGGGAGACCTCGGGGAGCGTGGCTGAGTCGGGCTGTGGCGAGCGTTGCAGCCGGCGCATCAGCCGCTCCGCCGCGAACGCGGGCAGGGTGCCGGCGAACGCGTGGGTCACCCGCTCCGGCGTCATACCGCCCGCCGTGATGGCACGCTCCAGCCGCTTGCGGGTGTAGCGCCGATGGTGACCGGCGTCGACGTCGAACTGGGTCCAGGCCCACTGGTATGCGGGTACGGAGACCAGCAAGCGACCTCCCGGCCGTAGCACGCGGACCAGCTCATCCACGGCCTGCGCCTCGGGCTCGCAGTGCTCGATCACGTCGAACGCCGCGACCACGTCGAACGCCTCGTCGGTGAACGGCAGCGCCATCGCGGACCCGCAGACACCACCGGACGCGAGCCCGCTCGGGTCGATGTCGAGGGCGACGCGCTGCCCGTACCCGCTCATCCAGTCGACGCTGGGACCGTCGGCGCTGCCCACGTCGAGGACCCGCGCAGGCTCGCCGACGTACGGCTGCAGGATCGTCCTCAGCAGCTCCGCACGAGCGCGGTACCACCAGTAGTCAGGCTGCTCGATCGACGCCGACCTCGCCTGCACGTCACTCGTCACCGACACACCCTCAACTCGACGGAACTACCGGAAGGTCCAACTGTGGTGCACAAGATAGGCCAGCACCGGGACCGCCACAATCGTCACGGCCTGGGAGACGACGACCGGCACGTGGGCGTACTCGACCAGCAGCGGCATCCCGATGACCGACACCGCCAGGCCACCCAGCCACACGCTGTAGAAGCGGGTGAAGCCGCGCAGCCAGGAGACGTCGGACCGGAACACGAAGCGGCTGTAGAACGGGTACATCACCAGCGCCGTGAAGAGGTGGGCCAGCGCGGTCATCACGACGTAGGGGATCGGCAGGAACGTCCAACCGGCGGTGAAGGTGCCGAAGTACAGCACCGACGTCGTGGCCCCGACGGCGAGGTAGCGGACGCGCTGGTCGTGCGCCAGCGCCACGATGCGGTCGAGCACCAAGCCACCCTTTCCGGAAGCGACGCCTCGCAGTGTGTCAGAACGGCGCACCGTCGGCCGGTCCGGGACCTCAGACCCGCGGCACGGCGCCGAACCGCTGGACCGCCGCCGCCACCGCCGCGTCCCGCGCGACCGACGTGTCGGCCTCGGTGAGGGTACGGTCCGGCGCGCGGAAGCGCAGCGCGAACGCCAGCGACTTGCGACCCTCGCCGATCTGCTCACCGGTGTAGACGTCGAACAGCCGCACCGACTCGCACAGCTCCCCCGCCCCCGACCGCAGGACCGCCTCCACCTCGGCCGCCGGGACCGACGCGTCGATGATCAGCGCGACGTCCTCCTTGGCGACCGGGTAGCTCGACACCCGCGGCCCTACGACCATCGTGTCCGCTCGGGCCAGCAACGCCGCCAGGTCGACCTCCGCCACGGCAGTACGTGCCGGGAGACCGTACGCCGTGCACACACGCGGGTGCAGCTCACCCGCTCGGCCGACCACCTCGTCTCCGAGGACGAGCTCGGCGCATCGGCCGGGGTGCCACGGGTCCGCGGCGCCGGACCGCACGGTCAACGGCACGCCCAAGGTCTCGGCGACCGCCCGGATCGCCGCCACCGCATCGAACCAACCAGCGGCCCGGCCACCACCCCACCAGCCCGCCCGCTCCCGATCTCCGCACAGCGCGACGGCGAGATGCTCGGGCTGATCGGGCAGCGCCGCCTCGATTGCGGCCAGCTCGTCATCGCTCGGCCGGCGGTCGACCGACGGGATCGGCGCCACCGCCCCATCCCCCTTCGGCAGGAACACCAGCCCGGTCTCGAACAGTGAGAGGTCCACCTGGCCCCGGGCGACGTTGCGAGCGAGCGCGCGCAGCAGCCCGGGCAGCAGCGTCGTACGCAGCTCGGGCTCCTCCTCGGACAGCGGGTTGGCGATCCGGATCGTGCGGCGGCGCGCGTCGTCGTCGGCCAGGCCGAGCCGCTCCCAGTCGCTCGAGCCGACGAACGGCTGGCTCAGCACCTCGACGTACCCCGACCCGGCCAGCTGCCGTCCGATCCGGCGTCGGACCCGTTGCACCTCGGTCAGCCCGTGTCCGGCCGGCGCGACCGGCGACCGAGACGGTACGGCGTCGTAGCCGACGATCCGGGCGACCTCCTCGACCAGGTCGTTCGGGTCGGTCAGGTCGGGTCGCCACGGCGGGGGTACGGCGGTGATGCGGCCGCCGGCCACCTCGACGGTGCACCCGACCTGCTCCAGGGCGCCGACCGAGGTCGCCTCGTCGATCTCGATGCCGGTCACCCGGGTGGGCAGGTCGGTCGTCATCGCGACCGCCACAGGCGCGGGTGCGCTGCCGACCAGTGTCACGCCGTCGTCGATGCGACCGCCGCCATGAGCGACCAGCAGGTCGGCCACCCGCTGCGCCGCGCGGGCCGGGAGCGTCGGGTCCACACCACGCTCGAAGCGGCGCGACGCCTCCGACGGCAGCTGGTGCCGCCGCTCGGTGCGGTAGACCGTGACCGCGGAGAAGTGCGCCGCCTCGATCAGTACGTCGCTGGTCGACTCACTCATCTCGGTGGTCTCGCCGCCCATCACCCCGGCCAGGCCGATCGGCCCGGAGTCGTCGGTGATCAGCAGGTCCTCGGGGTCGAGGGACCGGCTGACACCGTCGAGAGTCGTGAGCTTCTCTCCGGCCGTCGCCCGCCGCACCACGATCGGGCCCGACACGGCGTTGCGGTCGTAGCCGTGGATCGGCTGGCCGAGCTCGAGCATCACGTAGTTGGTGACGTCGACCGCCAGCGAGATCGGTCGCATGCCGGCCAGCTGGACCCGCCTGGCCAGCCAACGCGGTGTGGGCGCCGTGGGGTCGAACCCGGACACCGTCCGTGCCGCGAACGCCGGACACCCGTCGGTGTCGTCGAGCCGGACGGGGTAGCCGGCGTCGTCGGGCGTCGGGACCACCTGGTCGGCGGGGTCGCGGAACTCCACGCCGTACGCGATCGCGGCGTCACGTGCAACACCGCGCACGGACAGCGCGTACGCGCGGTCCGGGTTGATCTCGAACTCGATCACGTCGTCGCGCAGGTGCAGCAGCTCGGCCGCGTCGTCGCCGGGCTTCATGTCTACCGAGTCGGCGCTGCCGAGCACGATGATGCCGGCGTGCTCGTCGCCCAGGTCGAGCTCGCGGGCCGAGCAGATCATCCCGTCGGACACGTGGCCGTACGTCGTACGCGCCGCAATCTCGAACCCGCCGGCCAACGTCGCGCCGGGCAGCGCGACGACCACCAGGTTGTCGACCGCGAAGTTGTGCGCGCCGCAGACGATGCCGCGCGGCTCACCCTCGCCGACATCGACCTGGCACCAGCGAATGGTCTTGCCGTTCGAGTGCTTCTCGCTCTCGAACGACAGCACCCGGCCGACCACCAGCGAGCCCGTGACATCGGCGCCGGCGGCGTGCAGCGCCTCGAACTTCAGGCCGAGCGTGGTCAGCCGATCGGCCAGCGCGGCCGGCGTGACGTCGGCCGGCAGGTCGACGTACTCGCGCAACCAGGACAGCGGGACCCGCATCAGATCTCCATTCCGAACGGCACCGTGAACCTGACGTCACCCTCGACGATGTCGCGCATGTCGTTGATGCCGTGGCGGACCATCAACGTGCGCTCGATCCCCATCCCGAACGCGTAGCCCGAGTAGCGCTCGGGGTCCACCCCACAGGCGACCAGCACCCGGGGGTTGACGACGCCGCAGCCGCCCCACTCCATCCAGCCCTCACCCTTGCAGGTACGGCAGGTCGCGACGGCCGGCTGCTCGCCGCGGCAGGCGATACAGACCAGGTCGACCTCGGCGCTGGGCTCGGTGAACGGGAAGAACGACGGTCGGAACCGGGTCGTGATCCCGGCGCCGAACATCGACTCCCAGAAGTGGTCCAGCGTGCCTTTCAGGTCGGCCATGCTCAGGCCCTCGTCGATCGCGAGGCCCTCGACCTGGGTGAAGGCCGGCGCATGCGTCGCGTCCAGCGTGTCGGTCCGGAACACCCGACCGGGACAGACGATGTAGATCGGCGGCTCGCGGGTCAACATGGTGCGGGCCTGCACCGGCGACGTGTGCGTCCGCAGCACCAGCGCCGCGGCAGCCGGCTCCAGCCAGAAGGTGTCCTGCATGGTGCGCGCGGGGTGGTCCGGCCCGAAGTTGAGGGCGTCGAAGTTCAGCCACTCAGCCTCCACCTCCGGGCCCTCGGCGACCTCCCAGCCCATCGCGATGAAGACGTCCTCGATGCGGTCCTGCAACGTGGTGAGCGGGTGTCGCGCGCCGCGGGGCTCGCGGTCCCACGGCAGCGTGACGTCGACCGACTCCTCGGCCAGGATCCGTTGCTCGCGCTCGACCTCGAGCACCTGCTCGCGCTCGGTCAGCGCCTTCGCCACCGCCCCCCGCGCCTGGCCGACCCGCCGGCCGGCCTCCTTGCGGGCCTGCGGCGGCAGCGCGCCGATCTCGCGGTTGGCCAAGGCCAGCGGCGACCGGTCACCGGTATGTTCCTGACGTGCCTGCTTCAACGCCGCGAGGTCGCCGGCCGTCGCGACCGCCGCGAGCGCGTCGTCGCGCATCTTCTCGACCTCGTCCGCACGCAGTGGGGTGACCTCGACGGGGTCGTAGTCAGAGCTGGGACCCGACATGTGTGCCTTTCGACGCGGACTTTCGCCTGGTTGGACCTGCAAAGTCTAGGAAGCGGTCGCTGCGGCGCGCCATCGGGTTAGCTCGTGGACGGGTCGAGCGCGGCCGGCTCACCCACCGGGAACGTCGCCCGGAAGCGCGCGCCGCCCTGCTCGGTGTTGTCCACCTGCACCCGGCCGCCGTGCGCGGTGACCAGCCCGTGCACGATGTAGAGGCCGAGACCCGTGCCGGTGCGTTCGCCATGCCGCCAGTACTTCGCGAACACGCGC
>WHTB01000376.1 GCA_009379735.1 Propionibacteriales bacterium
GACGCCGGGCTCGGTGACCCGTTCCCCGATCAGCGAGTTGGTGAGCGTCGACTTGCCGGCGCCGGTCGAGCCGCCGATCACGGCGAGCAGGGGCGCGTCGAACTGGATCAGCCGGGGAAGTACGTAGTCCTCCAGCTGATCGATCATCTCGCGCAGGGTCGTACGCGCGTGGTCGGCCGCGACCCCTTCCAACGGGATCCGGGTGGCGACCAACGCCTCACGGAGCTGTACGAGCACGCCGATGAGGCCTGCGGCACGGCGGTCACTCGCCAAGATCCACCCTTTCCGATGAACTACTTAGCCTGCACCCTGCCCAAGATGCACGCTATGTGACTAGACGGTCACGGGCAACGCTAGCGGGTCAACCCGCTGTTGCGCGGACCGTAAACCGCCAGATGACCCCGGGGCAATGGGGGCGGGAGAACGACGTAGGGCCGCCACGCGCTCATGCGGTGCCGGATCTCGGCCATCCGCGGGCCGACATCGCTCGGCGCGACGCCCCGCATGACGCGGTCATGCAGGAAGCCCATTTCGGTCAGCACCTGCTGGTACTCACGAAGCGCACGAACACCCGCCGGCCCGCGCATTCGGCGAGCATACGCCCGAGCCGACGCTCGATGTGCGAGTGACGCGGTCCAGGGCACCTCGTCCGGGTGCAACCATCCCATCCGGGCACAGTCGTCGAGCGCGTACGCCAGCAGCCGGCCCTCCCTTCGTCGTACCCACAGCGCCAGTCCGAACACGAGGGCCAGGGCGGGGATCATGCCGAGGACATAGGTGAGCAGGAACGTCGCGGTGCCGCCGAGCAGGGCGCTGCCGTTCCAGGCCGCGTGCAGGCCGACCGCGGCGGCGTAGCCGAGCAGCGGCGCCAGGAGCCGCATGGTCCGCGAACGGCTCGCGATGGCGTACCCGAGACCGATGCCGAGGGCGGCGGTGAACAGCGGATGGGCGAACGGGCTGATCACACCGCGCAGAATGAACAGTGAGGTCGCGGCGCCGACCCCACTAGGCACCTCGCCGTCACCGAGGTAGCTCTGCATGTAGTAGAGGATGTTCTCGGTGAACGCGAAGCCGATGCCGACCATGCCGGCGTACACGATGCCGTCGAGCAGCCCGTGCACCTGCCGCCGCCGCAACAGCACCACCGCGACCAGGAACAGCCCCTTGGCGAGCTCCTCCGCGATCGGCGCCCAGATCACGCCCGTCAGGTCCTCGCTGACCCCGGTCAGCTCGGCTCCCAGGGCGGTGAAGATCGCACCGAGCGACGTCGCCGCGACCGCACCCCAGCCCAACCCAGCCGCTAGGTAGCGCACCGGCTCGGGCTCGTAGCGGTCGAGCCAGAGGTAGAACCCGATCAGCAGCGGCACCGGCAGCGCGGCGAGCAGCACGCCGACGACGGCCGCCGTCGGCGAGCCGGCCCGCACGATCAGAACGGCGATCGCGACGGCGCCCAGCCCGAGCAGCACCGAGGTGACGATGAGCAGCCAAGAGCGTCGACGCCGCGGCATCGACGATGGCTGCACACTCATGGCGACCAGGGTAGTGGGGTGGGACGGTGCGCGCGGACCATCTCCACAGGTCCCGCCGACGGCACGTCCGTCTAGGCTGGGTCCATCGCATCTATGCAGGAGGATTCCGTGTCGGACAAAGCTCAGCAGGTCGGAACCGAGGAGAAGCCCACCACCCGCAGCCATGACGAGGGCGTGAGCGACGCGTACCTCGAGTTCATGCGAACGGGCTGGGCCGACCCCGCGGTCGACTCCCTCGAGGAGCCGGTCGCGACGTGGGCAGCCAAACGCCGCAGCCGGCTCGCCGAGCGGTTCGCCGACGACGTCGTCGTCGTACCCGCTGGTTCCCTGAAGGTGCGCAACAACGACTGCGACTACCCGTTCCGCGTCGACTCGGCGCACCTGTGGCTGACCGGCAACCAGGAGTCCGACGCGGTCTTCGTACTCGACCACGGGCAGCCGACGTTGTACTTCCGCCCACGGGCGTCACGGCAGACCGACGAGTTCTTCAGAGACGCGCGGTACGGCGAGTTCTGGACCGGTCGCCGGGCGTCCCTGGCGGAGACCGAGGAGCGTCTCGGCCTGCCCTGCCGTCCCATCGACGACCTCGCCGGGATGCTCGACAAGGCCGACAACGCCCGGCTGCTGCGCGGGGTCGACCCGGGCGTCGACGCGAGCGTCGAGGGTGACGCCGACCGGGACGGCGAGCTGGCGACGGCGCTGAGCGAGATGCGCTTGGTCAAGGACGCGTGGGAGATCGACCAGCTGCAGATCGCCGTCGACATCACGTCTCGGGGGTTCGACGACTGCCTGACCGAGTGGGACCAGGTGCTGACCCATGGCGAACGCTGGATCGACGGCACGTTCTACCGGCGGGCGCGCACCGATGGCAACAACGTCGGCTACCACTCCATCGTCGGCGCCGGGTCACACGCGACCGTGCTGCACTGGAACGACAACGACGGCGCCGTCAACCGTGGCGACCTGCTGCTGCTCGACATGGGCGTCGAGGCGAAGTCGCTCTACACCGCCGACATCACCCGGACGCTGCCGGTCAGCGGTACGTTCACGCCGTTGCAGCGCGACCTGTACACGCTCGTCTTCAACGCCCAGGACGCAGGCATGGCGGCCGTGCGACCAGGGGCGGCGTACAAGGCGTTCCATCAGGCCGCGATGGCCGTACTCGCGCACGGGCTCTCCGACCTCGGCCTGCTGCCGGTGTCGGCTGAGGAGGCGCTCGACCCCGAGAGCATGGTCTACCGCCGCTGGACGATCCACGGCACGGGCCACATGCTCGGGCTCGACGTGCACGACTGCGCCCAGGCCCCGCCGGCGTCGTACCGCGAGGGGACCCTCGCCGCCGGGCATGTCCTCACGGTCGAGCCGGGCCTGTACTTCCAGACCGACGACGAGCTGGTGCCCGAGGAGCTGCGCGGGATCGGCGTCCGGATCGAGGACGACCTGCTCGTCACCGAGGACGGCAACCGCAACCTGTCGGCCGCGCTGCCGCGTACTCCCGACGACGTCGAGGCGTGGATTGGACGGCTGCGCTAACCCTCAGCTCGAGTTGTGATGTCCTAGGCTGACGCCGCCGTCGCCGAGGTGGCGAGCGCCCGTAGCTCAGCTGGATAGAGCACCGGACTTCTAATCCGACGGTCGCAGGTTCGAGTCCTGCCGGGCGCACCCAGTCTGACCTGGGAAACGTAGGTGCAGGTGCGCCGGGGTGCACCACGTCCAGCCACCCCTACAGCCAAGGCCGGCGAACCGATCGTGGTCAGCGGGTCTCCTTGCTCTGCCTGCCGTCGAGCCAAACTGTCCAGGGCTCGATCGCACCGATCCGGAGGGTCCCGGTCGACACCCATGGATCCGCACCAAGGCGCGCCTCAATCTCGTGCTCGTCCGAGGCTTCGACGACGAGCAGGACCCGCTCGCCGTCCCCGATCGGTCCGCCGAGAACGACGAAGCCATCGTCGACGAGTCC
>WHTB01000167.1 GCA_009379735.1 Propionibacteriales bacterium
ATCCTCTTTCCGGTGGGTCCCGTTGGGTGACGGGGCCCGTTCGCTGTGGTGATGTGCAGTTGGCGGTGCGTGACGTCCGCTCTCCTGTTCATGCTACGACTGTCACAACTTTGCCGTGCGGAGGTGTCCACATCGCGGGGGATGTGGCGTGACCCGATTGTTACGTTCGGTGGCCCGCGGTGACGGGTGGCCCCCTCTGGGGGAGCGGTCTCCCTCTGCGGGGTGAGGACCGCCGGCCGGCCGGTCAGCAGGCTGGAGGCATGTCACTTCTCGAGTCGTCGCCCCTGCCAAGGTCGAGTCGTCAACCCGGATCGGACCCCGCCCCGTTGTCAGACGGAATCGACCACATGCAGTCGGAACTGTCTGACAAGTCGGCGACCCGGATCCCGTCGCCGGCGCGGCCCGCCCTGTTGTCAGACGGAATCGACCACATCCAGTCGGAACTGTCTGACAAGCCGGCCGCGAGGAAGGTCGGCACGATGCGAGAGCCGCCCGGCTGGGTACGTCGGGGCCCGGTCGCCGTGGTGGTCTGGGCCTTGCTGTACGGCGCGCTTCGCGTGCTCTGGGCGGTCAGCGACCCACCGGACCGGATGTCGCCGATCGGCCGCGACCTGCTCCTCGACGGGTGGTGGGCGGTGCTGCTGTGTGGAGCCGCCGCCGTCCTCGCCGTCGCGATGCAGGTGCCGGCTTCGACGGCCGTGCGCCGGCTGCTGCTGGCCGGAGCGGGCGTCACCGCCGCGGCGCTGGCGATGTCGTCGGCGCTGCTGCTGCTGGACGTCGTGGGTGGGTTGCTGCCCGGGCTCGGTGTCGAGTTCTTCGCGCTGGGTGCGGCCAGCCGGGCGGCCTGCCTGACCGGCGCGGTGCTGCTCGCCGGGGTCGCCGTCACGTACTCCCGGCGTGGCCGCGAGGCCTGCCTGCGCTGCGGCCGGGTGGCGGGTCGGGTGCGTTCCCGGGCGACGCCGGCGTGGGCCTGGTGGGGTGCCTACGCCGCGGTGGCCGGTTGCCTGCTGCGGATCGTCGCGCAGTACGCGCTGTTCGACGACGGCATGGTGTTCGAGGTCGGTCCGGCCCTGGTGGCTTTCGAGGTCGGCTTCCTGCTCGCCGGGGTCGCGCTGCCGCTGGCGCTGGTGCACGGGTGGGGCCGCCGGGTAGGGCGCTGGCTGCTGATCGTGCCGGGCGTGGCGCTGTCGGCCGGCCTGGTGGCGTACTTCGGCTTCGGCACGATCCAGCTCACCGTCGAGACGATCCGCGGTGCCGAGCAGGAGTGGTCGATGGCGTTCATGTGGGTCGCGATCCCGTCGTACCTGGTGTGGGGGCTCGGGATGGGCGCCGCCGCCCTGGCGTACTTCGCGTCGACGCAGCCGCCCTGCCGTCGCTGCGGCGCCTGACCCCGCTGCCTCTGGTACGGGGGCGCCCCGTTCCAGACCTATTGGAACGGGGCGCCCCCGTACCAGAAAACAGCCGGGGGAAAACGGCCGGTTCGACACTGGCCGGGTGACGTCGGCGACCCCCTAGACTGCCGAGCGTGGATGGCTACTACGCGTCGTACGCACCCGTGCTCGCCATCGTGGTCGCCGGCGTCGGGCTGGTCGCGTCGATCTTCGCTGCCAACCGCCTGCTGGCCCCGCGCCGGCAGAGTCCGGAGAAGCTGCTCACCTACGAGTCAGGGGTCGACCCGATCGGTGAGGGCTGGGCGCAGATCCACCTGCGCTACTACGTTTTCGCTTACCTGTATGTGATCTTCGCGGTCGACGCCGTCTTCCTGTTCCCGTGGGCGACGGTGTTCGCCGGGCTCGGTTGGACCGTCGTCGGTGAGATGGCCGTGTTCATCGGGTTCATCGCCGTCGGGCTGCTCTACGCCTGGCGCAAGGGGGTGCTGACGTGGACCTGAGCACCGTGGGAGCCGCACGGGTCGACCTCGGCATGCCGACCGCGGGCTCGGTGGGCGTGCTGTCCAAGATCGCACCCCAACCGGCCAAGTTCGTCCTCAACTGGGGTCGGCGCTACTCCCTCTGGGTGTTCAACTTCGGCCTGGCCTGCTGTGCTATCGAGTTCATCGCCACCTCGATGGCGCGGCACGACTTCATCCGGCTCGGGGTGATCCCGTTCGCGCCCGGGCCGCGGCAGGCCGACCTGATGGTCGTTTCGGGCACCGTCACCGACAAGATGGCGCCGGCCGTGCGCCGTCTCTACGAGCAGATGCCGGAGCCGAAGTACGTCATCTCGTTCGGCTCCTGCTCCAACTCCGGCGGCCCGTACTGGGACTCGTACTGCGTCACCAAGGGCGTCGACCAGATCATCCCCGTCGACGTCTATGTGCCGGGCTGCCCGCCGCGCCCGGAGGCCCTGCTGCAGGGCATCCTCCATCTGCAGGACAAGATCGCCGCCGAGTCGCTCGGCGACCGCTACCCTGACCGGCGTAAGCGGCGGAAGGTGTCGTCCCTGCTGCGACCGCGGGTCGACAAGGGCGGTCCCGATGACGTGGGGTGAGCGCGTCACGGAGGTCTTCGGTGGGTACGACGAGGGCTTCGGCCCGCTGACCGTCGACGTGCCCACCGACGCGTGGGTCGAGTCGGCGACACGGGCCCGCGACGACCTCGGCTGCCGCTACTTCGACTGGCTGTCGGCCGTCGACGAGATGGCCGAGGGGTTCTCCGTCGTCTGCCACCTCGCCGCCCTGCGAGACGGCGGCGTCGACCACCTGCTGCTGCGCACGAAGGTCGGTCGCGAGCAGCCCACCCTCCCGAGCCTGGTCGAGGTGTACGCCGGGGCGGGCTGGCATGAGCGGGAGACCGCGGAGATGTTCGGCATCGCGTTCGCCGGCGGGCCGGGGGCCGACCCGGAGGCCAGCCACCTGCTGCTGCCCGAGCAGTTCGAGGGACACCCGCTGCGCAAGGAGTTCGTGCTCGCCTCCCGGGTCGCCAAGCCCTGGCCGGGCGCCAAGGAGCCGGGTGAGTCCGACGCCACCCACGGTGCCTCGCCGTCTCGCCGCACGATGCGACCGCCCGGCGTGCCCGACCCGGAGAAGTGGGGTCCCCGCGAGCCGGGCAGCGACGCGCCCGACCCGCTGGCGCACGCCGCCCCCGGGCCGGCCCGCCCCCGCCGGACACCCCGAGCTCCGGCGAAGCCGCCCGAGGAGCCGACCGATGGCTGAGTGGGTCGAGGTCGTGCTGCGGGTGCTCGTCGTGATCGCGGCGTTCCTGGTGCTGCCACTGCTGGTTGGCCAGACCGAGCACAAGGCGATGGCGCACATGCAGAGCCGGGTCGGCCCGATGTACGCCGGCGGCTTCCACGGCTGGGCCCAGCTGGTCGCCGACGGGGTGAAGTTCGCACAGAAGGAGGACGTCGTCCCGGCCGCGGCCGACCGCACGGTGTTCAAGCTGGCGCCGGCGGTGGCGCTGCTGCCGTACCTCGTCGCGTTCGTGGCGATCCCGGTCGGCCCGGGCCTGGTCGGCCAGGACCTCGACCTCGGCCTGTTCTTCGTGCTGGCCGTGATGAGCGTCGGCGTCCTCGGCTCGCTGATGGGCGGCTGGGCCAGCGCCAACAAGTACAGCCTGCTCGGCGGCATGCGGATCGCCGCCCAGCTGATGGCGTACGAGCTGCCGTTCGTGCTGGCCGCGGTCAGCCCGGCGATGGCCGCCGGCACGCTGTCGCTGACCGGCATCGTCGAGGCGTGGCAGTGGTGGTGGCTGCTGTGGCAGCTGCCCGCGATGGTGGTGTTCTTCGTCGCCGGGCTGGCCGAGCTGCGGCGGCCGCCGTTCGACATGCCGGTGGCCGACTCCGAGATCGTGTTCGGCCCCTACACCGAGTACACCGGGCTGCGGTTCGCGCTGTTCCTGCTCGCCGAGTACGCCGGCATCGTGCTGCTGTCGGCGCTGACCGCGGTGCTGTTCCTCGGCGGCTGGCAGGGCCCGTTCGAGGGCGCGCTCGGCTGGCTGTGGACCTTGGTCAAGACGGGAGTGGTGGCGTTCGTGGTGATCTGGGCCCGGGTGGCGTACCCCCGGCTGCGCGAGGACCAGCTGCAGAGCCTGGCCTGGAAGGTGCTGGTGCCGGTGGCGCTGGCCCAGCTGGCCCTGACGACGGTGGTGGCGGTCGCATGAGCAGCTGGGGCAGCGGCCTGCTCGACGGGCTCCGGGTCACCTGGCGCAACCTGACCCGGCGGTCGGTGACGGCGCAGTACCCCGACGCGATGCCGGTCCTGCCACCGCGCTCGCGCGGCGTGATCGCGCTGATCGAGGAGAACTGCACGGTCTGCATGCTGTGCGCGCGGGAGTGCCCGGCCTGGTGCATCTACATCGACTCGCACAAGGAGGTCGTGCCGCCGGTCGAGGAGGGTGCCCGCGAGCGCAGCCGCAACGTGCTCGACCAGTTCGACATCGACTTCTCGCTCTGCATGTACTGCAGCATCTGCATCGAGGCCTGCCCGTTCGACGCGCTCCACTGGTCGCCCGAGTTCGAGTACGCCGAGTACGACATCCGCGACCTCACGCACGACAAGGACCGACTGCGGGACTGGATGTGGACCGTGCCGGTGCCGCCCGCCCTCGACCCTGCCGCCGAGGAGCCGAAGGAGGTCGTCGCGGCTCGCAAGGCCGCCGACGTCAAGGACACCGCGCCGCCCGGTCAGGAGCCGAAGGCGTGAGCGCGGTCGAAGTGCTGTTCGCCCTGCTGGGGCTGGTGGCGGTGGGGTCGGCGCTGCTCGTCGTCACGACCGCCCGGCTGGTGCACGCGGCGCTGTGGCTGGTGGTCACGCTCGGCGCGCTGGCCGGCTGCTACCTGCTGCTCGCGGCCGAGTTCGTGGCCTGGGTGCAGGTGCTGATCTACGTCGGCGCCGTCGTCGTACTCCTGCTCTTCGCCTTGATGCTGACCCGGGCACCGACGGCGGCCGAGGCGGGCACCGTCACCGCCAACCGTCCCCTCGCGGCGGGCCTCGCCGTCCTGGTCGCCGCCGCCCTGGTGTCGTCCCTGGTGGCCGGCTTCCGCGACGTACGCATCGACCTCGACGACTCGGTCGTGGGCAGCGCGGAGACCACCGGAGAGGCGCTGTTCACGTCGTGGGTGCTGCCGTTCGAGGTGCTCAGTGTGCTGCTGCTCGCCGCCCTTGTCGGCGCGATCGTGCTGTCGCGCTCGACCCGTGGTGGGGGCCGCTGATGCTGCTGCTGTTCCCGCTCGTGGTGTCCGCCCTGCTGTTCTCGATCGGTGTGTACGGCGTGCTGGCGCGACGCAACGCCGTCCTGGTCCTGATGGGTGTCGAGCTGATGCTCAACGCGGTCAACCTCAACCTGGTCGCGTTCGACACCTATCTGCGTGACGTCGTGCACAGCGGCCAGGTGCTGACGCTGTTCGTGATCGCGGTCGCCGCCGCCGAGCTCGGGCTGGGCCTGGCGATCGTGCTGATGATCTTCCGGTCGCACCAGCACATCGACATCGACCGGCTGCGCGAGCTGTCCGACAGCGACGCCGCCGACGAGGCGATCGCCCGCGACCACCAGATCTGGACCGGTGTGGCGGGTGGTGAGCGGTGAACCCGGCCTGGGTGATCGCACTGCCGGCCGTCGGTGCGCTGGTGGTGCTCGGTCTCGGCACCCGCGCCGCCACCGGCTGGGTCGGCGCGGCCTTCGGCCTCGTCACCTGGCTGGCCGGGCTGTGGGTCGCCCTCCCGTACGTCGGCAGCGCGGAGTCCGAGCGGCACGTGCTCGGCGAGATGGCGACCGGTGTCGCGCCGATCGAGGTCGCGCTCACGGTCGACGGTCTCGCCGCCCTGCTGGTGCTGCTCGCGACCACGGTCGCGTTCCTGGTGCTGCTCTACTCCGTCTCGTACCTCCGCGACGAGCCGCGCCGAGCCACGTACACCGCGCTCGTGTTGCTGTTCACCACGGCGATGGCGACGGTCGTGCTCGCCGACGACCTGTTCGTGCTGCTGGTCGGCTGGGAGGTGATGGGCGCCTGCTCGTACTTCCTGATCGGTCACTACTGGGAGCGACCCGACGCCCGCGCCGGCGCGGTGAAGGCGTTCCTGCTGACCCGGCTCGGTGACATCGGGTTCCTGTTCGGGATCTTCGTGCTCGGCACGGCGACCGGGTCGTGGTCGATCGGCGCGGCCAACGAGTCGGCGGCGTCCGGAGCCATGAGTACGTCGCAGGCGACCGTGGCCATGCTGCTCGTGCTGTGCGGCGTGGTCGGCAAGTCGGCGCAGTTCCCGCTGCACACCTGGCTGCCCGACGCGATGCCCGGCCCGACCCCGATCAGCGCGCTGATCCATGCCGCGACGATGGTGGCCGCCGGTGTCTACCTGGTGGCCCGGCTCGACGACGTGATGGCCGCCTCGCCGGTGGCCCGCAGCGTGCTCGCCGTGATCGCGGCGGTGACCATGCTGGGCGCTGCGCTGTTCGCCGTCGCGCAGGACGACCTCAAGCGGGTGCTGGCCTGGTCGACGGTGAGCCAGCTGGCGTACATGTTCGCCGCGCTCGCGGTCGGCGGTTATGCGGCGGGCGTCTACCACCTGCTGTCGCACGGCGCGTTCAAGGCGCTGCTGTTCCTGGCCGCCGGCTCCGTCGCGCATGCCATCGGCACGACGGCGATGACCGAGATGGGCGGGCTGCGCCGGGCCCTGCCGGTGACGTTCTGGACGATGACGGTCGGCTTCGCCGCGCTGGCCGGGCTGCCGCCCGTGGTCGGGTTCTTCTCTAAGGATGCGGTGCTCGGAGTCGTCAGCGAGGAGGCGTTCCAGCACGCGTCGTGGCAGGGCTGGCTGCTGCTGGTGAGCGGCCTGCTGACGGTCGTGGTTACCGCGGCGTACTCGATCCGCGCCTGGCTGCTGGTGTTCTGCGGCGAGGCTCGCGGGGCCCGTCCCCAGCACGAGGCACCGTGGTCGATGCGGGCGCCGCTGGTGCTGCTCGCGCTGGCGTCGCTGGCCGGTGGCGTGCTGGTGCTGACGCCCGACCTGGTTGACCCGCTGGGACGCACCGAGGGCGAGCTGGTCCACCCGGTGCTGGCGGCGGTCACGACCGTCGTGCTGCTGGTGACCCTGCTGCTCACGTACGCCGAGTGGTGGCGGGTCGACGGCCTCGACCCCGCCGAGCGGTTCGGCCCGACTCGACGGCTGCTGCACCGCGAGCTCGGTTTCGACCGGGCGTACGACCTGGGGATCGCGCTGCCGACCTGGGCGCTGGCCCGCACGGTCGTGGCGACCGACCGGGACGTCGTCGAGCCGTACGTCCGGGGTGCCGGGACTGGGGCGCGCTGGCTCGGGCTGGGGCTGCGCTGGCTGCAGCGCGGCAACGTCCAGGTGTACGTCACGGCCGTGGTCGCCGGCGGCCTGCTCCTCGGGCTCGGTGCCGGGTGGCTGGTGCCATGAGCTGGCTGCTGCCCGCACTCGTCGCCGTACCCGCGCTGGGCGCGCTCGTGCCGCTGGTCTGGCCGCGGGCCGAGGCCGACCGGGTCGCGCCGGCGGTCGGTGTCGCCGTCTCCGGTGCGGCGTTCGTCGTCTCGCTGGTCGTCGCCGCGGCCGCCTGGGGCCGGGACGGGATGCGGCTGGAGTCCGAGGCTGCCTGGATCCCGTCGCTGGACGTGTTCTGGCGAGTCGGTGTGGACGGTGTCTCGCTGCCGTTGGTGCTGCTGACGACGCTGCTCACCCTGCTGTGCATGGTGTCGCTGCTACGCGGCGGTGGGCCGGAGTGCGGGGGCGAGCGCAACCTGGTGGCGACGCTGCTGCTGCTCGAGACCGGCGTGCTGGGCACGTTCGTCGCGCTCGACCTGGTGCTGTTCTTCCTGTTCTTCGAGGTCGTGCTGATCCCGATGTGGTTCGTGATCGCGGTCTGGGGCGACCGGCACGACGCGGCGGGCCGGCGCCGGGCCGCGACCGTCTTCTTGCTGCTCACTGTGATCGGGTCGGCGCTGATGCTGGTCGGCTTCTTGCTCGTGCACGCCGAGACCGGCACGTTCGACCTGCTCGTGCTGGCCGAGCGCGGCGGGCTCGGCATGTCCGCGCAGACCCAGCTCTTCGCGGCGCTGGCGATCGGGCTCGGTCTCGCGGTGAAGGCGCCGATGTGGCCGCTGCATATCTGGCTGCCCGACGCGCACGCCAAGGCGCCGACGGTCGGCTCGGTCCTGCTGGCCGGGGTGCTGCTGAAGATGGGCACGTACGGCTTCGTCCGAGTGTGGCTGCCGGTCGTCCCCGACGGCGCCCGCCAGCTCGCGCCGTACCTCGCCTGCCTGGCCGCGGTCGGCATCGTCTACGGCTCGCTGGCCTGCCTCGCGCAGTCCGACTTCAAGCGGCTGGTGGCGTACTCCAGCGTCGGTCACATGGGCTTCGTGCTGCTCGGCATCGCCTCGATGACGCCGGTGGGGGTCAACGGCGCGCTGGTCGCGAACATCGCGCACGGCCTGATCACCGGGCTGCTGTTCTTCCTGGCCGGGGCGTTGAAGGACCGCTACGACTCGGCCGAGCTGACGGTCATCGGCCGCGGGCTCTATGCCCGTTCGCCGCGGCTCGCCGTCTTCCTGGCGGTGGCCGCGTTTGCGAGCCTCGGGCTGCCGGGTCTGGCCGGCTTCTGGGGCGAGATGCTGGCGCTGCTCGGCGCCTTCGACCCGGCCGAAGGTCTGCCCCGGGTGACGTTCCTGGTGTGCATGGTCGTCGGTGGCGTCGGTGCGGTGCTGACGGCGGCGTACTTCGTGCATGTGGTGCGCCGGATCTGCCAGGGCGAGCCCGCGTCGCCGGGGACGGAGGCGACCTCGGTCGAGCTGGCCGTGTGGGCACCGCTGCTGGTGCTGACCGTGCTGCTGGGCGTTGTGCCGGGCGTGCTGCTGGCCGTGACCGACCCGGCCGTGCAGACGCTGCTCGGAGGTGGCCGCTGATGCCTGCGGTGCAGCCGGTCGACTGGGTGGCCATCGGGCCGCCGCTGGTGCTGGCCGTCGCGGCCGTGCTGGTGCTGGTGGTCGACGCGTTCGTGGGCAGGTCGCGGGTGCCGTGGGCCAACCTGCTGTCGGTGTTCGCCGTGCTCGGGGCCGGCGCCGCCGTGATCCCGCTGGCCGGCGAGGAGCGGGCGGCGTTCTGCCTGCCGGGCGGTCTCGAGTCGCTGCCCGCGTGCTCCTACGTCGTGGACGACCTGACGTTCGGCTTCTGGGTGGTGGTGCTGGTCGGCACGCTGGTCACCGTGCTGCTGTCGGCGGTCGGGGCGATCGATGGCCGGGTGCCGTCGGGGGAGCACCACTTCCTGCTGTTGTGCTCGGCGACCGGGGCGCTGACGATCGCGGCCGCGCGCGACCTGGCGACGCTGGTAGTGGCGCTGGAGCTGGTGTCGCTGCCGGCCTTCGCGCTGGTCGGCCTGAAGCGCGGCGACCGGCGGTCCGCCGAGGCGGCGCTGAAGTTCTTCCTGGTCTCCGTCGTGTCGACCGCGGTGATGCTCTATGGCATCTCGCTG
>WHTB01000399.1 GCA_009379735.1 Propionibacteriales bacterium
GGTGAAGGTGAGGCCGAGCACCTCGTCGGCGCGGACCTGGCCGGAGCCCACCAGCCAGACGACCCGAGCCGCCATCACCGTGGTCTTGCCCGACCCGGCACCGGCCACGATCACGTTGGGCACCAGCGGCGCGGTGATCGCTGCCAGCTGCTGGTCGCTGAACGGGATGCCCATCAGCACACTGAGCGCACCCGGGTCGGTGAGCCGGCGGGGGTGGCGGCTCGCCTCAGCGTCGGTCGTCATCGCCCCTCCCCTCGAGCGGCGACAGTACGAAGAGCCCGTCGGCCTGCGCGGGGCACAGCGTGCGGAACTCGCACATCAGGCAGAACGCGTTGGTGCTCGCCGGGAACTGCTCCTCCCGGATGCTGCGGACGGCGTGGGCCACCTGCTGCTCCGGGACGCTCGGGTCGGTGTCAGTACCCGGCTCCCAGGTCTGCTGCCGCAGCACCTTCGGCTGGTCGGGAGCCAGTCGGCCACCGTCCTTGCGCAGGTAGACCAGCTCGGCGCCGCCGGGTCGAGCCGGCTCGCGGGTCAGGTCACCGACGAGGTCGTTGGCCGCGCCGTGCGCGACCGCCAGCTGGTAGACGCCGAGCTGGGCGTGCGCGACGACCTGGTCTCCGGTGACGACGGTCTTGCCGGTCTTGAGGTCGACCACGACGACGGCGCCATCACTGTCGACCTCGACGCGGTCCATGGCGCCGCGGATCGCGACCTGCTCGCCGGCGACGGTCAGCTCGACCTTGAACTCGTGCTCGCTGGCCAGCAACCGGCGGCGGTCGGCGCGGTGCCAGGCCACGAACCGGCGCAGCGCGACCTCGGCCTCGGCGCGCTCCCGCAGCGAGACCCAGGGTGCAGTGAACCGGAGCTGGCCCCAAATCGAGTCGAGGTGGTCGAGCAGGGCGGTGACGTCCGGCTCGACCTCACCGCTCGCGACCTGCTGGGCGAGCACGTGGATGACGTTGCCGAAGCCGATGGCGGTCGTGGTGGCCGTCGCCCCGCCGGCCTCGCGACTCAGGAACCAGCGCAGGGCGCACTGCCCGATGCCATCGACGGCGCTGCCGGACAGCACGAGCGGTGCGCCGTCGCGGATTCGGGCCGTCGACTCGCTCTGCGGCCGCATCCCCCACCACTGCTGCGGGTCGGCGAACGGCACCAGGGGCGGGCTCGCCTCGTCGGTGTCGTCGAGCCGGGCGTCGGCGAGTCGGGCCAGCCGGCTGGCCGCCGCCCGCCGCAGTGCGACGTCGGCCTGCGGGTCGCCGGCGACCTGGCGCAACGCGCCGACCACCCCGGCCAGTGACATCGGCCGGGTCGGCCGGCCGGAGACGTGCTCGATGCGTACGCCGAGGTCGATAAGCAGGCGGGAGGGCTGGTCGCCCTCGGCATCGGGTGACCTGACGGCCGTGACGACGAGCCGCTGGCGGGCCCGGGTCACGGCGACGTAGAACAGCCGGCGCTCCTCGGCCAGCAGCGCGGAGGTCGACGGCGGCGGGGTGAGGCCGGTGGGCGCCAGCCGGTCGGCCTGCAGCAGCGAGCCGCGGCGGCGGGCGTCGGGCCACACGCCTTCCTGGACGCCGGCCACCACGACGAGCCGCCACTCGAGGCCCTTCGATCGGTGCGCCGTCAGCAGCCGGACCGCCTGGCCGCGTGCGCCCTTGTCGGCGAGCGTGTCCGCCGGGATCTGTTGGCCCTCCACCTCGGCGAGGAAGTTGGACGTGCCGCGGTGCTCGCTGCGCTCCTCGGCCCGGGCCGCCATCTCGAACAGCGCGCAGACGGCGTCGAGGTCGCGATGCGCGGTGCGGGCCGCGGCGCCGCCGTGGTCGACGGCGGCACGCAGCCGGCGCGGCCACCGGGTGCCCGACCACAGCTGCCACAGCGCCTGCTCGGGCGGCTCACCGGTGGCCAGCCGCGCACCGGCGGCCAGCAGCAGCTCGCCGAACTCCCGGGCCCGCTCCGCGGCATGGGAGCGGTGCATCGCCAGCGGCGCCGGGTCGAGCAGCGCGTCGCGCAGCAGGTCGGCGGACGGCCGCGGTGGTCGCTCGTCGCCGTACGCCTCGCGGTCCACCTGGCGGAGGTCGCGGGCGAGCCGTCGCACCTGGGTCGCGTCGAGCCCGCACAAAGGCGACACGAGCAGTGCCTGCGCCTGGTCGGTCGTCAGTGTCTGCGGGTCGGCCGCCACCCGCAGGGCCAGCAGCAGGGGCTGCACGGCCGGCTCCATCCGCAGCGGCACCTCGTCGGCGGCCACCTCCACCGGGACCCCGGCGGCGACCAAGGCCCGGCGCAGCGCCGGGATCGACCGGGTGCCCGACCGCACCAGCACCGCCATCTCGGACCAGGCGAGGCCGTCCTCGAGGTGCGCTCGGCGCAGCAGGTCGGCGATGTGGTCGAGCTCGGCACCGGACGAGGAGTACGTGAAAACGTCGAGCCGGCCGTCGCCGTACGGGCAGCCGTCGGCCGTCGGCTGCCGGAACGCCTCGAACGCCTCACGGTCGAGGCTGCCGGGCAGCCCGAGGGTGGTGGCCACCCGACGCGACGCGGTCAGCAGCCGCGAGCCGAAGCGTCGGGTCGTCGACAGGGGTGCGACCGGCGCGGGCGCACTGTCGGCGGTCGGGAACTGCTGGGGGAACCGCAGGATGCCGCGGGCGTCGGCGCCGCGGAAGCCGTAGACGGACTGGTCCGGGTCGCCCACCACCACCAGGTCTCGGCCGTCGCCCGCGATCGCCCGCAGCAGTCGGACCTGCGCCGGGTCGGTGTCTTGGTACTCGTCGACGAAGACGGCGGCGAACTCCTGTCGCAGCACGGCCCGGACCTCCGGCTGCTCGGCGAGCAGCACGGCCTGGTGGACAAGCTCGGAGTAGTCGATGTGGTGCTGGAAACCGAGAACCGCGAGGTACTCCTCGAAGAACTCACCCACCGCCGTCCACTCGGGTCGGCCCGCCTCGCCGCCGATCCGCTCGAGGTCGCCGGGGTCGAGCGTGAGCTCGCGCGCCCGCGACATCAC
>WHTB01000152.1 GCA_009379735.1 Propionibacteriales bacterium
CAGGTCCCACAACGCGCCCTCGATGCCGGCGATCACCGCTGCCCCGAGGCCGACCCGTCCCCAGTACGCGCAGCAGGTCCGCATCCGGTGGGTCAGCGTGGCGATGTCGAGCGTGGCAGGGTCTTCGAACGGTGCCGCATTGAGCAGGATGTCCTTCAGGTAGTCCACGATCAGCGGCACGCTCTCGGGGAAGAAGTACCCCGCGTACGTCTCGCCGATGCCGATGACTCCCGCGTCTGTCTCGACCTCGACGAAGGCGGCGCTGCGGGTCTGCTTGAACACCGACAACCAGGGGTCGTCGGTGCACGGACCGGTCAGCAGTACGACGCGGACGTCTCGAAGTCTCATCAGCCTCCCTCACCGGAGCCATGGGTGGTCAAACACTTGTCGGAATCAGGTTTCATGTCAACCCGGATCGCGGTCTCTGAACGTTGACACCGCGCGGTGTCCCACGTTACGTTCTCAATTCGTGAAACCGGGTTTCACCCCTGCCTGAGTTCTCAGAGCCGGAGGTCTCGACAATGTCGCACCGACGTGGGTCGTTCGCACTGCAGGCCCGAGGGGTGGTGATCGGCTTCGTCGCAGCGTCGGCGCTCGTTGTCGGCCACCTCGGTTCGGGGATGATCGGCACACCGTCGGCCACCACAGGTCCTCCGCCCGAACCGGTCTTCCCGGAGGGCGACGGTGGGTCACCCGACGAGCCGGCGCTGCACGTCGGACCGCAGTGGCACGTGTTGGACTGGGCACCGGGCCCGCTCGCCGGGGTGACGCAGGCGGCCGGCTACGACACGGTCGTCGACGGCCGGACCACGAAGAGGATCTTCGTGACGAGTGGCGCGAACCCGGACGTGGGGACGGCGAAGTCAGTCAACAACCTGTCGGTCTCCGAGGACGGCGGGAAGTCCTTCCTCTCCACGGAGCGCGACCGTCCCGAGCTGATGCTGAACTTCGCTCGGCTCGTCGACGGGTCGCTGATCGCCATCGACTTCATCCCCGAGTGGACCGACAGCACCCACACGGCGACCAACATCGTCACCAGGCGCTCCGAGGACGGCGGAAAGACGTGGAAGGTCCGCAAAGGCGCGTTCCGGCCGCCGGACGGCGAGGAGTTCGGTGGTTTCAGCAACGGGCTGCGGGTGCACCGTCGGGTGATCGTCTTGCGGGACGGCACGATCATGGTGCCGGCGTACACGCAGTACAAGGGACACGGCAAAGGCATCAGCATCATCATGCAGTCGACCGACGACGGTCGGACGTGGACTCAGCGCTCGCAGATCCCGGCCGACTTCACCATCAACGAGGTGGGTTGGTCGTACACGACCGACGGTCGGATGGTGGCCGCGATTCGGACCGGCTCGGCACCGAACTCGCTGGTCGTGTCGCACTCGGAGGACGACGGCAAGACGTGGAGCAAGGCCGTGCCGCTGCTGGGGCCCGACGGCAAGCAGATCGTCGGGATCGACCCGGACATCGTGCTGCAGCCGAACGGCATCTTGACGCTGGCGACGGGTCGTCCTGACGCCCGGGTGCTGATCGACTACGACGGCACCGGGGAGACCTGGGAGGTCGACGAGGTGGTCTTCGCGAACCCGCCGTCGACGACCAGCAACGGACGGTTCGACGGCACCAGTGCCAACAGCTCGATGGTCAACGTCGGCGCCAACCGGACGATCTACTTCGGCGACAAGTGCCACATCTGGGGCTGCGGCGCGTACGACAACCAGTTCGGGGTGTGGGCGAAGTACCTCAGCGTGGTCAGTCCCGGCGTCGGCAAGATCGACGTCACCAGCCAGCTGGAGCAGGGCGTGGCCGAGGTCACCGGCGACTTCGCCCCACGAAACGGGACGTTCCCCGAGATGCGGCCCGAGGGCGCGTTCGACGGCAGCTCGGCGCCCAACGCCGCCGCCGTCCTGAGCGACCGGAACGAGCGGATCGCGCCGACCATGGTGGTCAAGCTGGACCAGGTCTACTCGCTGGACCGGATCGGCCTGATGCTCGGCACCGGCCAGCCGCTCGACGCCACCGTGTCGCTGTCGATCGACGGCCAGACGTGGTCCGACCCGGTCGTGACCGCGACCGACACCCGCGACCATGCGCTGCGGTTCACCGACTTCGCGGCCCAGGACGCGCAGTACGTCAAGATCACGGCGCCAGCCGGCACGACGACCCCGGTCACCGAGCTCGAGCTGTATGCGAGTGACATCCAGACGTTCGAGAACGACCCGATCTTCGACGTACCCCGTGGCTTCACCGACGCCAAGCACACCTGGACCACCGACGTGCCCTTCACCGACGGCACGACCTCCCTCGGTGGGTACCGGAGCGACACCGCATTGCGGCTGTGGGACAAGTGGACGGACAAGAACGCGCACGCCACCAAGATGACGGCGGACTCCGCGCACCAGACGATGGCGTTCGACTGGGCCAGCACCGACCACCGCGGCCCGTTCGTGTTCGAGGTGACGGGTCACTCCGATGACGCGGTGACACGGCCCTGGCAGTTCCGGATCGTCAACGGCAACCCGCAGCGGCTCGAGGTGTACGACGGCACCAGCTGGTCGGCGGTGGGATCGCTGAGCAAGAACGTCGCCCTGTTCACCTGGGCACCGATCACCGTCGACGCCACGACGACCGAGGCCACGGTCACCATCAATGGTCAGAGATTCACGACGTCGAAGACGGCTGAGGCCGCCGACACCCTGTCCGGTGTCACCTTCTCGACCGGCGATCCGATCGCCTACGGCCTCACCTTCTTCATCGACAACCTGAAAGTCGAGGGTTCGTAGGCCGGCGCCGTCCTGAGCGTTGGGCTTCCCGTCCTGACGTGACCTTCCCGTCCCGAACGCGCGCCGCAAACCGGATATGTCCGATATCGACCAGTCAGTCCGGACGGGAAGGTCCACCCAGGACGGGAAGGTCACCCCCGCGATCGACCGACTCTCGGCCGTCAGCGGGCGCGCTCGACCAGGTCGATGGCCTGGCGAAGGTGGGCGAGCCTGGCGGCGGTGTCGAGTGTCTCCGGACGTAGCCCGATCTTGAGGCCGGTGAACAGCAGGCCCGATCCAGCCGCCACGAGGCTCTCGCGGACCCGGGACGGTGTCAGCAGGGAGGGGCCGGCCAACGCGTCGAGATCGGCGAAGTCGGGGTCGTCACCGGCGGTCGGTGGCAGATGGGCGTCGAGCCACGCCGGACCGAAGGCGGTGTCTGTGTCCGCGCAGCCGGAGAACATCAGGCCGGCGAGCAGGCCGGCCTCAGTGGCCAGGTGCAGGTGTCGCTGGACGGTGCGGGCGTCGCGCCCCTCGATGGCCGACCGGGCCCAGTTGATCGTGACGCCTACCTTGCGACCGTCGGCCGCGGCCCGTACGGCGGCAATCTCGTCGGCCAACGACAGGAAGCCCTTCTGTGGCTCGTGCGCCGGCTGGGTGGCCTGCTGGTGGGCGTCGCAGTGCTCGACGGTGACCAAGGCACCGCCCCAGTCCCAGGAGGCGACCTCGCACAGCGACTCGGTGAACGCGGAAGGATCGGCCGTCCTGGTCGGAGCGGAGTGGATCTCCACGGCCAGGACCGCTGGTCGACTGGCCCAGTCGTTCAGGCGGAGGACCGACCGGCGGAGCGCCTCGGTGAACGCCAGCGCCGCTGCCCGGCCAGGCTCGTCAGTCGACGCCAGCCCGAACTCAGGTGTCTCGGAGACCCGCAGCATGGTGCCCGGGAACGAGGTGACGACGAAGTCCCAGCGCGGGTCGGTGGCACCGAGGATGCGCGGGTCGTCGGTGGGCAACGCGCCATTGAACGGCAGCTCGAGCCCGCGGACCTCCGGAGTCGCAGCAAGGCCGACCAGGAAATCCAGATCGCTGGCCGGGCGCCCCGGGTCGGGGGGCGGCAACGCGGTGTACGCGGCAACGATCAGCGCCATCGCTCAGCTCGCTCACTGGTTCCAAGCAGTAATGAAACACTCTTTCATTATGTTGACGCTACCAGAGTGTGCCGCCGACGGCACGGCCCGGTCGTCAGGTGGAGGGACGTGCGCAGCCGGCATGGAACCGGATACGCTCACGTTTAGTGATCAATTGGCCACGCAGATAGGAAATTGTTTACTCTCCGTGACCGATGTGCGAGGATGCGTGGACGCATCCTCGGGTGAGGGCTCAACGATGAATGATCAGCAAGGACCATCCGTCTCCAATGGGCCGGGAGAGACCGATCCGGCCTCCCGGGTGCCGTCGCAGCGCCAGGAAGGCGATGACACCTTGGCCGAGCTGACCCCCGACTCGGCACGGCAGCGGATCGCCACCCTGGAGGCCGAGCTCACCTTGCTGCGTGACCAGGCCGCCGGTTCGGACCAGTCGTACGCCGGCCTCGGTTGGCGTGCCTCGCAGCTGCTCAAGCTGGCCGAACAAGAGGCGGAGGAGGTCACCTCGCACGCCCGCCGTGACGCCGACCTGCTGCGTCAGGCCGCCGAGCGGGAGGCTCGTGAGCTGCGTGCGGCCGCGTCCGAGATGCACGCCGACGCGATGAGCGAGGCGGCGGACATCCGGTTGGTGCAGCTCGCAGAGATCGACCAGGTACGGGCCAGCGCCACCGCCGAGCTCGAGCAGCAACGCGAGCATGTGCTTGCCGAGGCTGAGGAGCGGATGGTCTCCGCCCGCCGAGACGCTGAGCGGATCAGGACGGCGGCCCAGCGGGAGGCTCAGGCGTTGGTCGCCACCGCGAAGCGGGAGGCGGCACAGGCGCGTGCCGAAGCCGAACGCGAGGTGCAGGAGGCTCGCCATGCGCTCGCGTTGGAGAAGGAGCGGATGAGCAAGGAGGCCACCGAGAGGCACGTTCAGGCGGTCGCGGAGACCGAGCGGATGCTCACCGATGCCGAAGAAAGGTCAGCCGCGATCGAGAAGCGAGTAGCGACCGCGGTCCGACAGGCACAGCAGCGCCACGATGCGGCCGAAGCGGAGGCCGAGGGACTCATGACGCGGGCCCGCCGCGAGGCCGAGCACGTGGCCATGGCGGCTCACGGCGAGGCGGCGAAGATCCGGCAGCACGCCCAGGCCGAGGCGGACCAGACGCTGACCGCGGTGCGCGACGAGGTCGCGACCCTGCAGCATCAGCGCGAGCGCATCCTCGGTCAGTTCACCGGACTGAAGGACATGTTCACCAACCTGACCGAGGACGAAGCGCCGAAGGACTCGGACGAGTAGCCCGAGCTCCGCAGACTCATGGTGTCGCGCCGTTGTCGCGATGCAACCACGTCAAGAGGTTCGCCGGGGCCAGCTGCGCGGTGCGGGCGCGGTAGCCGGCCAGCTCCTCGATGGTGAGCAGTTCGCGACCTGCGCCGGACGTACCCCGCCGAAAGAATGCGGCGTTGTCCTTGAGCACTCCCGACGTGTTCGGCACCAGTCGGTCGGCCCGCGAGCGCATCTGGTCGAACGTCGCCGCGTCGACGAGCGTGGGCCGGATCTCGTCCGACACCGTGATGTCGAGCCGTGCGGCGAGGCGGCGCATCTCGCCGTCGAGGTCGGTGGCCAGGTCGTCGTAGTGCACGAGCACGATGTTCGGTTCGTTACGACGGGCCCAGGCGTCGGACAGGTGCCACAAGACTCCGGGCAGAGAGTCCAGCTGCTCGTGTGGTCCGACGTCGCGGTCGATCCAGGACAGCAGCCACTCGCGCACCGGCGGGCGCGGGTCGGATGGCCCGTCCGGCTCAGGCTGGCCGGTGAGCTGGCGGATCCGGTCCCGGTCGAGGTTGTCGCCCTGGTGGTACAGGGAGACGGCCAGGTCCAGCGGGTGCCGGGCGACCACGATGTAGGTGGCCCGCGGGTCGACCGGTAGGCCGTCGAGCGGCGTGTGGGTCTTCACGAACCGGCGGTGCTTCTGATCCGCGAGCTGGGCGACCACGTCGGCGCGGGGCACGATCAACCAGTCGAGCCACGGTGACAGCTCCGACAGTGGCGCCGGTAGGTGTGGAGTCTGGAAGACCAGCAGGGCGCAGATCATCTGCATCCACGTCGTGCCGCTCTTGGACCGGGTGCTGATCACGATGTCGCCCGGCCGGTATGGGAATCCGTCCCACCGGCCGCTGTCCTCGTCAGCCGACTGGTAGCGAACGGGTCCGGGCACCAGACGAGCGTAGCCATGCAGACGTCGCCCAGCATCCCGCATCGGTGGGGGCGTGGACGGCGAGCCTGTGGCCCTAACGGGCCTTCCGTGCGCGCTTGGCTCGTGCTGGGTTCGGGCCCTCTCCGAGTGACACAGTGTCAGAGCCGCGGACCTTGCCGTCGCGACCGTGGATGCGCACTTCGCCTCCACCGGCGTTCTTGACGATGTCGCGGGCTCGGGCTATCGCCGCGGTCTGCGTATCAGTGTGTGCGCTGGGTCGATGACTTCCCGGCTTCACCACGTCCCACCCACCGCCGTTGCTCGGGACGACGTCCCGACGCTTGATCGCCCGAAGGCGCTCTCGTCGGGCCCCGACCTCGCGCGGACCCTGATGGCTCTTCGTCGAGGAGGTCGGAACTTGGTGGCTCTTCGCCTCGCCGACGAGTTGGGTGACCCGTTGCCGAGAGACGCCGAGCACGGTGGCGACGTCCGCCTGCGGCATGCCTGCACCGACCAACTTGAGGACAGTGGAACGGGCGAGCGCCGCCGCCTCACGCTGTGCTCGAGCAGCGGCCGCGGTCTGCTGGCGCGCCTCGTCGACCTGTGCGCGCAGGTCTGCGGGTATGGGAAAGGCGACGTCGACCGAAGCGTCGGCCTCGCCGGTCATTGCCTCCACAAGGCCTACCGCCTGATCCTCGACCTCAGCCAGGCGACGGGCTTGCGTCACGCCGACGCCGTCGACCGAGATCACCCACCAGTTGCCCTCACGGACGACTGTGGCCCGGTATGCGCTCATCGCAGCTATCCTCTCCTCAGACATGCCATCTGGCCGCAGGGGGGCTAGCCAGACCGTGGACGGTGGTGGAAGGTCTCGTGCTCGCGTGCTGCGCGGACGCCGATCGTTGCTCCGCTGTCGGCCTCGTCGAACTCGCCCGCAAGCTCGCCAGCGTGCCCGTTGTGATCGGCTGCTCAACCGCGGCCGGTGTCGATGACGCAGAAGCGGTTGCCCTCGGTGTCGGCCAGGACGATGAAGTCGGCGTCGTCGGGGTAGAGGTCCCAGTCCACCCGCTCGGCTCCGAGCGCCACCAGCCGGTCGACCTCGGCGGCCTGGTCGGCGGCGTCGCCGGCATAGAGATCGAGATGGACCCGGGGGTGCTCCTGGACCGGAGACTCGCTCAGACCGAGGGCGAGCACGGTGCCGGCGCCGTCGGGGGGTAGGAGCACGACCCAGTCGTCGTCCGGCACGCGGTCGCGGGGGACGTACCCCAGAGCCGCACGCCAGAACGCGCTGGCGCGCTGCATGTCCTCGACGCCCATCACCACTGTTCCGATTCGCAGCATGAGCCGATCATCGCCGACGCCACCGACCAGCGTACCTAGATGAGTGATCCCATGGTGTGACTGGTGTGGCGCATATGAATTGAGGGCAAGGGGTGCCCAGACTCGGCGTTGCTAACCCAACACGAGCCTGGAGGCCCACGTGGACGCCGATCTGGACACCCTTGCGACCGCACTCTATGTGACCACTGACGATCTGTTGAAGGACCACCCCGAGCGGGGTCCCGCCGCGACCGAAGGTCGGTTGGCTGCGGAGGTCTCGTCCGACACCGCTTGTAGGTGAGAACTGACACCGCCCGGGCATCGCGTCGAATGGCGGCGTACAACTCGACACGCGAGCCTACTTGGGCCACGCCAACTCACCAGCGTGGACTGGGCTCGGCTTGCATCGCGCGGTTAGCAGCCGCAACAGACGCGGCAGCCCACACCCTTTCGCGCGCCGGGTGACTCTGCACCTGGCCACGAACTGTCCCGTGGGAGACCGCCTGGATCGAAACTGTTGAGCGCTGTCGCCGTCAGTCCGAGGACGCATAGTGGTCCCCTCGGTCTGGTCGGTGTGCCAGCCTCGTGGCCGCCGGCGTGCCTCTCGGTCGGCCTTGGGCGCTGCGTGTGCCTGCGGCGACGCCGATATAGCCGAGCGTGTATCGCTCCTCGACGACGTTGTCGGTGTCGTTGACAATGAGCTGCCACGGCTGGCGGCGAGGGTCGGCGGCGAAGAGGCGGCACAGCAGCCAGGCGACCGGCCTGAGAACAGCGGTCTCGCCGGCCTGGCCCGCGCAGCCGGGGTATCCGGCGTCCATGATGGCGATCCGGCCGCCGGGCTGGACGAGCCTCCGCATGGCCTGCCATGCCTTGCGCCAGTCGGGGATCACGGTGAGGCCGAGGGTGCAGAGCACTGCATCGAAGCCTGCCGACGGCGGGTCGACCCCGAGCTCGTCGAGCAGTTCCGGAGTCAGGTTGGTGACGTCGGTTTCGACGAGTTCCACGTTGCTCCAGCCCCGGCGGGCCGCACGTTCGCGGGCTCGTTGGAGCATCCGTGGGGAGCGGTCCACACCGACGAGTCGGCCGGAAGGTCCGATGCGCTCCAGGATCAGCTCGTGGTTTCGGCCGGTGCCGCAGGCGACATCGAGAACTGTGGCGCCCGGCCGGAGTTGCAGCAACTCGATGGTTCGCGCCCGCGCGACGGCGTAGAGCGTGGCTTCGCCGCTCAGCCGGTCGTAGGCGGGTGCCAGGAGCTCGTAGAGCCAGCGTCCAGGGTCGGCGGTCGTGCTCATGTCTAGATTCCCTTCGTCTGCTCAGCCGTGGCTGGCGTGATCGCCGTGGTCATAGACCTGCGCGTCCGTCCAGGCGTGGAGCGCGCGCACGAGTGTGCGGTCCGTCGTGGTGAAGATCAGCTCGGCGCCGTTCGGGATCTCGACGTACTCGACGTCGATCTCGCTCGCGCCCTCCGAGAGCTCCTTCACACCGGGCATGGCCTCGCCGTGGACGGCGGTCGGATCGCTGAAGTCGCCCCCCTCGAACCGGGCCTCCTCCTTCGTCAGGTGCTCGCGGACGAGCCGGATCTGCGTGCCGTCCTGGGGATCATCGGCGGCCACCCGCTCGACGACGCCCTCAGAGTTCTTGTCGAATATGTGCGTGGTTGCGTCCAGGTCGAACGGCATCACTTCGCTGCCGCGTTGTGCGACCTCCTCTTGATGCTGGCGGTGGTCAGCGTCGCCGCCGTCGTCACTCGTGCAGGCCGTCACGCCGGATGCGCCCAGCAGCACTGACGCCGAGAGGGCCAGGACCTTGGTTCCTATCCTCATGCGAGCTCCTATCTGGCTCCGCGAATCACGGGTGGGTGGCGGTGAAGTAGCGCAACCAGTGGCGCTGGTCGCCTTGCCCGCTGACGCGGAGCCCGGCCGCGGTGACCAGGTCGGGGATTTGGTCGACCGGGTTGTGTTGCATGGCGTGGCCGCCGAGGACGCCCACGAGTCGCCGAACGAGGGCGTTGCGTGGTGGACGGAAGTCGGCGATCAGGAGCCGGCCACCGGTCTTCAGCACCCGGCGCATCTCGCGTAGTGCTATCGGCCTGTTCTCAGGCGGGATGTGGTGGAACGCGAGGCTGGAGAGCACCACGTCGAACGTCTCGTCGGGAAAAGGGAGTTGCTCTGCCGCGGCGATCTGGAAGCTCGTGTTGGCGGGTGCCCCGCGGCGCGCGTCGGTGATTGCTTCGGGCGAGGGGTCGATGCCCTCGACCCTGCCTCGGGGGCCGACGGCGAGGGCGGCGCGCCCGGTCAGGTAGCCCGGCCCGCAGCCGACGTCGAGTACGCGGTCGCCGAGCGACGTACCGCTCTGATGCACCAGGTCGTCGTAGATGCGGCGGCGCCGGCCTCCGAAGCTGATGGCGGTGGTGAGCGCGTAGAGCCGGGGTTGCCGGAGCAGGCTCCCGCCGTCGCGTGATTCGCCATGCAGACCACCGTGGATTCTCTCTCCAAGTTTCATTGCTGCTCCTGTGATCCGGATTCGGCGGGGTTAGAGGTACGCGAGGGCTTCACGGACCGTGATTCGTGAGGCTCGGGTCGCGGCGGCGTCGGTGGCCAGCGCGGATCCGAGGAGGGCAAGGGCGAGCCAGATGCCGACCGCGAGCAGGGAGATCCGGTACGGCAGTGGGCCGTCGTTGAAGAGGTTGCCCAGCCCGGCGCCGAGTAGCGCGGTGAG
>WHTB01000012.1 GCA_009379735.1 Propionibacteriales bacterium
CCAATCGCGCCAAGGGAAAGACGACGTCGCCGACCCGCACCTCCGACATCTCCCCGGACACGGGTGCAGCGCAAGCCCCCCGAATACTCGCGCCGAGGTTGCACTTATGTCCGCGCCTGCCGTCGAGATACGCGCAACCTCGGCGCGAACAAGCTGCGACCTACGCGCAACCTCGGCGCGAACAAGCTGCGACATACGCGCAACCTCGGCGCGAACAAGCTGCGACATACGCGCAACCTCGGCGCGATGGGGGCGAGGTCGGGTCAAGGTCACCCGGCCGCTCGACCTGGCGCTGGCTGAGGCGGTGCTGCGCTCGCGTCGTTAATCCGCGCGACACGGGACCGCCGCCACAGCACCACGCCGGTGGCGATCATCCAGGTCCACATCCCGAGCGCTCCGACCGTCGTCGTGGTGTCGACCAGGGCAGGGCCCCAGCTCTCGCCGATCGCGCCGACGAGCACCGACCCGAGGATCGCGGCGGCACCCGCGGCCAGGCCCACCCAGCAGATCCACCTCGCGAACAGCCGGGACCGCAGCATGGCGGACGCTCCGGCAAGCACCGCGACGCCGACCGGGCCGAAGATCATCAGGCCGAGCCAGTAGGCCGACCCGTCGAGCATGGATAGGGTCTCGGTGGACGCACCGTCGGCTCCAAGACCCGCTGCCGCGGCGATGATCGCGTAGACGATGATCTCGATCGCGACACTGATCGCCATCGCCCCGAGCGCCAGGTCGAGCAGCGGTTGCTCCCGCGGCCTGGCCCGCAGCGACGCCTTCAGCCCGGCGATGAAGATCACCCGCCCCACGAGTACGACGGCGAACCAACCCGCGGACACCGCGGCGGCGCCGGTGTGCTCGGCGTACGCCGCGACCATCCCCGACGTGTCCGTACCCGGTCCGAACGGCTCCGGCGGCGACGCGACGAAGATCGCGACCCACTCCGACAAGTAGAGGACGGCGCCCGCCAACGCGAGCCGGTTGCCGACGAGTGCCCCGCCCACCGGGGTCGTCGTGTCAGTAGTCATTACACACCCCTCCCACCCGTCGCTCCAGGATGGCAGCGGCGACGGCCGGTCAGCAGGGAAACGGCGACATCGACCTCACAGCCGGGTGCCGGCCGCTGTGAGGAAGAGTTGACCGCGACCTCACGCTGGGTCGGCGTTCGCGAAACATCGGCTGCCTACCTTCCTGAGCACGTTCATCGGGAAGGGAGACATCTGTGTCGTACGCCGCGAGCGGCCGTTGGATCGAGCACTGGGACCCTGAGGACCCGATCGCCTGGGAGGAGTCCGGGAAGCGGGTCGCCCGCCGCAACCTGTGGTGGTCGATCGTGGCCGAGCACGTGGGCTTCTCCGTCTGGCTGCTGTGGAGCGCGCTGGTGGTGTTCCTGCCACAGGCCGGCTTCGCGTTCAGCGACGACCAGCGGTTCTGGCTGCTCGCGGTCGCCAGCCTGGTCGGGGCGACGGTGCGGCTGCCGTACACCTTCGCTGTGCCGCGCTTCGGTGGTCGGAACTGGACGGTGGTCAGCGCGCTGCTGCTGCTGGTGCCGCTGGCGTTGATGGCCCTCTGCGTCAGCGACCCGGGCACGCCCTTCTGGATGTTCGTGGTCGCCGCCGCGGCGTCGGGGCTCGGCGGAGGCAACTTCGCGTCGAGCATGGCCAACATCAGCTTCTTCTACCCGGAGCGCGAGAAGGGCTACGCGCTCGGCCTCAACGCGGCCGGCGGCAACATCGGCGTCAGCACGGTGCAGCTCGTCGTCCCGGCCGTGGTCGGCCTTTCCTTACTGGGTACGGGTGTCGGCGGCGTCCACCTGGTCAACCCGGCGCTGATCTGGGCCGTCCTCGCCCTGGTCGCCGCCGCGGGCGCGTGGCTGTTCATGGACAACCTCTCCGGCGCCAGGTCAGACCTGCGCGGCCAGCTCGGGGTCGCCGGCAACCGGCAGACCTGGGTCATGTCGCTGTTGTACGTCGGGACGTTCGGCTCGTTCATCGGCTACTCCGGCGCGCTGCCGTTGCTGATCCAGACCCAGTTCCCGGAGGTCACCGGCGCCTACTTCGCCTTCCTCGGCCCGCTGGTCGGCTCGGTGTTCCGTCCGCTCGGCGGCTGGTTGGCCGACCGGGTCGGTGGCGCTCGGGTCACGCTCTGGACGTTCGTCGGCCTCGGCCTGGGTGTGGGTGCGGTCCTGTGGTCGTTGGACGTACATGCGTTCGGGCCGTTCCTCGGGGCGTTCCTGCTGCTGTTCGTGCTCACCGGCATCGGCAACGGGTCGACGTACCGGATGATCCCGGCGATCTTCCGGCAGCAGGCGGGCTCCGCGGGCGGGTTGGCAGCCGCTCGGCGCAACAGCGCCGCGGCCATCGGGATCGTGTCAGCGGTCGGCGCGTTCGGCGGGTTCTTCGTGCAGCGAGCGTTCGGGATGTCCACGGCAGCGACCGGCGGGATCGCCGCCGCGCTGGTCGGGTTCGTCGTGTTCTACGGGCTCTGCGTCGTCGTGACCTGGTGGTGCTACCTGCGCCGCACCCTGCTGGTGACTCGGCGGGCCAGTCTCGCGCACGCGTCGGTGTGAGGGACCGATGACCGACACCCACTGCCCGTACTGCTCGCTGCAGTGCGGCATGCGGCTGACCGGCGGGCGCGGTCGGACCACGGTGGAGGCGTGGCCGGAGTTCCCGACCAACGCCGGCGGGCTGTGCCGCAAGGGCTGGACCAGCGTCGACCTGCTCGGTCACCGCGAACGTCTCACCTCGCCGCTGGTGCGGGACCCGGCGACCGGGGAGCTCGCGCCCGCGACGTGGCCGGAGGCGATCGCCAGGATCGCCGACGAGATCGCGCGGGCGCAGGGTGCGTACGGCTTGGACGCCGTCGGCGTCTTCGGTGGCGGGGGCCTCACCAACGAGAAGGCCTACCTGCTCGGCAAGCTCGCCCGGGTCGCGCTGCGCACGTCGGCGATCGACTACAACGGCCGGTGGTGCATGGCCTCGGCGGCGACGGCCGGCCAGCGCGCCTTCGGGCTGGATCGCGGGCTGCCGTTCCCGCTGGCGGACATCGCCGAGACCGACGTGCTGTTCCTGGTCGGCAGCAACCTGGCCGAGACCATGCCACCGGCGACCCGCCACCTCGACACCCTCCGAGCCGCCGGTGGGCAGCTCGTGGTCGTCGACCCGCGCCGTACTCCCACCGCCGACCGGGCCGACCTGCACCTGCAACCGGTGCCGGGGACGGACCTGGCGCTGGCGCACGGGATCGTGCACGTACTGGTGGCGGAGCGGCTGGTCGACGAGCGGTTCGTCACGGACCGCACGACCGGGTACGACGACGTACGGCGGCTGGTTGCGGGCTTCTGGCCCGAGCAGGTCGAACGCGTCACCGGCGTACCCGCTGACGACATCCGCACCGCGGCCCGGATGCTGGGCCAGGCCGCCCACGCCATGGTGCTCACGGCTCGCGGTGCCGAGCAGCACGCCAAGGGCACCGACACCGTGCTGGCCTGGGTCAACGCCGCGCTGGCCGCGGGTCAGGCCGGGCGGATCGGCTCCGGCTACGGCTGTATCACCGGCCAGGGCAACGGCCAGGGCGGACGGGAGCACGGGCAGAAGGCCGACCAGCTGCCCGGCTACCGGCGGATCGACGACCCGGCCGCCCGTGCCCACGTCGCCGCGGTGTGGGGGGTCGAGCCGGAGACGTTGCCGGGTCCGGGCCGCTCGGCGTACGAGATGCTCGCGGCCCTCGGCGATTCCGACGGGGCGCGCGCGCTGCTGGTCTTCGGCTCCAACCCGGTGGTATCCGCGCCGAACGCGACCAGGATCGGTGCGCGGCTCGACCGGCTCGACTTCCTGTGCGTCGCGGACATCGTGATGTCGGAGACGGCGGCGCGGGCCGATGTGGTGCTGCCGGTCACCCAGTGGGCCGAGGAGACCGGCACGATGACCAACGTCGAGGGCCGGGTGATCCTCCGCCGGAAGGCGGTCGACCCGCCGCCGGGCGTCAGGTCCGACCTCGACGTGATCGCGGACCTCGCGACCGCCCTCGCCGCTCCCGGGGAGTTCGGCCGCGACCCGGAGACGGTGTTCGACGAGCTCCGCCAGGCCAGCGCCGGTGGTCCGGCCGACTACTCCGGCATCGACTACGCGCGCATCGACGCGGAGCAGGGGGTGTTCTGGCCGTGCCCGCAGCCAGGTCACCCGGGCACGCCGCGGCTCTTCCTCGACCGGTTCGCGACGCCGGACGGGCGGGCCAGGTTCCACGCCGTCGAGCACCGCGCGGCGGCCGAAGAGCCCTGCGTTGACTACCCGTTCCACCTGACTACCGGGCGGGTGCTCGCGCAGTACCAGAGCGGCGCGCAGACCCGCCGGGTACGCGCGCTCGCCGCAGCCGGACAGGCCTTCGTCGAGCTGCACCCGGTAGCCGCGCAGCGCCTTGCGGTCGCTGACGGCGCAGCGATGCGGGTGACGACCCGCCGGGGTACGACCGTCGTGCCGGCCCGGGTCAGCACGGCGATCCGACCCGACACGGTGTTTATGCCGTTCCACTGGGTCGGTGCCAACTTGCTCACCAACGACGCCCTCGACCCGTCGTCGCGGATGCCGGAGTTCAAGGTGTGTGCGGCCCGGCTGGAGCCGGCGTGAGACCCCGGGAGCGGCTGGTCGTCGTCGGGCACGGCATGGCGGCCGCGCGGCTGGTGGACGAGCTGGTCCGCCGGGCTGCGCCGTACGCCATCACTGTGATCGGCGACGAGCCCGATCCGGCGTACAGCCGCGTCCTGCTGTCGGCGGTCCTCGAGCGCAGCCACCGCGGCGCCGACATCGAGCTGCGGAGCGCCGGCTGGTACGCCGACCACGGCGTGCGGCTCGTCACCGGCCAGCGGGTGCTGCGGGTCGACCGCGACCGCCGCGACGTGTGGCTCGCCGACGGGACCCGGCACGGCTACGACCGGCTCGTCCTCGCCACCGGAGCCCGGCCGCTGCTGCCGCCGATCCACGGTGTCGTCACCCCCGACGGGCTGCATCCGGCGGTGCACGCGTTCCGGTCGATGGCCGACTGCCGGCGGCTCGACCAGGCTGCGTCCGGTGCGCGCCGGGCGGTGGTGGTCGGCGGCGGACTGCTGGGGCTGCAGGTGGCGCGGGCGCTGTCGGTGCGCGGGCTCGACGTCGAGATCGTCGAGGTCGGCCCGGCGCTGATGGGCCGGCAGCTCGGCCCGGCCGGGGCACAGGCGCTGGCCCGCGGGGTGCGCGGGCTCGGCACCGAGGTCTACACCGGCGCCCGGGCGGTCGGCTTCTCGGACTCCGGGCTTCGGCTCGACAACGGTTTCGTCCTCAGCGCCGACCTGGTCGTGCTCGCGTGCGGGAGCCGACCCGCGACCCGGCTCGCCCAACGGTCCGGACTGATGGTCCGCCGTGGGGTAGTGGTCGACGACCGGCTCCGCTCGGTGAGCGACGACCACGTGTACGCCATCGGCGACTGTGCCGAGCATCGCGGCCGGGTGCACGGCTTCGTCGGACCCGCCTGGGACCAGGCGGTGGCGCTGGCCCGTACATTGACCGGCTCCGATCGCGCGTACGACGGGTCCCGGGTGGTTGCCCGGCTGCAGGCCACCGGCCTCGAGCTGGCGGTGCTCGGCGATCCTGAACGGGCCGTGGGGGAGAGGGTCGAGATGGCGAACCCGCTGCGTGGCTCGTACCGCAAGGTGGTGCTGCGCGACGGCGTGCTGGTGGCGGCGGTCCTGATCGGCGACCTGAGCCGGATCGGTGTGCTCACCCAGCACTACGACCGCCGGACCGTGCTCGGTCAGACCGAGGCGGCCTGGCTGCTGCACGGCGACGCGTCGGCTCCCGCGGACGCCGAGGTCCCCGACGACGTCGAGGTGTGTGCCTGCGCCGGGGTGAGCGCCGGTCGGATCCGGTCCTGCCGTGACCGCGCCGACGTGGTGGCACGAACCCGGGCGACGACCGGCTGTGGCAGCTGCTCCGACGTCGTCGACCTGCTGCTCCCGACACCGACGAGTGGCCGACCGCACTCCGGCGCATTGCTGGCGACCAAGTGAACCGGTCCGGTGAACCCACCCCCTCGCACCGAGGTTGCGCGTGTGACCGGTGGGCGCTGGGGCGTGAGCACTGATTTTCCTGGTTGTTGCACACAGAAACATGCCCGAAACGCCGGGCTCGTAGCGTCAATCGGACGCCGGAAGGAGGCCTGATGACTCGCAGCACGCTGGTCGTCGTCGGCCATGGCATGGTCGGTCACCGTGTCGTCGAGTGCGCCGTGGAGCGGGGTCTGACGGCCGAGTGGGACGTGGTCGTGCTCGGCGAGGAGACCCGGCCTGCGTATAACCGCGTCGGTCTTTCGTCGTACCTCTCCGGGACCGATGCCGACGGTCTGTCGCTGCTCCCGAGTGGCGGTTACGACGACCCGGCCGTCGACCTGCGGCTCGACTCGCCGGTGGTCGGCGTCGACCGGGAGCGGCAGGTGGTGATGACGTCGTCAGGGGAGGTGACGGCGTACGACGTGCTGGTGCTCGCCACCGGCTCGGTCCCGTTCGTGCCGCCGCTGCCCGGACGGGACGCGACGGGTTGCTTCGTCTACCGGACCATCGACGACCTCGACGCGATCCGGGACGCGGCCGCGACCGCGCGCACCGGCATCGTGGTCGGTGGTGGCCTGCTCGGCCTGGAGGCGGCCAACGCGCTGCTGCACCTCGCCCTGGAGACGCATGTCGTGGAGATGGCGCCGCGGCTGATGCCGCTGCAGGTCGACGACGCCGGCGGCGCGGTCCTCCGGCGTCACGTCGAGGGTTTGGGCGTACGGGTGCACTGCGACGCGCGCACGGAATCCGTCCTGGTCGACGACGACGGTCGGGCCGCGGGCCTCGCCATCGCCGACGCGCCACCGATCACTGCGGACGTGGTGGTGTTCTCGGCCGGCATCCGGCCGCGCGACCAGGTCGCACGTCAGTGCGGTCTCGGCGTCGCGGAGCGCGGCGGCATCCTCGTCGACGAGCAGTGCCGCACCGACGACCCGGCGATCTTCGCGGTGGGTGAGTGTGCGGCGCCGGGCGGCAGGGTCTACGGGCTGGTCGCTCCCGGGTACGCGATGGCCGAGGTCGTCGTCGACCGGCTGCTCGGCGGGGACCGCGGTTTCACCGGCGCGGACATGTCGACCAAGCTCAAGCTGCTCGGCGTCGACGTGGCGAGCTTCGGTGACACGTCCGGGTCCGACGACACGCTCGACCTGGTCTTCTCCGACCAGGTGACCGGGGTCTACAAGCGGCTGCTGGTCGACGCCGACGGTGCGCGGCTGCGCGGCGGGATCTTGGTGGGTGACGCGTCGGCGTACGGCGTGCTCCGACCGCTGGCCACCAGCGGGGCCTCGTTGCCGGACGACGTGGAGTCGCTGCTGCTGCCGCTCGGAGCCGACGCCGCCGCGCTGACCGACCAGGCCGTGGTGTGCAGCTGCCGCAACGTCGACCGAGCCACGATCAGCGGCACCATCCGGGAGAACGGCTGCACCGACCTCGGCTGCGTGAAGAAGTGCACGACGGCCGGCACGGTGTGCGGCAGCTGTGCCCCCGTGGTCAAGGGGTTGCTCGACGCCGAGCTGGCGGCGGCCGGGGTGGTCGTCCCGAACGGCATCTGCGAACACTTCGAGCTGTCCCGCCAGGACATGTTCGACGTGATCCGGGTGCAGCAGCTGCGTACGTTCGACGCGATCGTCGCCGCCCACGGCCGCGGCCGCGGCTGCGACATCTGCAAGCCGGCAATCGCGTCGATCCTGGCCAGCCAGACCGGCGGCTACGTCCTCGGCCGGGAGACCGTCGCGTTGCAGGACACCAACGACGCGTTCCTCGCCAACATCCAGCGCAACGGCACGTACTCCGTGGTCCCGCGCGTGCCCGGCGGCGAGATCACCCCCGACAAGCTGATCGTGATCGGCGAGGTCGCACGGGACTTCGCGCTCTACACCAAGATCACCGGCGGACAGCGGATCGACCTGCTCGGCGCCCGGGTCGAACAGCTGCCACAGATCTGGCGTCGGCTGGTGGACGCCGGATTCGAGTCCGGCCACGCGTACGGCAAGGCGCTGCGCACGGTGAAGTCGTGTGTGGGCAGCACCTGGTGCCGGTACGGCGTGCAGGACTCGGTGCGGCTCGCCATCGACCTCGAGCTGCGCTACCGGGGCCTGCGCGCGCCGCACAAGATCAAGGCGGGTGTGTCCGGCTGTGCCCGCGAGTGTGCCGAGGCCCGGTCCAAGGACGTCGGCGTGATCGCGACCGAGCGCGGTTGGAACCTGTACGTCGGCGGTAACGGCGGAGCGTCGCCACGGCATGCGCGCGAGCTCGCGGGCGACCTCGACACCGAGACGCTGGTGCGGTACGTCGACCGGTTCCTGATGTACTACGTGCGCACCGCCGACCGGCTGCAGCGCACCGCGGCCTGGATCGAGTCGGTCGACGGCGGGCTCGACCACGTCCGTGCGGTCGTCGTAGACGACGTACTCGGGCTCGGTGCGGACCTGGAGGCGGACCTGACTGCGCACGTCGCGTCGTACGCCGACGAGTGGCAGACGACGCTGGACGACCCCGACGCGCTGCGCCGGTTCGTGTCGTTCGTCAACGCGCGCGAGACGCCCGACCCGAGCATCGGCTTCGTCGCCGAGCGGGGTCAGCCCCGGCCCGCGGAGCCGGTCCTGGTCGCCGGCGACAGCATCCCGGTCGGTGCACCCTGATGCCGACCTGGACGCAGGTCTGCCGGCTCGACGACCTCGACGTCGAGCGCGGTGCGGCCGCGATCGTCGGCTCCGGCCAGGTGGCGGTGTTCCGGCTGCACGACGGCAGCGTGCACGCGGTCGGCAACCTTGACCCGTTCAGCGGTGCGCAGGTGCTGGCCCGCGGGATCGTCGGCACCCGCGGCGGCACCGACTTCGTGGCCTCGCCGATGCACAAGCAGGGCTTCGACCTGCGGACCGGGCGCTGCCTCGATGACCCGGACATCGCCGTCCCGGTGTACGCGGTCCGGGTGGTGGAGGGTGTGGTCGAGGTGTCTCCTTGAGTACGGACGGGCCGCTGCCGCTGGCCGGCTATCGGGTCGGCGTGACCGCCGCCCGCCGTCAGGACGAGCTCGTCGCGCTGCTCGAACGCAAGGGCGCCGAGGTGACCTGCGCCTCCGCGATGCGGATCGCGCCGCTGGACGACGACGCCGACCTGCTGGCCGCGACCCGGGCGTGTCTGGAGCAGTCGCCGGACTTCGTGGTGGCGACCACCGGCATCGGCTTCCGCGGCTGGTGTGAGGCCGCCGACGGCTGGGGTCTCGGTGACGACCTGCGGTCGGCGCTCGGTGAAGCCACCGTGCTGGCCCGCGGCCCGAAGACGGTCGGGGCGATCCGGGCCGCCGGGCTGCGTGAGTCGTGGTCGCCGGAGGACGAGTCGCTGCAGGCGGTCGTCGACCAGCTGCTGACGTGCGACCTGCAGGGCCGGCGGATCGTGCTGCAGGAGCACGGGAAGCCGGCCGCCGCCGCGACGCAGACGCTGCGCGAGCAGGGCGCGGAGGTCGTCACGGTCACGGTCTATCGCTGGGAGACGGTGGCCGACCAGCGCCCGGTGTCCCGGCTGCTCGACCAGGTGCTGCAGCGCGAGATCGATGCGCTGACGTTCACCAGCGCGCCGGGCGCATCGGCGTTCCTGGAGGTCGCCGACCGCGGCGGCCGGCTGGGAGATCTGGTCGACGCGCTGCGCAGCGACGTGCTCGCGGCGTGTGTCGGCCCGGTCACCGCGGCGCCGATCGAGCGTCTGGGGGTACGCACGGTGCAGCCCGAGCGCGGCCGCCTCGGTGCCCTGGTCCGCGAGCTGGTGCTGCACCTGACCGAGCGCCGGGTCGCCACCATCGACGTGCCCGGTCGGAGCATCGACGTACGCGCGGGGGCGGTCGTCGTCGACGGCCGGCCGGTGCCGCTGTCGCCAGTCCCGCGGGCCGTCCTGACCGCACTCGCCGAGCATCCCGGCCGGGTGCTGTCCCGGCAGGAGCTGCTGCGCTGCCTGCCGTCGGCGTCCAGTGAGCACGCCGTCGAGGTCGCGGTGGCCCGGCTGCGGGAGGCGGTCGGCGCTGACCTGGTGCAGACCGTGGTCAAGCGCGGCTACCGGCTCGCGGTGACGGCGTGACGGCGTGACGGCGCGGAGTACCCGGAGCCGAATTTTGGCAGAAACCACTACCCGCAGTCGTCGGGGAGCCCTACCGTGGGGTTGATTGCGCTGAGTAAACAGCGCCCCGTTCCTGTGGGGGAAGCATGAGATCTACCTATCGCGCCCTGGCGGGCCTGATCGCCATCGGTGTCGTCCTGCAAGCCGCGACCATCGCGCTCGCCTGGTTCGGCGTCATGAATGACGTCGACGGCGGCGCCGTCTATGACGAAGGCACGGAGTACAACGCTGGACAGTCGCTGCACGCCATCCTCGGCATGATAGTGATCCCCGTGCTCGCTCTGCTGCTGATGATCGTGTCGTTCTTCACGAAGGTGCCCGGCGCCGTCAAGTGGGCCGGTCTCGTCCTGCTGGTTGTTGTCGTCCAGGTCCTGCTGGCGTTCGCCTCCTTCGGGGCACCCATCCTCGGGACCTTGCACGGCGCCAACGCGCTGGTGGTGATGGGCGCCGCCGGCATGGCTTCCCGGCGTGTCCAGAGTTCGGTCGGTGCACCTGAGCAGGCCACCGCGCAGCCCACGGCCGGTGCCGGAGCCGGTGCCTGAGCCGAAGACTGGTCCCCGCGGGCTGCCGCAACTGTCGAGCACATCCCGCCGATGGATCGGCATCGGCGGTGGTGTGCTGTTTGCCGTCGCGCTCGGGTTCGTCGGGTGGACGTGGTGGGGCAGCCTGGTCCCCGACACGTACTCGATGGACGACATGGGCGTCGCCGACTTCGGTGGGGGCGAGGCGGTGGCGCACGAGGCGGCGCACGGCGGGTCGGCCGTCGGCGTCGACACACTGACCGGGCCGCCCGACGGTGAGCCCGACGTGTCGGAGACGCTGGTCGCGCGCGCCGGGAAGGTCGAGATCGGCGGCGACGGGGCGCGTGCCGTCGACGGCTACACGCTCAACGACACCTCGCCCGGTCCGGTGATCCGGGCCAAGCAGGGCGACCTCGTGGAGGTGCGCCTGGTCAACGAGTCGGTGCCCGACGGCGTGACACTGCACTGGCACGGCGTCGACGTACCCAATGCCGAGGACGGCGTGGCCGGAGTCACCCAGGACGCCGTGCAGGAAGGCGAGGAGCACGTCTACCGGTTCGTCGCCGAGGACGCAGGCACGTACTGGTACCACTCCCACCAGGTGTCGCACGAGCAGGTCAAGCGGGGGTTGCTCGGCACGCTGGTGATCGAGCCGGCGCGCGGTCCGTCGACCGACGACGTGGTCGCCGCCGTCCACACGTACTCAGGTCAGCGCACCGTCCAGGGCATGGTGGGGGAGCAGCACGTCGAGGCCGCGGCGGGCTCGACCCGGCGGGTGCGGGTGGTAAACACCAACGACGGGGCGGTGCGCACCTGGGTGTCGGGTGCGCCGTACCGGGTGGTCGCGGTCGACGGCAGGGAGATCAACGGGCCGACCCCGGTCGAGGGGAAGACGGTGTCGGTGCCCGCCGGCGGACGGGTCGACCTGGAAGTCGAGATCCCCGACGACGGGGTGCGCGTGTCGTTCGGCGGTGGCGCCTCGCTGGTGCTCGGCCCGGCCGATGCAGACGCGCCCACCGACGACGAGCCGAAGCAGCGGTTCGACCCGTTGACGTACGGCTCGCCGGCCGACATCGGCTTCGACCCGGACGCCGCCGACCGGTCGTTCGAGTACCGGATCGGGCGAAGGATCGGCTTCCTGGACGGGCGCCCGGGGTTCTGGTGGACCATCAACGGCAGCATCTTCCCGGACGTACCGATGTACATGGTGCAGGAGGGCGACGTCGTCCGGATGACGATCAGCAATGACAGCGGCAAGGTGCACCCGATGCATCTGCACGGGCACCATGCGGTGGTGCTGTCGCGCGACGGCGTCTCGGCGTCGGGCAGCCCGTGGTGGGTCGACTCGTTGGACGTCAGGGACGGCGAGACGTTCGAGGTCGCGCTGGTCGCCGACAACCCGGGCATCTGGATGGACCACTGCCACAACCTCATCCACGCCTCCGAAGGGCTGGTCGCGCACCTGTCGTACGTCGGTGTGAGTACGCCGTTCCGGGTCGGCGGGGCGGACCACAACCACCCCGAATAACCCCCGCTGAGTGTGACGTTCTCGACAGACACGCCGGCGTGTCGCGTCGGAAACGTCACACTCACCGGGGAGGGGCCGGGCTGCCATGCTGGGGCCCATGCCGGACGACGTCTACACCCACGGTCATGCCGACGCCGTGCTCCGGTCGCACCGCTGGCGTACGGCGGAGAACTCGGCGGCCTATCTGCTGCCCCAGCTCCCGAGCGACGCCGTCGTGCTCGACGTCGGATGCGGGCCTGGCACGATCAGCGTCGACCTGGCGGCACGGGTGCCGCGAGGACGGGTGGTCGGCATCGACCGGTCCGCCGAGGTGGTGGCCGAGGCCGCCCTGCACGAGGTCCCGAACGCCCGGTTCGAGGCCGGCGACGTCTACGCGCTGTCCTACGCCGACGCGTCGTTCGACGTCGTACACGCGCATCAGGTGCTGCAGCACCTCAGCGACCCGGTCGCCGCGCTCCGCGAGATGCGGCGGGTCTGCCGACCGGGTGGCCTGGTGGCGGCGCGCGACAGTGACTACGGCGCGTTCACCTGGTGGCCGGAGTGCGACGCGATGGACGACTGGCTGACCCTCTACCGGACCGTCGCCCGCGGCAACCGTGGCGAGCCGGACGCCGGGCGCCGGATCAAGAGCTGGGCGATCGCGGCGGGCTGCACCGACGTCACCGCGACCGCCAGTGTCTGGGGGTTCAGCAGCCCCGACGAGCGGGACTGGTGGGCGGGGCTGTGGGCGGACCGGGTCACCGCTTCGGCACTCGCGGAGCAGACCGTCGCGCGCGGACTCGCCACGGCGGCCGACCTGGCCCGGATCGCCGACGGCTGGCGGGCCTGGGCGGCCAGCGCCGACGGGTGGTTCAGCGTCCTGCACGGCGAGGTCCTCTGCCGCGTCTAACCAGACGTCACCCGGGTACGACCAGGGCGGTCGCGAGAGCTGCGATCCCTTCGCCGCGGCCGGTCAGCCCGAGACCGTCCGTCGTCGTCGCGCTGACCGACACCGGCGCGTCGACCAGCGCACTCAGCACGGCCTCGGCCTCGGCCCGCCGAGGACCGACCTGCGGCCGGTTGCCGACCACCTGGATCGCCAGGTTCCCGACGGCGTAACCCGCCTCGCGCACCCGGCGCACCGTCTCCCCGAGCAGCGCCGCACCGCTGGCCCCGGCCCACGCCGGATCTGACGCGCCGAAGTTGCTGCCGAGATCACCGAGACCCGCCGCCGACAGCAGCGCGTCACAGGCTGCATGACACGCGACGTCGCCGTCGGAGTGCCCGGACAGGCCGGCCGGCTCGTCCGGCCACTCGAGCCCTGCCAGCCACAGCGCTCGGCCGGCCTCGAAGGGGTGGACGTCGACCCCGATGCCGGTGCGGATGGTCGGCTGCGCGCTGCTCACCCGTCCGATCATGCCGCACCACCTCACGAATGCCTTACCGATCCGTCGCGGGCGTGGGTACGAACGCCTGGTGAGGGAGGATGGTCACGTGGCGCACACCCGTTCCCTAGCGGCCCTTGCCGGCGCAGTCAGCGCGGCCGGCGGGCTGGCTGCGGCCGAGGTCGTGTCCGGGGTGCTCGGACTCGGCGGCTCACCGGTCCTCGCCATCGGCGAGCGCGTCATCGCCGTGACGCCGGGCCGGGTCGCGGAGGCGGCGATCAGCGCGGTCGGCACGGCCGACAAACCGTTGCTGGTCACCGGCACCGTCCTCGGCGCGCTGGCGCTCGGAGCGGTCGCCGGTGTCCTCACCCTCCGCTCCTTCACGCTCGGGGCGCTCCTGCTGGCGGCGATGGGCGGGCTCGCGGCCTGGGCTGGGCTGCAATCGGCCGACTCCGGTCCCGCTGACGCCTTGCCTGCCGGCACGGCCGCCGTACTCGCGGTCGGCCTGCTCGCGTGGCTGCACGGCGTCCTCACCCGGCCGCCGAGCGAAACCGTCGACGCCAGCCGCCGGGCGTTCCTGGTCCGCGCCGGTCTGGTCGGTGCCGGCGCCGTCGTGCTCGCCGCCGGCGGACGGCTGCTCGGTGCCGGCCGGCGGGCGGTCGAGGAGGCCCGCCGCGCCGTCGCCCTACCGCTGCGTGCCGTCGGCCCACCCGCCGGCGTCGGCGTCGGGGTGAAGGGCGTGGCCCGCTGGCAGACGCCGAACGACGTGTTCTACCGCATCGACACCGCGCTCGCGATCCCCGAGGTCACGCCGGCGGACTGGCGGCTGCGCATCCACGGCTTGGTCGAGCGCGAGATCGAGATCGGGTACGACGAGCTGGTCGGGCGCGGTCTGGTCGAGGCCTGGATCACGCTGTGCTGCGTGTCCAACGAGGTCGGCGGGCCGCTGATCTCCAACGCGCACTGGAGCGGCGTCCCGATCGCCGACCTGCTCGCCGAGGCGGGAGTCGACCCGGCGGCGGACGCCGTGCTGCAGACGTCGGCCGACGGCTGGACATGCGGAACGCCGCTGCCCGCGTTGACCGACGGCCGCGCCGCGATGCTCGCCGTCGGCATGAACGGCGAGCCGCTGCCCGTCGAGCACGGCTTCCCGGTCCGGATGGTCGTGCCCGGGCTGTTCGGGTTCGTGTCCGCGACCAAGTGGCTGGTCGACCTCGAGGTGACCCGGTTCGCCGACTTCCGTGCCTACTGGACCGAGCGCGGCTGGTCGGCCGAGGGCCCGGTCAAGACCCAGTCGCGGATCGACGCTCCGCGACGCGGCGACCGGGTCAAGGCCGGCCAGGTAGCGGTCGGGGGCATCGCCTGGGCGCAGCACACGGGCATCGACCGGGTGGAGATCCGGGTCGACGACGGAGAATGGATGCCGGCGCGGCTGGCCTCCGTACCCAATGTGGACACCTGGCGCCAGTGGGCCGTGGCGTGGGATGCCGAGCCGGGTGACCACACCATCGCCTGCCGCGCGACCGACAGCGACGGCTACACCCAGACCGGCAAGCGCGCCGATGTCGTGCCGGACGGCGCGACCGGGTGGCACACCATCGACGTCACGGTGGAGTAGCCGATATCGGCTTCGTCGAGCGGCCGGGTACGGCTGCGGCGAGCAGCCGGCGCCGCCGCTCGGCCGGGACCCGGCCGAGCAGCTCCAGCAGCTCCGGCCAAAGCCGCGCCTGCCGGCTCCCGACCCGGACCAGCTGGCTCAGCACGTCGTCCGGCAGCGCCCGCACGAGCCGGTCGATCGCGGCGTCGTCGCTTATCCGCACCGCGACCTGCACCATCGTCTTGGGGTCTTCGAGCGCCTGGGCGACGTGCGCAGTCTGCTCGCTGGACAGCGCCGAGATGATCTCGGCCATCGCAGTGAAGTCGCGGCGCGACCTGAGCTCACGGGACACCGCGAGGATCACCTCGTCGGAGAGCCGGGTGACGACCGGGGTCGCGGAGTCGGGGCTCAGGTGGCGCGTCACGTCGGCGAGGTAGTCGGTCGGCAGGCAGCTGGCGATCTCGGCGGCGTGCTGGGGCTTGAGCGCGCTCACTACGCCGGCCGCGACGTCGGCATCCATGGCCCGGCGGGTGGTCGCGGCGGTGACCTTGGCCGGGAGTAGCCGGCCGGCCCGGGCGATCCGGCGGAACGTAGGCGCCTGGTCGGCCTGCAGCCGGACCGCAGCGGCCAGCCGGAACGCGCGCAGCTGCTGGGCGGAGAACCTGGTCAGGAAGGACAGGTCCTTGGCCGGGCAGCCGAGTAGCGCGGCCAGCCGCTCGATCTCCGCCTTCACCGCCGAGCTCATCGCCCGCTCCGCAAGACCTTGCGCACCCGCCCGCGCAGCAGCGCGGGAATCAGCGACAGCGAGCGCTCGACCGACTCGTCCACCCGGTCGGCGTGCGCGACCCGGGCCGTCACCAGCAGCGCGCGCACTCGTCCGGCCTCGGTGGGCGACAGGGTGTCGACCAGGAACGAGGCCTCGGCATCGAGGTCGAGCTCGTCGTGCAGCCACTGGTCACTCGCGTCGGACAACACGTACTCCTCATGCTCGGCCGTCCCGATCTGCAGAGAGTACGCAATGCGGGCCATTCGCACCCTAGTCGTTAGGATCTGCGGGGTGAGTCTGCGCCTGTACGACACCGCCACCCGGGAGATCCGTGACTTCGAGCCGCTGCGTGCGGGCGAGGTCGGCATCTACCACTGTGGCCTGACCGTGCAGGCGGCGCCGCACGTCGGTCACATCCGCAAGGAGGTCGTCTTCGACGTGCTGCGCGGCTGGCTCGAGCACCTCGGTTACGACGTGACGGTGATCGCCAACATCACCGACATCGACGACAAGATCCTGGTCAAGTCGGCCGAGCAGGGCCACCCGTGGTGGGCGCACGCGTACCACAACGAGCGCGAGCTGCACCGCGCGTACGACATCCTCGGCTGCCGGCCGCCGACGTACGAGCCGCGGGCGACCGGGCACATCACCGAGATGGTCGAGCTGATGCAGCAGCTGGTCGACGCCGGTCACGCCTATCCCGCGGCCGACGGGTCCGGCGACGTCTACTTCGACGTGCACTCCTGGCCGTCGTACGGCTCGTTGTCCGGCCAGCGGATCGACGACATGCAGGCGGCCGAGGACGCCGACCCGCGCGGCAAGCGCGACGCACGCGACTTCGCCCTGTGGAAGGGCCACAAGGACGGCGAGCCCGAGACCGCGTCCTGGCCGACGCCGTGGGGGCGTGGCCGGCCCGGCTGGCACCTAGAGTGCTCGGCAATGGTGGGCAAGTACCTCGGCGACGAGTTCGACATCCACGGCGGCGGCATCGACCTGCAGTTCCCGCACCACGAGAACGAGCTGGCCCAGTCCACGGCGGCCGGGCGGCCGTTCGCCCGGTGGTGGATGCACAACGCCTGGATCACCACCGCCGGCGAGAAGATGAGCAAGTCGCTCGGCAACTCGCTGCTGATCCCGGCGGTGACCGAGCGGGTCCGTCCGATCGAGCTGCGCTACTACCTGGTGGCCCCGCACTACCGGTCCCATGTCGAGTTCTCGTTCGAGGCGCTCGACGAGGCGGCGGCGTCGTTCCGCCGGATCGAGGGGTACGTCGTGCGGGCGACCGAGGTGACCGGCGGTGTCGACGCCGACGGCGGCATGCCGTGCGCCGACTTCGTGCAGGCGATGGACGACGATCTGGCGACCCCGGCCGCGGTCGCCGCGATCCACGACTGCGTGCGTGAAGGCAACAAGCTGCTCGCCGACGGTGATTCGCCAGCGCTGCAAGGCAATCTGGCGTCGGTGCGACGGATGCTCGGCATCCTGCGGCTCGACCCGCTGTCGGCAGTCTGGGCCACCGCGAGCGCCGGCGACGACGGCGCGCTGCGCAGGGCCACTGACGTACTCGTCAGGTCGCTGCTCGAGCAGCGCCAGCAGGCGCGGGCCGACCGGGACTTCGCGACCGCTGACCGGGTCCGCGACCAGCTGCGCGCGGCCGGGATCGACGTCGAGGACACCCCGTCCGGCCCCCGCTGGACGATCGAGAGCTGAGGACACGTGGCAGGCAAGGGCAACAGCCAGCGACGCGGAGCCGTCAAGAAGTCCGGCAAGGGCAACCCGACGGCCGGGTCGGGTGGGCGTCGGCGCCGTGGTCTGGAAGGCAAGGGCCCGACGCCACGGGCGAAGGACAGGCCAGGGCACAAGGCCCACCGGCAGGCCAAGGCGGCCGACCGCTCCCAGGCCCGTCGACCGCCGCGACGAGCATCCGAGCCGACGACCGAGTGGGTGGTCGGCCGCAACCCGGTCGTGGAAGCGCTGCGGGAGAGCGTCCCCGTGACGACGATGTACGTCGCCGAGCAGGCCGAGCGTGACGACCGGATGCGGGAGGCGTTCTCGATCGCGGCCGACCGGCGGATCTCCCTGCTGGAGGTGCCGCGGCCGGAGCTGGACCGGCTGACCGGTGGGCTGTCGCACCAGGGGCTCGCGCTCAAGGTCCCGCCGTACGACTACGCGCACCCGGACGACCTACCGAGACGTGCCGAGGAGCTGGGCGAGAAGCCGCTGATCGTGGTGCTCGACGGCATCACCGACCCGCGCAACCTGGGTGCGGTGGTCCGCTCGGCGGCCGCATTCGGCGCGCACGGCGTCGTCGTGCCCGCGCGGCGGGCGGCGGGGATGACCGCGAGCGCCTGGAAGACGTCGGCGGGTGCCGCGGCCCGGGTGCCGGTGGCCCGCGCCACCAACCTGTCCCGCCAGCTGAAGGCGTACCAGGCGGAGGGTCTGGTGGTGGCGGGGCTGGCGGCCGAGGGAGCGAGCCCGTTGGCCGACTTCGACCAGGCGGCCGACGGCGTCGTGCTCGTGGTGGGCTCGGAGGGCAAGGGACTCGCCCGGCTGGTGCGCGAGCACTGCGACGTACTCCTGGCCATCCCGATGACCCACGACACCGAGTCGCTGAACGCCGGCGTCGCGGCCGGTGTCGCCCTCTACGAGATCGCCCGCCAACGGTGACGACTCACCGATAAGCACCGGAGGATGTCTCAGTGGCCGTAGAACGACTGCTTCCGAGCGAGGAGGCGTACGACCTCCTCGCCCTCACCCGCGACATCTGCGCCGAGCGGCTGGCGCCCCGAGCCGCCGCCGACGAGGCCGCGGAGCGCTTTCCCCGTGACGTCTTCACGCTGCTCGGACAGTCGGGCCTGCTGTCGCTGCCGTTCGCCGAGGAGTACGGCGGCGGTGACCAGCCGTACGAGGTCTACCTGCAGATGCTGGAGGAGATCGCCGGTGCGTGGATGTCGATCGGCGTCGGAGTCTCCGTGCACTCCCTGTCGTCGTACGCCGTCTCCACCCACGGCACCGCGCAACAGCGCAAGGACCTGCTGCCCGACATGCTCGGCGGCTCGCAGCTCGGTGCGTACTGCCTGAGCGAGCCGCAGGCCGGGTCCGACGTGTCAGGCATCAGGACCAAGGCCGTACGCGACGGCGACGCCTATCTGGTCAACGGCGTCAAGGCGTGGATCAGCCACGGCGGGCACGCCGACTTCTACCTGCTCTTCGCCCGTACCTCGGACGACGCCAAGCGCGGGCTGTCGACGTTCCACGTGCCGGCCGACCTGGCCGGGCTGTCGTTCGGGCCGCCGGAAAAGAAGATGGGCCTCACCGCGTCGAGCACCACCCAGGTGATCTTCGAGGATGTGCGGGTGCCGGCCGACCGGTTGCTCGGCGCCGAGGGAGACGGCATGCGGGTGGCGCTGTCGGCCCTCGACTCCGGCCGGCTCGGCATCGCGGCGTGCGCGGTCGGGCTCGGCCAGGCAGCCCTCGACGTGGCCGTGCGGTACGCCGGCGAGCGGCAGCAGTTCGGCCAGCCGATCGGGGAGTTCCAGGGGCTGCAGTTCCTGCTCGCCGACATGGCGGCCGCGGTCGAGTCCGCGCGGGCGACGTACCTCCATGCCGCTCGGCTGCGTGACGCCGGGCGCGCGTTCAGCCGGGCGGCGTCGATCGCGAAGCTGGTCGCGACCGACGCGGCGATGAAGGTGACGACCGACGCCGTGCAGGTGCTCGGCGGCTACGGCTACACGCGGGAGTTCCCGGTCGAGCGCTACATGCGTGAGGCGAAGGTGACGCAGATTTTCGAAGGTACCAACCAGATCCAGCGCATGGTCATCGCGCGAGACCTTCTTCGTCGGGTGACGGCGGAGGCGTGACCAAGGTGTCGGGGTGGTGTTCGAGGACGCTGCTCACGTAGTCCTCCGCGGCCGCGAAGATGTCGACCTCCTCGCCGGCTTGCTCGGAGAGATACCAGCGGTGCTCGAGGATCTCGTGGAATAGCTCGGCCGGTTCGAGCTTGCCGTGCAGGTCGGCCGGCACCAGCTCCACGATCGGCTCGAAGATCTGGGTCAGCCAGCGGTGGGCCACGACCGGAGCGTCCTCGCCCGGTAGGTCGTTGGCCGCGGCGAAAGCGGACAGGTCGCCGAGCAGCCGGCGGGCCTGGTTGTCCTCGACGTCGAGCCCGGTGAGCCCCTGCAGCCGGCGGCGGTGGTGCCCGGCGTCGACGACCTTGGGCTGGATGCGTACGGTCGCGCCGTCCCAGTCGGTCACGATGTCGAGCTCGTCGACGTCGAACCCGAGCTCGTTGAGCCGCCGGATGCGCTGCTCGATCCGCCACAGCTGGCCGGTCTCGAAGACCTCGGGAGCGGTCAGCTCCTCCCACAGGGCGGTGTACTGGTCGCTGACCATGGCGATGGTCTCGTGCGCGTCGAGCGACTCACCGAGCATCCCACCGGCCTGCAGGTCGAGGATCTCGGCGAATACGTTGGAGGTCGCGATCTCGATGTCGTACTCACGCTGCCCGTTCGAGAGCTGCTCGTGCAGCTCGCCGGTCTCCGCGTCGACGAGATAGGCGACGAAGTCACCGGCGGCCCGGCGGAAGAGCGTGTTCGACAGCGAGCAGTCGCCCCAGTAGAAGCCGCTCAGGTGCAGCCGGGTGAGCAGCACCACCAGGGCGTCGACCAGCTTCGGGACCGAGTCGGCGCGCAGGCCGCGGGAGAACAGTGCCCGGTAGGGCTGGGAGTACGCGAGGTGGCGGGTGATCAGAGCCGGCTCGATCTCCTCGCCGTCCTTGCCGACCCGGCCGGTGACCACGCCGTGTGGCTCGACGGCCGGCAACCCGAGCCGCCGCAGGTCGCGGAGCAGTCGGTATTCGCCGAGGGCGATCTGCTCGCGGGTCTCCTTGACGGCGTACACGTGCTCACCGAGGCGGACGAACCGGACGACATGCCGCGAGATCCCGCGGGGCAGCGCCACCAGCACCTCGTCACGCCACTCCTCGAGGGGCACGTCCCAGGGCAGCGTGAGGACGGCCGGATCGGGGCGGGTGGCGACGATCTGGAGCGCCATGGCGACAGCGTAGGGCCGGTCCCGCCACGGCGTCCTTCCGGCCGGCGGTTCGCGGACGGGCTCGCGTCAAAGATTGCCCAATTGAGCCTGTTGCAATATCGGCTGACGAATCTGCCGAGTGGGGAGAGCAAGCCAATTGAAGCCCGCCAACGCGGCTCATGTGGGGCGACGGCATCACGTCAGGCGGAAAATCGCGGCGTGTCGGTGTGTGACAAACAGGCCGAGAAGTATTTCGCAACAGGCTCAATTGGGCAAACTTCCACCTCGGTTCAGGGCGGGTCGGCTGCCCGCGAGCGACCCGGAGACCGTCGGCCGCCTGGTCCGCTCGGACACTCGCCGACAGTGCCGGGCGGGCGTCCGGACACCGGTGTCGGCCAGCCCGGGACGATCGGTCACCCCTTGGTAGCGCCGGCGGCGAGCCCTCCGACGAGGTGCCGCTGCGCGAACAGGAAGACCAGCCGGGCCCTTCTTTGAGTAGGCACGAGGCGCGCGTCGATAGCCTCAGACCTGGAACACAACACGATCGACAATGTGTACATCGAAACCACCCCAAAGCAGCAGGACGGTGCGGCGGATCCAGGCCGAAGCTGCGGCGCCAGACCAGGAGGAGACGAGGAGGCGGTACGAGTGAACGAACCCGACAACTTGTGGGCCTGCATCGTCCACGTCAAGAAGCCGGGTGGCGATGCGGTAACCGTGTTCCTCATCGATGCCCGCCGCTACCCCGATGACCACGCGGCCGGTGACGTCGTAAGCGAGGCCGGGGTTACGTCGACCCGCTGGCTAACTGCCCGGGTGCAACGTCCGAAGAACAGAGCCGCGGAGGGCTCCAGGCTTCGGACGTCGTGCCGCGCTGGGGCACGCCACCTCATCGACTGGCGCGTTGCGTAGGCCCCGTGTCCGGTTTGTCCCTACTGAACGCGCCAGTCGATGCCCGCGGACCCCTGACGTCCACCCACACATCATCAGCAGAAGAGCCAAAATTCGATGTCGGTTCAGGAGAGGAAGGTTGCCCGCGAGTGACCCGAAGACCGTCACCCCTTGGTGGCGCCGGCCGCGAGCCCCCCGACGAGGTGCCGCTGCGCGAACAGGAAGACCAGCGCGGCCGGGATGGTGATCAGGATCGCCGCCGGCGTGAGGTACTCCCACTGCTTGTTGAACTGCGGCACGAACGTCTGCAAGCCGTACCCGAGGGTGAACTTGTTGTCGGTCTGCAGGAACGCCGTCGCGTAGGCCACCTCACCCCAGGCGGTGAGGAACGTGTAGAACATGGTCACCGCCAGGCCGGGCCGCGCCAGTGGCAGGATGACCCGCCAGAACGTCGCGAACGGCCCGAGCCCGTCCAGCGCGGCCGCCTCGTCGAGATCGCGGGGGATCGTGTCGAAGTAGCCCTTGAGCATCCAGGCGCAGAACGGCACCGCGACCGTGCAGTAGGCGATCACCAGCGACGTCAACGTGTTGATCAGGCCGAGCGCCGACATGATCGTGTAGATCGGCACGATCAGGATCGCCACCGGGAACATCTGGGTGACCAGGAAGGTCCACATCAGCCCGCGCCGGCCCGGGAAGTTGAACCGGCTCATCGCGTACCCGGCCGACGCCGACATGAAGACGCCGAACACCATGGTGAAGACCGCGACGATCACCGAGTTGAGCAACCAACGCGGGAAGTCGGTCTCGGTCAGCAGCCGGGTGTAGTTGTCCAGCGTCGGCTGGTCGACGAACCTGATCTCGCTGGACAGGATGCGGCTCGCCGGCTTGAACGACGACGCGAGCACCCACAGCACCGGCAGCAACGCGATCAGCGTCGCGAGCAGCAGCGTGCCGTGCAGGAGCAGGGACTGGGGGACGCTTCGGCGCGACGCCATCGTCACCACACCTCACCCTGGTTGCGGAGCACCCGTCGGTACGCCGCGGCGAACACGATCAGCATCGACAGGATGAGTACGCCGTACGTCGCCGCGAGCGAGTAGTTGCGGATGCCCTCGAACGCCGCCTTGAACGCCCCAGTCACGAGGATCTCGGTCTGCCCGGCCGGCTGCCCGTCGGTCACCAGGAAGATCACCGGGAACATGTTGAACGTCCAGATCGTGCCGAGCAGGATGACCGTCATACTGACCGGGCGCAGGCCCGGCAGGGTGATGTTGCGGAATCGCTGCCAGGGGTTTGCGCCGTCGATCTCGGCCGCTTCGTACAGGTCGTCGGAGATCGACTGCAGCCCGCCGAGCAGCGCGACCATCATGAACGGCACGCCCATCCAGACGTTCGCGATGATGGCGGTCGACAGCGACGTCCAGCGCTCCGCGAACCACTCGACCGGGTCCAGTCCGAGGGTCTTGAGTACGGCGTTGACGAGGCCGTTGCTCTCGTTGAACAGGAACTTCCAGGAGAACGCGCTGACGAACGACGGGATCGCCCACGGCACGATCAGCAGGACCCGGTAGAGCCCGCGGAACCGCAGCTGCCGGTTGAGCAGCACCGCCAGCCCGAGCCCGATCCCGAAGTGCAGGAGCACGCAGCTCGCCGTCCACACGATCGTGTTGGTGAACCAGAGCCAGAACTCGCCCTTGGCCCCGGACAGGATGTCGAGGTAGTTGTCCAGCCCGACGTACGACCAGGCGTCCGGGTTGGGCTCGCAGGTCTCCCCGCCGCCGAGGGTCTTGGTGCAGATCTCCGCGCGCTGGTTCGACTCGTTGAGGTTGGTGAAGGTGAGCCAGATGCCCCGCAGCAGTGGGTAGAGCACGAGGACGCCGAGCACGACCGTCACCGGCACCACCATCGCCCAGGCGTACCAGTGGCGCGCGAACGACTGTCGCAGTCGAGTCATGGTCTCCCCTCAGCGCACGGTGGGGCGGCCCCGTCCTGGAGCCACCCCACCGCTCGAGCCGTACGGGTCAGTTCGCGAGCGTGTAGTCGGGCACGACCTCGGCCTTGTACGTCTTGGCGACTGCGGCGAGCGCGGCCTTGGGGTCCTTGCCCTGGACCATCGTCTCGACCGCCATCTTGTCGAGCCCGGCGAAGAACTGGCCACCCTCGGGGATCCACGGACGGGCCACGGCCGCGTCGACGACCGGCTTGAACGCCGACACGATCGGGTTGTCGGCGACTGTGTCGATCTCGTACGCCGACTTGCGCGTCGGCAGCAGGCCGAGCTCCTCGGCGAGGAACGCCTGCGACTCCGCCGAGTTCATGAAGCTGACGAACGCGAGGGCCGCGTCGGCCTTCTCCTCGTCCATGCCCGAGTAGACGACGTAGTTGTGACCGCCGACCGGGGCACCCGCAGCCGCGGAACCTCCTGGCACGGCGGAGATGCCGAGGTTCTCGACGCCACCGAACGGGGCGGCGTTGCGGATGTTGTTGACCTCCCAGGGGCCGTTGATGATCATGCCGACCTTGCCCTCGGTGAAGCTGGTCATCATCGCCGCGTACGCGTCGTTGGCCGGCGGCTTCGGGGCGGCGCCGCTGTCGATCAGCTTGACCGCCTCGGACACGCCGGCGACGTTGGCGTCCGATCCGACCACGATCTCCTCGGCCTCGCTGTCGACCAGGTCGCCGCCCTCGCCGTACATGAACGGCAGCAGGAAGTAGCCCGCCGGGTTGAGGTAGATGCCGTCGACCCCGTTCTTCTTCAGCGCCTGCGCGGCGGTCTCGACCTCGGCCCAGGTCGTCGGGGGCTCGGTGATGCCGGCCTGGTCGAACAGCTCCTTGTTGTAGAGCAGCGCCAGCGAGTCGGTCACCTGGGGCACGCCGTACGTCTTGCCGTCGAACTCGTTGGACGACAGCGGCGTCTCGAAGTAGTCGTCGGCGTCCTCGAGCACCGTGGTGCCGTCCAGCGCGTACAGGTAGCCGAGGGACGCGAACTCCGGCACCCAGGCGACCTCGGCGCGGAGGATGTCGGGGGCGCCCTGCTCGGCCTCGGCGGCCGTCTTGAACTTGTTCTGCGCCTCGCCGAACGGCACCGACTGGAGGGTCACGTCGACGTTGGGGTACTCCTTCTCGAAGTCCGCCACCAGCTGCTTGAAGGCCGGTGCCTCGTTGGTCGCGTCGGAGGTGTCCCAGAAGGTCAGAGAGCCCGAGACCTCGTCGGGTGCCGGGGCGTCGGACTTCTTGCTCCCGCTCGAGGCGTCGTCGCCGCCGCAGGCGGCCAGGACGAGGGCGAGCGTGGTGGTCGCAGTGGCAGCTGCCAGGGCGCGGCGCATAAGGGCGCTCCTTGGTGATGTGACGGATCGGAGACGGCGCGTTCGCGCCGGGAGCAACCTAGCAAGTCTCTGCCCGAAATGGGTGCAGTTCCGCCCGACCAGCTCCACGCGCCGAGGTTGCGCGTATGTCCGGGATCTTCGCGTCGAGGTTGCGCGTATGTCGGACCGGTGGCGACTCACCCCCACCCGTACCGGGTCATCCCCATGTCTGCAGGAGTGGGGGTGGTCGGGATCGGCACGGGCCCGTGCCGTTCCGGGAGCCCGGGTCGGCGGACATACGTGCAACCTCGGCGGGAGGTGGTGGCCGGGGCGCGCACACCACCCCTTCGCGTCGAGGTTGCGCATATGTCGGACCGGTGGCGACTCACCCCCACCCGTACCGGGTCATCCCCATGTCTGCAGGAGTGGGGGTGGTCGGGATCGGCACGGGCCCGTGCCGTTCCCGGAGCCCCCGAGCCGGTCGACATACGTGCAACCTCGGCGCGAAGGGATGGGGTCAGTGGGGGTGCAGGTAGTAGGCGCCGGGGCCGCGGGACGCGACGACGTCGTCGGGGTTGGACAGCGAGCAGGTCCGCAGGGACAGGCAACCGCAGCCGATGCAGCCGGTCAGCTTGGTCTTGAGCCGCTGGATCTCGGCGATTCGCTGGTCCAGCCGGTCCTGCCAGCCACGTGACAGCCGGGCCCAGTCGGCCTTGTTGGGCGTACGGTTCTCGGGCAGCGTGGCGAGCGCGTCGCGGATCTCGTCGATGGACAGACCCACCCGCTGCGCCGACCTGATGAACGCGACGCGGCGGAGCTGGCTGCGGTGGAAGCGGCGCTGGTTGCCCGTGGTCCGGGTCGCGAAGATCAGTCCCTCGCTCTCGTAGTACCGCAGGGCTGACGTGGCCACGCCGGACCGCTCGGACAGCTCGCCGATGGTGATCCTGTCGCCGAGCTTCGTCATGGTGTGCGTACCTCCTGTGACTGTGGACACCTCGCATTGACCTAAAGCGTACTTCAACTTGCACTCTGGTCCACATGACGACGACCAACACACTCAGCTCCACTCGAACAGACCTGGGGTACGACGACCTGCGCGGTCTGATGTCGCTGATGTCCGGTGACGAGAAGCACGACTTCAGCGCGACCTCGACCCTGGACGCGCTGTGGGTGCTGTACGACCGCATCCTCGACGTATCTCCCGAGACCATCGACGAGCCCGAGCGGGACCGTTTCCTGCTGTCGAAGGGACACGGGCCGATGGCGTACTACGCCGTGCTCGCCGCCAAGGGCTTCATCCCGGTGGAGTGGCTGCCGACCTTCGGCACGTTCGAGTCGCGACTCGGCCATCACCCTGACCGGCTGCTGATCCCCGGCGTCGAGATCTCCAGCGGATCACTGGGGCACGGGCTGCCGCTCGCCGTCGGCACGGTCCTCGGGCTGCGTGCCCAAGGCATCGACTCGCGGGTCGTCGTCCTGGTGGGTGACGCCGAGCTCGACGAGGGCAGCAACGCGGAGGCGATCGCGTACGCCGGAGCCACCGGCCTGGACTCGCTGACGGTCGTCGTCGTCGACAACGCGTCGTCGTCGCTCGGCTGGTCGGGTGGGATCGAGCGCCGGTTCACCGTCGAGGGCTGGCACGGCACCCGGGTGGACGGACGCGACCACGACGCGATCGAAGCCGCCCTCACCCACCGGGCCGAGGCACGGCCCACCGTCGTGGTCGCCGCGGTCGAGTCGAAGGAAGCGTGATCGGGATGGACATGCGGACGCAGTTCGGCGAGACGATGAACGACCTCCTCGACACCGACCCGTCGACGGCCCTGGTGCTTGCCGAGATCTCCCGGCAGATGTTCGAGCGTGCGATCGAGCGCGAACCCGATCGGGTGATCAACGTCGGGATCCGCGAACAGCTGCTGGTCTCGACGGCCGCCGGCCTGGCGCTGACCGGCCTCCGCCCGGTGGCGCACACGTTCGGTGCGTTCCTGGTCGAGCGGGCCTTCGAGCAGGTGAAGCTCGACTTCAGTCATCAGGACGTCGGTGGCGTGCTGGTGAGTGCGGGCGGCAGCTTCGACTGGCCGGCCGGCGGTTACACCCACATGAGTCCGGGTGATGTCGCGCTGCTGGACACCTTGCCCGGCTGGACCGTGCATGTGCCGGGTCGCGCCGAGGAGGCCGACCGGGTGCTGCGGGACGCCGTCGCCGGAACCGGTCGGGTCTACATCCGGCTGTCGACGGCCGCGAACCGCGTCGCCGTGCCGTCACGACCGGGTCGCTTCCAGGTCGTACGCCGGGGCGTGGGCGGCACGGTGCTGGCGGTTGGTCCGACGCTGGACGCCGTACTCGCGGCAACGCAGGACCGTGATGTGACCGTGCTGTACGCGACGACCGTGCGCCCGTTCGACGCGCAGACCCTGCGGGCGACGCTCGGCCGACCCGCGGTGGCCGTGGTGGAGCCGTACCTCGCGGGCACCTCGGCTCGGCAGGTGTCCGACGCGCTGCGGTCGGTGCCGCACCGGCTGCTCGGCCTCGGCGTCGGGTCGGAGGAGCTGCGGCGCTACGGCACCCCGCGCGAGCACGAGCGCGCGCACGGACTCGACGCCGCCAGCCTGCGGCGCAGTCTCGACGACTTCCTGCTGAGGCCGGCAGCCGCCGCCTGAGCTGGAATGAGGCGCGGCCCCGGTCCGCGTCTTGCACGTACGCCCCGCGCCTTGCAAGGCTCGGGCCGTACGAGGAACACGCGGTTACGCCTCGTTCTGGAGGCGGGCGGAGCCGGCCTGGAGCAGGGGCTCAGCTAGCGGGACGGCCGAGCACGCGGTTGAGGTACGGGTTGGCGAACAGCCCTGCGGGGTCGACACCGTCGCGCAGCCGCACGAAGTCGTCGAACCGGGGGTAGAGCGGCCGCAGGTCGTCGGCGCCGAGAGTGTGCAGCTTGCCCCAGTGCGGACGCCCCCCGGCCTGCGTCATGATCTGCTCGACCGCGTCGAAGTAGGTGTCGTACGGCGTGCGGTGGTACTGGTGCACGGCCACGTAGGCGGTGTCCCGGTCGTATGCCGTGGACAGCCAGATGTCGTCGGCGGCGGAGAACCGCACCTCGACCGGGAAGCTGATCCGCTCGTCGTGCGTCCGCACCCACCGGTCGACCGCCGTGAGCACGTCGGCGACCGACGCCCGCGGCATGGCGTACTCCATCTCCCGGAACCGGACGGTGCGGCGCGACGCGAAGACGCGGTACGAGCGGTCGACGTACTCCCGTGCCGTCAGCGCCCGCGCCGAGACCTGGTTGACCGACGGGATGAGCGCCGGCGCGCGCCGACCGACCCGGTTGGCCAGCTCGAAGACCCGGTTGGACAGCAGCTCGTCGTCGACCCAGCCGCGCACCCGCCCGACCGGCCGCAGCCCGTCCGCGACCGGCACCCGGTTGTTCCGCTTCGTCAGCACCCGGTCGGTATGCGGGAACCAGTAGAAGTCGAGGTGGTCGTTCCCGTCGACCAGATCGTCGAGGGTGTCGAGTACGTCGGGCAGCCGAGCCGGCTCCTCACGGGCATGCAGCGCATACGCCGGCTCGACTTGCAGCGTGACCGCCGTGATCACACCGAGAGCGCCGAGCCCGACCCGGGACGCGGCGAACAGGTCGGGACGTTCACCGGCCGAGCACCGCACCCGCGACCCGTCGGCGAGCACCAGCTCGAGGCCGCGGATCTGGGTGGCCAGGCCGCCGAACCGAGCTCCGGTGCCGTGGGTGCCGGTCGACACCGCCCCGGCGAGGGTCTGCCGGTCGATGTCGCCCAGGTTGGTCAGCGCGAGCCCGTGCTCCCAGAGCAGGTCGTTGAGCCGGTGCAGCGTGATGCCGGCACCGACCGTGACGAGGCAGTCCTCGGTGACGTCGATCAGCCGGTCGAGGGCACCGAGGTCGAGCCGTACCCCGTCGGTGACCGCGACGCCCGTGAACGAGTGGCCGGACCCGACCGCCTTCACCCGCAAGCCGTCGCCGGCCGCCCGCCCGATACACGCGGCGACCTCCTCGGCGGACCGCGGCTCCGCCACCCTGGCGGCCGCGACGGACTCGGTGCCGGCCCAGTTCTGCCAGTGCCTGTTCACACTGTGACCCGCTGCTGCGGTGCGGTCAGTGTGATCACCGGTGCCCCTGCACGAGGTCGTCGACGATGCCGACGCCGCGCGCTCCCTCCGCGCGCAGCGACGACACCGTCATGCCGGGTACGAGCCGCAGCTCACCCGGCGCTTGTACCCCGAGATCGTGGCCGTAAGCCAAGTGCACGAACGGCTCGTGGTGAGTTGACCACATCGTTACCCGGTCGGCGAGCATCGCCGCGACGTGTCCCGCGAGGTCCGGCGACCGCGGCTCTGTCCCGGTCATCCGAACGCCTTCCCCTCGCCTCGGTACGTCGGGACGCTGCGCTCGATCCGGTCGCCGCGCACCAGGTGCAGGGTGTCGAACCGCTCGCACAGCTCACCGGACTTCGCGTGGCGCAACCAGACCCGGTCACCGACCCGGAGGTCCCGCGCGGCCGTGCCGGCGACCGGGGTCTGCACCTCGCCGGCACCCTCGCCGCGCAGCATCCGGAGGCCGCCGGGAAGCGTGGGTACGGGGAGACGGCTCCGCCCGGCCGGGCCCGACGCCGGGTAGCCGCCGCCGAACAGCGTCGCGATCCGGGCCGCCGGGCGGCGGGTCACCGGCAGCGCGAACAACGCCGCCGGCTGCGGTCGGAAGGCGCGGTAGCGGTCGAACAGCGCGGGGCCGAACAGGCCGCTGCCCGCCGTGACCTCGGTGACCACCGGGTCGGCCGTCGTCACCTCGAGGCTGCCGGTACCGCCGCCGTTGACCAGGTCGAGCGGCGCGATCCGCCGGACGGCGTCGACGACCCGGGTACGGCGGGCGGCCAGCTCGGCGGCTGACCGGGACTTGACCAGCCGGACGGCCGCCGACGTGTCGGGCAGGCCGGCGATCTGGGCCTCGTAGAACATCACCCCGGTCAGCCGGAACCCGGACCGCTTGGCGACTTCCGCGGCCAGGCGTTCCGCGTCGGCCGGCGTGCGCAGCGGCGACCGACGTACCCCCAGGTGCGCACCGAACACCCGCAGCGACGCGTCGATGTCGATGCACACCCGCAGGTCCGGCCGAGCCGCGCCGGCCGCGTCGTTGACCAGGTCGAGGTGGTCGCTGCTGTCGACCATCAGGGTGATCGCGGCGGCCCGGGCCTCGCTCGCCGCCAGGTCGCGGAGAGCGGCTCGGTCGGCGGTCGGGTAGCCGACCAGGATGTCATCGACGCCGAGGTCGGCGAGCCAGACCGCCTCGGCCAGCGAGTAGGCCATCACACCGAAGAACTCCCTGCGCTGCAAGGCAGTCTCGACCATCGCCCGGCAGCGGATGGACTTCGACGCGACCCGCAACGGCACCTTGTCGGCACGTTTGACCAGTGCGTCCGCGTTGTGTTCGAAGGCGTCGAGGTCGACGACCGCGAAGGGCGGCTCGAGGTCGGCAGTGGCGGCGTCGAGCCGGTCCCGCGAGATCACTGCGGCCTGCGGGCGGGGAACTCGACGACCTGCTGGTAGGTCGGCCGGTTCATCCAGTGCATCTTGTCCTGCGTGATGCCACCCACCGGCTGGTGGATCACCTGGTCGTGGCAGTACTGGTCGCCGGCCGCGCAGTCCGCGTCGCCCGGGTAGACCTCGGTCGCGGGTACGGCGAGCGCCTGCGACAGGGAGTCCTGCAGCACCTGGCGGCAGGCGCCGAGGTCACCGTCTCCGCAGTACGTGTGCGGGAACGGCTGGGCCACCTCGTCACCGAGGATCTGACGCAGGTCCTTGTGCACGTAGCCGTACCAGCCGCTCTGGTACGCCGAACCAAGGTGGCTGGGCTGGTTGTCCTGCGTCAGCGTGCGCTTCAGGGCGTCGTACAGTGGCCGGCCGAGGCCGGGTCGGAACTCCGCCTCCACCAGCAACGGCCACCACGCGTCCATGATCTGCACCGCCGCGCTGTGGTCGTAGCTGAAGTCGCCGGTCTGTTTGGGGTCCTCGGAGATCCGCCGCTGGGCGCCCGACTCCTCCCACTTCCGCAAGGTCGCGACGGCCTCGCGCACCGCCGGGTCGGCGATCTCACCCGAGTCGAGCACGCGCAGCAACAGCGGCAGCACCTGCTCGCCACGCAGGTCGACGGTTGCGGCGTCGGCCATCGCCTTGGTCAGCGCGGAGCGGGTGAACGTGTCGCCCGCATCGATTACCGGCTCGATCCGGTCGTCGAGCGGCTGGCTGCGGTGAACCGGGCCGAAGCTGAAGTTGCCGTCGGCGGCGCTGTATCCCTCGGCCTGCTTGTTGTTCCAGCTGGTGAAGTAGTCCTGGTTGGTGGCGTTCGGGTGCTCGGCCTGCGGGGTGTGGTCCGCGGCGTTGGACTGCGGGTCCCAGCCCTGCCATTCGTACGCCGGCTCACCCCACACCGGCAGGTTGGGGTCGACGTTCGCCGCGCGCACCGGGTTGTCTCCGGAGTTGAAGTACGCCGTGTCGTCGGCGTCGGCGTAGAACCAGTTGAAGGCGTAGCCGATGTCGTACGCCGCATCCTTGAAGGTGTCCGCCGAGGTGACACCGGCCGGGTCGTTGAGGGCCTGGAAGCCGGTCACGGAGTCCACCTCGTGCCGGTACGTCGAACGCAGCCTGGTGAACGCGACCGGCTCGCCGTCGACGGTGCCACGATGGCTGACCAGGCCGAGCTCGGTGCGCAGGGTGCGCAAGGTGTACGACCCGGCCGGCGTCGAGTCGGCCAGCGACGGCGTCCACGAGTTGGTCCGCTCGAGCGCCTCGAACGGCTTGCACTCGCCGCGGAACTCGTAGTGCTGTGAGTCCAGCGTGGGGGTGCCACCGCCCGGCTCGCACAACCTGACGGCGTAGGTGTCGGTGACGTCCTGGCCCGCCGACGTCGCGCTCCAGGCGAAGTCCTGGCCACGGCCGAGCTGGACGTAGAGGTTCACCCCGGCGAACGCCGCGCCGCGCGCGCTGATGCCCGGTCCCTGCAGCTCCTGGCGCATCAGCAGCTGCGGTGCGAAGTAGCCGGTCTGCGGACCGAACACCGCGACCGGGTGGCCGCTGGCGGTGTGCTCGCCCGAGACCACGAGTGCGTTAGACATGCCGCGCCCGGTGCCGTCGAGGAACCCGTCGGGGAGCACGCCGTCGTCGAGCATGCCGCGCACGGCCTCCTTGCCGCCGACCGTGCGGTCGGGGGCGTCGTCGGAGTCGCTCGACAGCCCGTCGCGGGACGGCGACTCCGATGCCGTCGCTGTCGACGGCGCGGCCGCCGAGCCCTGCGCGTCGAACACCTGCGGCTCGGCCCGGACCGTGCCGTGGTCGGGGATCGCGCGGCCGACCGGGTCGGCCGGGGTCTGGGAGTACGGGAAGGTCTGGCCGTCGTGCAGCGTCGTCGGAGCCTCGGGGTCGTTCTCACCCCGGAAGCTCTGCCAGACCTGGGTGCCCTCCTCGGCGCCGTGCCGGACCCGCGCCTCGACCAGCGCCAGCGCGGACTCGATCTCGCCGCCACCACCGCCGCCGAAGATGCCGCCCACCAGCGATGCGGTCGCCACCAGGTCGGTCGGCTTCCACGGCTCGGGGCCGGTGAGCTTGCCGAGCGCGGTGTACTCGCCGGGCAGGCTGAGGGTGAGCCGGGCGTGCCGGATGTACGCGTTGACTCCGTCGACATAGGCGAGCACGTCGTCGTACGCCTGCCGTCCGCGCGGACCTCCGGTGTCCTTGAACTGGTCGATCTGGGCCTGCAGGTCGGCCTCGGTGTACGGCGCGATGGCCCACTGCTGCTGCTCGAACTCCTGGTTGCCCGGCGCGCCACCGGCGAACGGCGTGAGCTGACCACGCCCGACGTGTCGCAGCACGTCCATCAGGAACAGCCGGTCCTGCGCGCCGGCGTACCCGGCACCGAACATCGTGCCCGCGCGGGTCGTGCCCTGGACGTGGGGGACGCCGGTCTGCTTGTCGCGGGTGATCGTGACGTCGTGGCGGGGTCGGGTGACCCGCTCGACGTCGCTGGCCGGTACGCCGAACGAGGCGTCGTTGAAGTACTGGCCGAGCCCGTCGTCGGTGAGATCGGGATAGTCCCAGACCAGCTGCTCGTACGCGCCGATCGTGTCGCTCGAGTGCTTCGGCCGGATCCCGAGCGTCATGAACGCCAGCAGGTCGGCGAACGTCGCCTGCCCGTTCTGCCCGGGCGGCATGATGTCGCTGCACTGGCCGTGGCAGAAGTCGTCGGCGGTGGAGATGGCGGTGGCCGTGGCGAGGGCGGTCGTCGCGCGGGCGGGCGGTTCGGCCTGCGCGGGTACGGCGAGCGGCGTCACCGCGATGGCCGCGACGGCGAGACCGACGACGAACCGGAGCGACGTGCGGCGGGTCCTGCGAGGGCGCATGACGGTGGTCCTTGTCTCGGCGGTCCCCAGAACGTACTCCCGGGTAACGTTGCGGGTAAAGGCGAAGCGCGACGGATCCGAGGTCGGCTCCGTCACGATGTCCTCGCTGAGCCGGTCGAAATGGCGCCGCGCGACCAGGGTCGAGGCGCCGCGGCGGCCCGCCTGCTGCCGATGTTCGGCAGCCGCCGATCAGACCGTGGTGGAGTCTCCGTCCGGGGTGTCGGTTTTCCCTTCGAAGGAAGGGGCTCCGAGCACGTAGCGGGTCATCTTGGACCCGCGTCGTGGGTGGGGCGGCTTCTCCTTGTGCGGGATGACGCGACCTTCGGCGGTGTCCCAGAACCGGTCGACCACCCGCCACAGGTGATGCGCCACCCGGCCGAGCCGACCGGAGTGCGGCGTGTAGGGGTGGGGGCGGGTCGGTGCATGGTCGAGGGCAGCGTTGACCCGCTGCGCCAGCGCGACGACCTGCTGTTCGCCGAGCCCGTCGACCAGGTCGTCGACTAG
>WHTB01000058.1 GCA_009379735.1 Propionibacteriales bacterium
GGGCCGCTGCGTTTCCAGGACGTCGTCACGATCTCGTCGCCAACGAAGAAGAGCAACCCACCAAGCCGGCCCTGAAGATCATCGTCACCGTCGATGACGCCGGAACACCTACACGTCGTCAGCCAACGTGGCGCTCAACACACGGCGGCTTCGTAGCGGCCGAACCCGTCTGAAACGACAGAGATCGGTGTAGGCAAGGTCCGCGCGTGGGCGCGGAGCCCGGCGGCGACTTCAGCCTGGTCCAGGATCGGAGGCTGCAGGCCGCGGGCCAGGTCACGAAGGGTGCCGACAGCGTCGTCGATGCCGCTGGCGATCTCGGCCAGATCAGCGGCGATGCCCGTCGGTGCCCGCTGATCGTCGAGCCCGGCCTGGAGGACTGCGAGCCGCAGTCGCAGCGAGATCAGCTGGGCCTGGGCGCCGTCGTGCAGGTTCCGCTCGATACCGCGGCGGGCGGTGTCCTGGGCCTCGACGAGCCGACGCCGTGAGGCCTGGAGGTCCTCGAACTGGGCGACCAGCGCAGCCGAGAGCCGATCGCTGCGAACCGCGGCCCCGGCCATGCGGGCCACATCGGCCAGTAGCGCTGGCGCACCAGGAGCGAGGTCGCCACGGAGGTCGGAGAGCAGCCGGAGCTCGCCGAAGCGCTCACCGTGGCTGGCGATCGGCTCGGAGAGGGTGGCGTCGTACTGAGCTGCTCTGCCGGCTGAGGCGAAGAGCTCTTCGACCCCGTCCGTGGCAAGCCATGCCTCGACACGTCTCGCACCGGTGCTGCGAAGGAGGGCGTCCACCACGCCGGACATCAGGTCGTCGGTCGTGGAGTCCTGGTCGGTGGCCACGGAGACCCGCCGGTGGCGGCCATCAACTGGTGGCCGTGTGCGGGCACAGCCGTGGCCGTCGCTGGGCAATTTCCATGACCGATGACAGCGCCGGTTGAGAAAGCCCGAAACTCCGACGACATGCTCCGGAAGAGGCCATAGTCGATTCCACAGGGGTGTGAGCGAAGGAGGGCGCCATGGGTAGCTCGGCGAAGAGCCCGAGCGACGCGGCGGCCCGCTCGGTCATGCTTTCCGGGCCCTTCCTGGGGCTGGCCGCCCTGGCGATGCTCGAGTGGGCCGACTGGGGCGCGCATCGCGACTCGGGTGCGCGAGGCGGGGCCAGCGCGCTCGCGGTCTGGGAGTTCCTAATCACGGCCAGCGTGGTCGCCTGGGCGTTCCTCGCAGGCGTCGGCCTGCGGCTCCTAGGGGCTCTTGACGAGCTCGACGCCGCACCGCCGGAGCCCGATCGGTCCCGGGCGCGCCGCCGGATCGAGACGACGCGATTCGTCGTGTTCGTCTACATCGTCCTCGCCGTGGTGCTCGCGGCGGGCGGCATCGCCGGTCTCAGGAACCCGTTCGTCATCACCGGGCAGGACTGGAAGATCCCGTTGCTCCACCTGCTGGCAGGGGCGGCGAACGTGCCGCTGCTGGTGTGCCTGAAGAGAATACAGCTGAATGCCGCCGACCAGTCCCGCTGGTCCACCTCTGCCAGGGACGTCGCGCGGCTCCGACTCCTGCGCCGGGCCACCCACCAGGCCACGGTGGCGCTGGGAGTCGTGATCGCGCTCGCGGTCATCGCGACCGGCGCGCTCAGCCAGGCCACGGAGGCAGCCGGGCTCACGCCCCTGCCGGACACGTTCGCTCTTGTCTACGGCGCCTCGTTCACCGGTGTCGTCGCCGCTCTCTACCTGCACGTGTACGGCGCGCTCGAGGTGCGCGGACGCTGGATGCTCGACACCGCAGCCCCGCCGCTGGACCCTTCGCCCGAGTCCGCCGAGGCCTTCGCCTCGCGCCGCAGCCTGCGGAGCGAGCTCGCCCAGGAGCTCGAGCTGGGCGGAGACCCGCGAGGCAACCTCGAGGGACTGCTAGCCGTGCTCGCACCGCTCGCCGGCGCGCTGCTCAGCCAGCTCGGAGGCCTGTGACCGGCTCCATCCAACGTGGCCCCGGATCCACCCGACCGCGACGTCCGACTCAGAGGGCGCGTTTGGTCACCACGACGTCGCCGTCCTGAGGATCGCCCGCGCCTCAAAGTCTACTACTCTAGTGTTCTTTAGGGAAACTTCGCGTTCGTCAAAGTTCGCTGCATCTCAACAGCAGCCCCACCGAATTTCGAACCCCACCACGTCACTCCTGTCGGAGCAGGGCGGAGCCGCATTGGGCCTCACCGTGGTGAGCGAAGATGGCGCTCGGAGACCTTTTCGGTGGGCAACTTGTACAGGCGCTCGCGAATCTTCGCGCCAGCAACCCAGGGCCCTTCGGGCCCGCCGTGGAACGGGAAGATTCGGCTCGGGGCTGCGGCTTCGTCCTTGGTTCTGGCGCACGGGGCCGGGGGTAGTGAGAATCGTGGGGTGTGCGCTGCGGTCAGACGCCGTTTCCTCTGTAGTGCCTGTGTGCCTGTGCGTCAGCATGGTGGTGGAGGGCTTCCACGGGAACCGTGGATTGTTGCCTTCGAGCACGAGACTCAGACTCCTGAACTGATCCCTGCCCTCCCCGCGGCGGACACTCCCATCGGTAACGAGCAGACAGGAGCGATCAGCGATGGAGGTCATTCATTCGCGGTGTGCGGGGCTCGACATCTCCAAGAAGGACGCAAAGGTGTGCGTGCGTAGCGCCGGCGCCGGCGCCGGGCGACGCAAGACCGTAGAGACGGTGACGACGTGGGGGTCGATGACGAACCGGATCCTCGATCTTCGCGGGCATCTGATCGCCGAGCAGGTGACCTGTGTGGTGATGGAGGCGACCGGGAGCTACTGGAAGCCGTTCTACTACCTGCTCGAGGACCTCGAGGGGGTGGAGGTGATGCTGGTCAACGCCCGCGACGCCAAGAATCTCCCCGGCCGCAAGACCGATGTCTCCGACGCCGCCTGGCTCGCGCAGCTCGGCGCGCACGGGCTGTTACGGGACTCGTTCGTGCCACCGGAGCCGATCCGGGAGCTACGGGACCTGACCCGCACCCGCACCGCCATTACTCGTGAACGCAGCCGGGAGGTGCAGCGGCTGGAGAAGCTGCTGGAGGACGCCGGGATCAAGCTGTCCTCGGTCGCTACCGACATCATGGGTGTCTCCGGGCGGGCGATGCTACAGGCGCTGATCGAGGGGCAGGACGACCCGGTGGTGCTGGCGGATCTGGCCAAACGTCGGCTGCGGAACAAGACCCCTGAGCTGGTCGAGGCACTGACGGGCCGGTTCCGCGAGCATCACGCGTTCCTGGCACGGATGCATCTGGACCTCATCGACCAGCACACCCGTGCGATCACCGAGCTGACCGTCCGGATCGAGGTGGTGATGGAACCCTTTCGTGGGTTCCGGGACCTGATCTGTTCGGTCCCGGGCATCAGCACCCTGGTCGCCGATGTGATCACCGCCGAGACCGGAGCCGACATGTCCCGGTTCCCCACCGCCGGACATCTGGCGTCCTGGGCCGGGGTCTGTCCCGGCCACCACGAGTCCGCCGGCCGGGTCAAGTCCACCAAGACCCGTCCAGGAAACCCCTACCTGAAAGGTGCCCTCGGCACCGCGGCTCTGGCCGCCTGCCGCAGCAAGGACACCTTCCTCGGGGCACGATACCGACGCCTGTCCACACGACGCGGCAAGTCCAAGGCGATCGTCGCGATCGAGCACACCATCCTGGTCACGATCTGGAACATGTCCCACACCGGCGCCCTCTACGACGACCCCGGAGCCGACTACTACGCCCGACTGCGACCCGACCGGACCAAGAGACGCGCCATCCACCAACTCGAAACCATGGGCTACACCGTCACGCTCGACCACGCCGGCTGAACCCGACTACCTGCCCACGCAAGGGAATCTTCGACTCAGATGCAGGGAAGACTGCCGAGCCTTCCGCGCGGGAATTTGCACAAATCGGCGCGAACCTCGCCGGCGTGCAAAGTGACGCCGCCCAGGGGAAGCGCCCGATCAGCTGATGTGCGGGTTGTTCGCTGCAGTGCACACGCCGGCCAGATCGACCCTGGCGTCAACCTTGGTCACCTAAGGGGTCCTGCCATGCTCCTCGAGGGCAGCCTGGATGATCCTGAGTGCCTTCGGTCCCATGCCGTGCAGTTGCGCGAGCTCCTGGCGAGGAGTGCCCGCAAGATCTCGCAGCGCCGTATAGCCAGCAGAATTCAATGCTCGTCCCAACACGGAGTTGCATGAGCGGCCGAGCCGGGCAGGGCTACCCGGGCGGCGGGGTGAGACGGTAGCGCTCGATCACGTCGGGCAGCCAGGGAGCCTCGTCGAAGACCAGGCCGAAAGAGCCGGCCAGACGGGCTACGTCATCGAATGCCGGCGGTCCGTCGGCGAGAAGCTCGCCGAGACCGCGGAAGTACTCCTCGAACCCGGCGGGGCTGATGATCTCGATCATCCGGGCCGGTGTCCGGCCGGCGTTCCACATGGCGTGCAGCTCGCCGCGGGGCTTGGCGATGTAGCCGCCATGGCCCAGCACGACCTCGCGATCGCCGGAGCGGAAGCCGATCTCGCCCTCGGTGACGATGGAGTACTCGTCCTCGCGCGTGTGCTGATGCGGAGGCACCATCGCGCCGACCTCGAACGGGTGCTCCACTATGGAGAATGCGCCCCCGGTGTGGGTGCCGTCGAGCTTGAAGCTGACACCAAAGCCCGGGCCGAGGGGCTGGTCGGTCGCGTCGGGTGGGACGACGGTGACCGGCGGGGGTGTCGTGTCGTTCATGATTCCACCTTTGATAAAACACCAGTGTCTACTGAAAATAGAATCAGGAGATGGTGGTGTCAATGCCTTTGAGTGAACACCGGCGTACAGCGGAGTCAAGGGTCTACCGCATGAGCAGACGTGCGAAGAACGTCGACGCCACCAGGCTGCGGATCGTGGAAGCCGCCGTGAGCCTGCACGGGACGGTCGGACCTGCGGCGACTACGGTCTCCGCGGTCGCGGAGGCCGCCGACGTCACCCGAACCACCGTGTACCGCCACTTCCCGCACCTGGAGTCACTGTTCGCTGCCTGCTCGGCGCACTGGATGTCGCGTCTGCGGACGCGCCCGGACCCGGGAGAGTGGGCACATCTCGAGGAGCCGGAGGCTCGCCTGCGCGGAGCCCTGAGGCAGCTCTACGCTTTCTACCGCGAGGGTCAGGACATGCTCCGGCACGTGCAGCGCGATGCGGAGGCGCTGCCGCCCAGCCACGCCGCCGCCGTCCGTGAGCAGCAGCAGTCGATGGTGCAGCTGGCGCTCGCCGCCTGGCCGGCGCGGCAGCGGACCAAGACGCGCGCGGCGCTGGTCGGGCACGCGATGGGGTTCGACACCTGGCAGTCCCTGTGCGTGCACGAGGGCCTCGGTGATGAGGCCGCGGTCCGGGCGATGTTGCGGCTGGCATGCAGCTGAGTTGGCCGAGTTCAGGATGTTGACGCGAGCCGTGACCGATGCCGCGCCACTCCATCTACCGCCTTGTTCGGGGCGCTACCTCGGTGGTCTACCGCCCGGGGCGCTGACCCTAGGCGACCTGCCAGGTGTCGCCGCTTCGTGGAACTGCAGACCGAGGGGCCTGATGCGCTGGGTACCGGGATAGTACGGATCACAACCTCGGTGTCACTCCCATACGCTGTCGTCATGGTCTGGCCACGGGCGGTTGCCCTGGCGCTCGCGCCGCTCACCGTAGCGTTCGCGGGCGCCGCCGTGACCGCGCAACTCATCGCCGAAACCAGCACGTATGACGCGATCGAGATCGGCCTAACCACCACCGTTGCCCTGGTAATCACCGGACTGGCCGTGTTGGTGGCGCTCCGCGAGCCGCGCAACTCGCTCGCAGTGGTAATGGCGTGGATGGGGCTGCTGGCGGCGCTGGTCGGGTTCAGCGACACCTATCTGTCGGCCCAGGCATCAGCCCCGGCCAGTCTGCCGCCGCTTCCAACCGAGGTGTACGCGTTCCTCTCAGTGACCTGGGCATGGCTTTATGCCGCCATCACCCTGCTGTTCCTGCTGTTCCCCACCGGCCGACCGCTGTCCCGCCGCTGGGCCTGGATGATGCCCATCCTGCTGCTCGACACTGCCGCCATCCAAGCCATCATGATGACCGCGCCCGGTCCGATGGACGCGCCGTACCAGGGTCTTCCGCACCCGTTCGGCACCCTCCCGCTGAGCATGTCAGTCGGCCTTCGGGTGATCACGTTCCCGCTTTTCATCTCCTGCATGCTGCTCGCCGCGGTGTCCTTGTGGCTGCGCTACCGCCGGGGCGACCACCTGGCCCGCCGGCAGGTGAAGTGGCTCGTCCTGGCGCTGCTGCTGCTACCGCTCACGCTCGTCCTGAGCTGGGGCGGCCTGCTGCTCGCAGGTACACACGCTTACGCCGGTTACGGCATGGCGGCGATGTACGTCGCCGTGCCGCTCGCCACCGCGATCGCGGTGCTTCGCCACGATTTGTTCGACGTCGACCGGGCGGTGGCGTCCGCTGCGGCGTACGCGGTGCTGACCGTGGGCGTGGTTGCCGTCTACCTCGGCGCAGCGGCGCTCAGCGGCGCGCTGCTTGGCGGCCAGTCGCCGATCCTGGCCGCGCTGGTGACCGCAGCGATGGCCGTTGCCCTCGGCCCGGCGCGACGCCGGGTCCAGCGGGTGGTGGATCGGGTGCTCTACCCCCCGCGCCGTCGGGCGCTCGATGCGCTGGCGGATCTCCAGCGCCGAGTCAATGGCGGCGACGCCGCACCCGAGGAGCTCGAGGCGGTACTGCGCGCCGCGCTCCGGAGCTCCGGCCTGCGAGTCGGCGTGCTGGCACCGGGAGCAAGCACCTACCTCGACAGTGACGGCACGGAGGTTCCCGGGGAAGGCCACAAGGTTGTGGTCGCTGGCCAGACGATCGGCGTGATCGCCGCGCGGGAGATCTCCCGACGGTTCATGCACGAGGTGGCCAACCGGGCCGGGCTGCTCGTCGAGCTGATCCGGCTGCGGCTGGAGTCCACCCGCGCACTGGAGGAGGCCCGGGCCAGTCGGGCGCGCCTGCAGGAGGTCGGATACGAGGAGCGGCGACGCTTGGAACGCGACCTACACGACGTTGCGCAGCAGCGCCTGGTCTCCCTCGGGATCTCGATGCGGCTCGCGGAGCGGCGGTTGACCGCCGGGGGCGAGCTCACGGCCGAGGAGGCCAGCGCCCTGATCAGGCAGTGGGTCGGCGAGGTCACTCGCTCCACTAGTGAACTGCGCGACCTTGCGCACGGGATCCGTCCCAGTGCCCTCGATGACGGGCTCCAGCCCGCACTCGCGCTCATGACCCAGTGGGTTCCGTTGCCTCTCGACACCAAGGTCACCGTCCACAGTGAGTTGCCGGACGCAATCAGCACGACTGCCTACCACGTCGTAGCGGAGGCGATCGCCAACGCGCTCAAGCACAGTACCGCGAGCCGGCTGGAGCTGACCGTGGCCGAGACCGCAGGAACGCTGGTGGTCCGGGTCCGGGACGACGGCAGCGGCGGCGCAGTACTCAGCGAGCAGGGTGGTCTCAGCTCCCTGCGTGACCGGGTCGCGGCGGCCGGCGGCACCCTTCGCGTCGCGAGTCGGCCCGGCATGGGGACGACGGTGGAGGCCGAGCTGCCGGTGGATGAGGAGAAACCGTGCGCGTCGTGATCGGTGAGGACTCCGCGCTGTTTCGCGAGGGCATCACGCGGCTGCTCGAGGAGTCGGGGCACGAGGTGGTGTCCCGGGTCTCGGACGCGCCGTCGCTGATCAAGGCGGTGCGCGCCGAGGCGCCGGACGTGGTCGTGGTCGACGTGCGGATGCCGCCCGATCTCACCGACGACGGAGCGCGTGCCGCGAGGCAGTTGCGCGCGGAGTATCCGACGCTTCCGATCGTGCTGCTCTCCCAACACATCGAGACCAAGAACTGCGTAGAGCTCGCCCAGCAGGGCTACTTCGGTTACCTGCTCAAGGACCGTGTGATCGAGGTCGACGACTTCCTCGCCACTCTCGACCTGGTGCGTCGCGGCGGCTCAGCCCTGGACCCGCTCGTGGTCGGCCGACTACTGTCCCCCGGCGATGCCGACGACCCGATCAAGCAGCTCTCCCAACGGGAGCGCGATGTGCTCGCCCTTATCGCGCAGGGCCGGACGAACGTCGGGATCGCCAGTGAGCTCTTCCTTTCTGACCGCACCGTCGAGAGCCACGTCACCAGCATTCTGAGCAAACTCGGCATACCCGACGCCGCCGAGGACAACCGACGAGTCCTGGCAGTCCTCGCCTACTTGGGCACGCGAGCCTGAGCCGGGGAAACCGGGTGCAGTTATCCGGGTGCCTCCGTGCCAGCACTGAATGCAGGTATCGAGCAACTACCGGATGAAGTGGGGGGCTCGCACCCATGCGGAGACCGTGTCGGACCGAGTTTGCTGATGTCCATGACAACCACTGACACCACTCCCGACACCGCCAATACCGCCCTTACCCGAGCGGTCCTCATTCTCGGCGGCACCGTTCTGGGTGCCGTTGGCTGGGTCGTCTTCTTGTTCCAGCACCAAGACTGGGAGCGGGACGAGCGCATCGGCTACGACGCGATGGCGGGAGTCCGCGACGCCTGGTTCACCGCACACTACTGGTGGGGTCCGCTGATGGGACTCGGCATCGCCGTCACCGGACTGGCCGTGGCCCAGCTGCTGCGCCGGAAGGGATCGATTTGGGGCACCGTCGCCGGAGCGCTGCTGGTCGTTGGCGGCTTCGGGTTCGCGGTCGGTCTCGCGTCCGAGGGGATCTCCTACTTCGTCGTCACCGACCGGCAGACCCTGGACCCGACCGCGGGGGCTCCACTGCTCGCGCACCTCATGGAGAGCCAAACCTACTTTCCGATCTTCGGTATCGGTCTCGCCGGCTTCAGCGTTGGCTGCCTAATCGCGGCAGTCGGTCTCGTTGTAACCCGGGCGGTTCCAATCTGGGTGCCCGCCCTCCTTGTGATCGGGGTGGTCGGCACAGCCGTGATCCCGCACGCAATCGCATGGTGGGGGACCCTGCCGTACCCGATCGCAGCCATCACCATCGCCTGGTACGGAGTCAGAGGCGCGAGAAATGGAACTTAGGGGAATCCCGCTCCACGCCCTCGTCGTCCACGCCGCCGTGGTGTTCCCACCACTGGCTGCGCTGGGCGCGGGGGCGTACAGCTGTCTCGACCGATTCCGTGCGCGCCTTCGTCTGCCGGTGCTGCTTGCCGCCCTCGCGGCGGCCTCAATGGTCTGGGCAGCCTGGTTCACCGGAATTGACTTGCCGCCCGACGCATCGGAGGCGCTCAAGGACCAGATAGCGCGTCACAAGCGCTACGCGGGTGTGCTGCTCTGGCTGGTCAGCGGATTCGCGCTCGCCACACTCGTTGAATGGGAGCGGCCCAACCGGGCGACGCGAATCCTCACCGCCGTTCTCGGTGCGGGAACCCTGGTCGCGACCGTCCTCACCGGCCACGCCGGTGCCCACGCGGTGTGGGTCGTGGAGTGACTCCGGACAGCGACCGGACGGAATGCTTGCGTCGAAGGGGGAGATGGGCGTCGAACTCACGGAGCCGCCTTGCATAACGTCACAAGTTGGACTTGTTGGCTAAGAGATCGCGCGGATAGGTCATGGACGTCGTCCGGGTCGGGTGTCCCAGCGGTGGGTGGTCCAGGCCTCGGCGAGTGGTCGTCGGGTGATGATCACGGCGTTCGCCAGCGCGATGAGCGCTTCGATCACGCGGGTGCTGCGTTCGGTGCAGATGGCGAGCTTCTTGAACCCGCGGTTGTGCCAGGAGTTGGTCTGCTCGATGACCCACCGCTTCGCTGCCTGGAGCGGGAAGCCCTTGACGCTGATCACACCGTGGTAGCCGAGCTCGTTGAGGAGATCTCGGGTCTGGTGCTGTCGTAACCGGCATCGAGGTGAACCGTGATCTCGTCTGGAAGCCCGTCGTCGAAGTCGAGGTCGAACCGACCGAGCTGGGCCAGGGTGGGGCGCAACAGCGGGGAGTCGTTGCGGTGCGCTCCGGCCACGACACAGCCCAGCGGGATCCCGGCGCCGTCGACCAGCAGGGAGCGTTTGGTGCCTTGTTTGCCTCTGTCTACAGGCGATCTGCCGGCTGCCTCGCCGCCACACGGAGCCTTCACGATGCACCCGTCGACGGTGATCTCGGACAGGTCGAGACCGACGATCCGGTCGTAGGCTTCCAGACAGATCTGCTCGAGTCGGGTGAAGAGCCCGGCGGTGATCCACTCGTCACGACGCTCGCGCAGCGTGGTGGCCGAGCACGTGGTGTCAGCGATCTTCGCGTAGGCGATACCGAACACCAGGACCTGGATCAGCTTGTCGAACACGACCCGGTCAGGGATCCTCTTACGGACACCCGCATCCTCAACTGGCTGTCGCCTGGACGGGGGAAAGCGTCGGCATAGTTTGTGATCCATAAGAGTGGCCAAACTTCGCTGCGCCTCCACACCGACACGCTCACCGACTGCCTCACATCGAGCCGCAGAGTGCCGCACAACGCCGCCGCGACGCGCCTGTGAGGCCCACCTCGACGGCGGAGTCTGCTGACATCCTGCTGACATTGGCCGCTGGGAACGCCAGAGGCCGCCTCCGGATTCCTCCGAAAACGGCCCCTGACCTGCGGTTTTACTTTGTAGCGGGGGCAGGATTTGAACCTGCGACCTCTGGGCAAGATCGGAGGGCCTGATCCCGCTACCTCTAACCTCGGATCCCTCTGGAAAACCTCGGGTTGTTGAGGAGGTTCCCCATCGGACGGCTTCCAGAGTATCGGAACGTCTCGGAACAGCTGCCCGCCGTTTCCGATGACTATTCGATGACGTGCCGAATCCCTCTGGGCCCTATCCCCCCAGGCCGACGACCTTATCCAGATCGCCAGTCCCAACGGGCGACATCGGGTCGTCGGGTCCGACCGATGCGCCTCGTCAGACAGCGACGGTGACCTGGAGGAACGTGGCCGGGACAGCTGTTCGTTCAGCGTCGGAGCTCGTGTTCTGGCTGGCGAAGAGATCCTCGAGCTCCTTCTGAAGCTGCTCCGTTCGACCGTCGGCCCCGGCTGCCGCGAAGGCGTTCATAGTGGGGCCGTAGTAGTCGCGGAACACGGCAAGCAGTTCCGCAGGAGGCGCTGGGTACTCGAACGTGTACGTCTCGCGCGAGAAGCTGATCTGGTCAGCCGCGATGCCGGCCTGCCCGAACCGCTCGATCACGTTCTCCTCCACGCCCCAGGTCACGGGGCTGATGAAACCCTCCGGGGGCGGCGGTGAGTAGGAGCCGGAGATCTTGAGGAGCTGTGCGACCAGCGTCGGGTCCCCGGGGATCCAGTTGCCCATGACGATGCGTCCGCCGGGACGGGTCACGCGCACCAGCTCCTTGGCCACGTCGAACGGGCGCGGGGCGAACATCGCTCCGAAGATGCTCACGACGAGGTCGAACGTGTCGTCGGCGAGGTCGTCGAGGTGTGAGGCGTCGCCCTCCTGGAAGCGACAGTTCGTCAACCCCATGGCTTCGGCGCGACGAGTGCCCGCGGCCACGAGGTTGCCGGCAATGTCGACGCCTAGAACATCGGCGCCGAGCCGGGCCTCAGGAAGCGCCGTCGTGCCGTCACCACAACCGACATCAAGAACGTTGAGTGCCGGGGTGATGCCGAGCCGGGCGACCAGAGCCTCTCCGCTGGCGCGCATGGTCTCGGCGATCCGGGTGAAGTCGCCCTTCTCCCAGAGTGCCTTGTTCGGGTTCACTGTCTCCGCCATCGCTGCCTCCTAGGTATATTCAAGACCTTCCTTGAATACGGTGTAGACCCAGACGACCTACTTGTCAAGAGTTTTCTTGAATAGGCCGCTCCAGTGAGAGTGCAGCCAGGCGCAACTCAGGCTCCGCGCTCCACCGGAAGGCGGGCCGACGCCCATTCGGGGAACCCGTCCTCCAGCCGCGCAGCGTCGCGACCAGCTTCGGCCAGGAGTCGCACGGCTTCGTCGGCGTAGACGCAATAGGAGCCGCGGCAGTAGGCGACCACCCGGGCACCGCTGTCGATCTCCAGCAGCCGAGCACGCAGGTCACCGATCGGCACCGATACCGCCCCCCGAATGTGGCCCGCGGCGTACTCGGCGGGCGGTCGCACGTCGAGGACGACGACATCGCCGGCTCGCAGTCGCTCTCGGAGCTCGTCCCTGGTCATCGTGTTGAGTCCCGACCGGTCGCCGACGTAGGCCGTGGTCAGCTGCTCGAGCTCCTCGACGTGCTCCTCGGCAACGCGTCGCATGGTCCGCCACAGCGTCGACACAAGCGGGCTCGAGAGGTCGTAGAAGATGCGCGTGCCGTGGCGACGCGCACGGACCAAGCCCGCACGCAGCAACCGCTGCAAGTGCTGGGAGGTGTTTGCGACCGTCTGGTCGATCTCCACTGCAAGGTCCTCGACGGACCGCTCCCCCTGCGAGAGGACGTCAATCAGCTCGGCACGACGACCATTCGCCAGCGCCTTCGCGGACTCGGCCAGCGCGTCGAAGAGCGCCGCCTTGGCTGCGTGATCCGCCATGTGCTCGAACCTCCCGATGTATTCAAGAACTCTCTTGACAAGAGGTTAGCATCGGGTGTCCTATTCAAGGACTCCATTGAATACCTGAAGCGGTCGCCGCAACGTTGAAGGTCCGCCCTGACACAGGAGATTCCGCATGACGCCTCGCGCCTTGACGCGGCACCTCGACGCCCAGCCTGATGATGCCCTGCGGGTCATCGCCGATGTCCACGCGCTGCCCAGCTGGAACGCCGCCATCACCCGGGTCCTCGACGCACCGACCTCGCTGACCGTCGGCGACGAGTGGGTTGTGGAGATGTCCGCCCTGGGGCAGACGTGGTCGAGCCGGTCGCGGCTGATCGCGCTCGACCGGGACGCCCGGCGCTTCAGCTATCGCTCCGCCACCGACGACGGCAACCCGTCCTACGCTGAGTGGACCTGGACCGTCGCCGAGGCACCGGGAGGATGCGAGGTCACCGTGACGTGGACCCTCAATCCGCAGACCTTCTGGCGGCGCGTGCTGCTGGGCCGGATCCGGCAGCGCCAGCTCACCAACACCGAGGTGCCGACCTCCCTTGCAGCACTGCAGGCTGCTGTCGAAGCGGCGCGCGTTCGTGGATGATCCGCTCGTCTCCGTCGTCCCGGACGCCGGGCTCGGCAACTCGGCGTACCTCCTCGACCTCGGCGACGGCCGCGCCCTGGCCGTCGACGCGAGCCGCGACCTCCGCTCGCTGCGTAGGGCCGCGGCGGCCCGGGGCCTGCACGTCGCGTACGCCGCCGACACCCACCTCCACGCCGACTTCCTCTCCGGTGCGGTCCAGCTCGCGGCCACCGACGGCGCCCAGGTGCTCGCCTCGCGAGCCGGTGGGCGGGAGTTCCCGCACCGTGGGCTCGAGGACGGCGAGGAGGTCAACCTCGGGGGCCTCACCCTGCGCGCGATCGGCACCCCGGGTCACACCGACGAGCACATTGCCTTCCTAGTGCTCGACGGATCTCGCGAGATCGGGGTGTTCAGCGGCGGCTCCCTGATCGCGGGCTCGGCTGCCCGTGTCGACCTCGTGGCGCCCGAACGGACCGAGGAGCTGGCCCGGGCGCAGTACCACTCGCTGCACCGGCTCGCCGCGCTCGATCCCGCCACCGCTCTCTGGCCCACCCACGGTGCCGGCTCGTTCTGCTCTGCCACGGCCGCGCCGGCGGGCACCACCACCACGATCGGCGACGAGCTCGCCGCCAACGAGCTCCTGCGGGCCGCCGACGAGGACACCTTCGTCAGGCTGCTCCTCGGGTCTCTCGGGAGCCACCCGCCGTACTTCCACCGCCTCGGCGAGATGAACCGTCGCGGCCCGGAAGTCCTTGCCGGCGACGATCCGGCTCTCGAGGGGCTCCAGCCCACGGTTGTCGCGGACCTCGTCGCCGCGGGCACACAGATCGTCGACGTACGACCCGTGGCGTCGTTCGCGCAGGCGCACCCGGCCGGCTCCCTCTCCATCCCGCTGCGTCCCGCGTTCGTCTCCTGGCTGGGCTGGCTCGCCCCGCACGACCGACCCCTCGTCATCCTCCGAGAAGCAGATCAGGACGCCACGGAGATCCTGTGGCAGGCCCTCAAGATCGGCTACGCCAACGTCGTCGGGGAGATCGCCGGCGGCATCGACGCGTGGCAGACGGCCGGCCTGCCGACCGCAGCGATCGACCTCCTCTCCCCCGCCGACGTATCCGGCGTGCGGGTGCTCGACATCCGGCAGGACGGTGAGTACGCCGCGGGACACCTACCGGGTGCCGCGCACCTGGAGCTCGGCGACGTCGCCGAGCACGCTGCCGAGTACGCCGATAGCCCGGTCGTCGTCATGTGCGGTCACGGCGAACGAGCGATGAGCGCGGCCAGCCTGCTGGCCCGCGCCGGCGCAACCGACGTCCGGGTCCTCGATGGCGGACCCGACAACGTCGCCTACGCCCTGGACCTCGAGATGGAGCGGGGTCCGTGACTGGGCGGACTGGATCCCCACCGGCACTGGGCCTGCGGCCCAACATCGCCCAGTTCACCCTGCTCGTCACGGTCAACGGACTGGTCGGCGGCATGCTCGGGCAGGAGCGCACCGTCCTCCCCCTGCTGGCCACCGACGTCTTCGGGATCACCTCCTACACCGCAGCACTCACCTACATCCTCGCGTTCGGCATCGCCAAGGCCCTGACCAACTACCTCGCCGGAGCATGGTCGGAGAGATACGGCCGCAAGCCCGTGCTGGTGGCCGGCTGGCTGATCGCGATTCCAGTACCTCTACTGCTGATCTGGGCGCCGCACTGGTGGATCGTGGTCGCGGCCAACGTGCTGCTGGGAATCAGCCAGGGCCTCACCTGGTCGACGACCGTGATCATGAAGATCGACCTCGTCGGACCCGAACGGCGCGGCTTGGCGCTCGGCTTCAACGAGTCCTCGGGCTACCTCGCGGTCGCGGGCACCGCACTGCTGACGGGGTACGTCGCCGCCACCAGCGGCCTGCGACCCGAGCCGTTCCTCATCGGACTCGCCTACGCAGCACTGGGACTGGGGCTCTCCACCCTGGCCGTCCGGGAGACCCGCCACCACGCCGACCACGAAGCGAGCCTGCTGCCCAACGAGCGAAGGCTGACACCTCGCGAGGTCTTCGCGCAGACCAGCCTCCGCGAGCCCGCACTCTCCTCCGCGAGCCAGGCCGGCCTGGTCAACAACCTCAATGACGGCCTGGCCTGGGGCCTCTTCCCCGTGCTCTTCACCGCGGCCGGTCTCACCCTCACCCAGACCGGCATATTGGTCGCGATCTACCCCGCGGTCTGGGGAGTCGGCCAACTGGTGACCGGGGGCCTCTCGGACCACTGGGGACGCAAGCACCTGATCACCGCGGGAATGCTGATCCAGGCCATCGCGCTCGCCGCGATTGCGGCGCTCGACACCTTCGGTGCGTGGGCCCCGGCAGCCGCTGCTCTGGGGATCGGTACCGCGCTCGTGTACCCGACACTGCTCGCAGTCATCGGCGATGTCGCCCACCCTGCCTGGCGCGCCCGCGCGGTCGGCGTCTACCGGCTGTGGCGCGACCTCGGCTTCGCCGTCGGCGCACTGCTGACCGGAGTGCTGGCAGACGCCTGGGGAATCCGTCCGGCCATCTGGATCGTCGCGGCCATCACCGCTGCCTCAGGCCTGGTGGTCGCGCTGCGGATGTACGAGAGCCAGCCCGGGCCGCGTCACGCGACGTCACTCCCCCGTCCGGGGGACCATGCGAACGACGAACGTCAGTGAGCACTGACTTCGCGATGACCGATTCACGGCAGCAAATCGGACGAGTTCGTCCGCAGCGGGGTTGGGCAGGCCGTGTTGACGGTGCACGTAGCGGATCGCGGTGCAGGCATGCTGAGGGTGGTCACGGCGGTGCCGGTGGCGGCGCGGTCGACCAGGTGGGCGGCCAACGCGGGGGGCGGCGGGGAAGGGCTCGATGCCGCGGGCAGCGCACCATTGGGCCCAGACCCGCCAGGTGTGGGCGTACACGGTGCGGGTGGACTCGGCGTGGCCGGCCTCGATTGCGGCGGCCACGCGTTGGGCGTCCTCGACGGTGAGCCCGTCCGGAAGTTCGCCAGACAGGACAAGGTCAGGGGCGGTGAGGGGCAGCTGGACCTGAGAGTTGTTCATGACCGCGTTGTAGAGCCAGCCCGGGGGCCATCTCACGCGAGGTCACTCCCCCGGCCACAGGCTGAGGAGATGCAAGACATCAGTAAGCACTGACTTTTCGATGACGGGTCGATTCCCGGCGTACCTCATCGCAGCGTCAGCACGATCTGCTGGTTCGGCTCGAGGCGGAGGTCAGCCGGGTCTCCGGTGACCTTGGCGCCGTTGCTGGTGAGCTGGACCTGATCCCCGGGCTTCGCACGTGCGCCGCCGATCTGCTGCCGGGTCAGCGCCACGCCCCACTGGGTGAAGAACTGGCCGAGGGTGAACGCTTCGCCCACTGAGTCGGCCTCGATATGGATGGTTCCGTCGCCTTCGTGGGTGTGCAGCGCTGACATGGCACCGGTGTTGGGGTCGACGCCGATGTTGGGCGGAACAGGAACGTCGGCGCCGTCGATGATGATGCGTAGTTGGGGGTGGTAGTGCTCGGCGGTGCCCATGGGGCCGAGGTCGAGTCCGGCGGCCGCCACGCGGGCGGACACGTCAGCGGGGGCCGGCCACGGCGGCATCGAGATGTCGTCCGGGGATGGAGTGCCGTCGGAGCTGGGGGTCGAGATCACCGAATCTGACCTGGGGTCGATGCGGTCTTTGTCACCTGCGCAACCGCTCAGTCCGATGAGCGCGGTGAGGGCGAGGGCTGCGTACGAGCGGTTCTTCATGCAGACGGTTCCCCTTTTGGAACGATCGGACGTTCTGATGACCTGTCGAATCCGTTCGGCAGTCGGGCCGGCTTCCTCTGAACGATTCGTGGTCTCGCGTACGAGCGGAGTGCAGCCCGAGCTAGAACCCTAGCCAGCGGGGCACGCGGCCGGCGTAGTCGGCGTAGTCGCGACCGAAGAGTTCTGCCATAGCTGCTTCTTCGGCTGGTATCTGCACGCGGTCGATGACCGCGACGAACCCGAGGACCGGCAAGACTGCGACCCAGTTTCCCCGTGCCACCGCATGTGCCAGCAGCAATCCAGCCATCCCGACGTACATCGGATTCCGGGATAGCTGGTGGGGACCGCCCGTCACGAGGAACGTAGCCTTGTCCGGTGCGACGGGGTTGACGGTGGTCTCGGCGCGCCGAAACTCAGGGACCGATCCGGCGATGAACCCGCCCGCGACCAGCGCCAGAGCACCGCCCGCCAGCCCGCGGGCTGGCCCGAGCTGTCCGTGTCTACGCGAGAGAACGTGTTGGGCGACTGCTGCCGCGCCGAGGACCGCGACAGGCGGGACTGAGAAGCGGCGGGACGTAGTTGGCGGGTCAGTCACCAGTTGACCTCGTGGCACCGACTGGTGGGCGTTTCCTCGACCTGGAGGGTGGCGTGCTCAATGTGGTGGCGCTCGGCAAGGACACGATGCGCTTCGGCAAGCACCTCCTGCGCGGCGAGGCCATCGCCGACGACGAGGTGGGCCGTGGCGACGTTCATCCCCGACGTGAGGGTCCAGATGTGCAGGTCATGAATGTCGCTGATGCCCGGAACCGACTCCAGGTCGGCGACGACCTCTGCGAGCGTCATACCTTCGGGTACGTGCTGGCCGAGTACGGCGAGGACCTGGCGGCCGAGCACGACGGCGCGGACGGCGACGAAGATGCCGATGGCGAGCGCGACCAGGGTGTCCCACAGTCCATTGCCGGTCAGGATGACCAGCACACCGGCGACGATCACACCGACGCTGCCTGCTGCGTCGGCGACAACCTCGAAGTACGCGCCCTTGACGTTGAGGGACTCCTGGGATCCGGCCCGCAACAGAAGCACGCAGGCAATGTTGATCGCCAGGCCCATGGCGCCGACCACAAGCATCGGGGTCGAGGCGACTTCAGGTTCGCCGTTGATCCGGCTGATCGCTTCGATCACGACGTAGGCGGCGACGCCCAGCATGATGAGAACGGTGAGGCCGGAGGCGAACACCTCGGCACGATAGGAGCCGTAGGTGCGGCGCCCAGTCGAGTCCGGTCGGGTGGCGATCTTGGTAGCGACCAAGGCGGCGCCCAGCGCGACCACGTCGGCGGCCATGTGCCCGGCGTCGGAAATCAGAGCGAGGGAACCAGACACAATCCCGGTGACGAGCTCGACGACGAAGAACGCGGCA
>WHTB01000168.1 GCA_009379735.1 Propionibacteriales bacterium
CCTGCTGCGCGACTCTCGGAGGGCGCCTCGCGGCGTTGTCGTCGTCGCACGATGCTGCGCATCGCGCCTCCTCCTCCGCCTTGCGATGCATCCCACCGAGCGCCGCTCGCGACGGTCGGGAGTAAGGAGACGCACCCTAGACGACCAGCAGAGGTCGATGCCGTCGTACCCAGTGGTAGCCGGTAGCGTCACCGCGAGAACCGAACCGACCGGACAGGAAGGCGCGTCACGTGGGCAGATCGGTGTTGGTCACCGGAGGGAACCGTGGCATCGGTCGGGCGATCGCGCAGACCTTCAAAGACGCCGGCGACCAGGTCGCGGTCACCTATCGCAGCGGTGAGCCGCCGGCGGGCTTCCTCGGCGTCCCGTGCGACGTCACCGATGCCGCGCAGGTCGACGCGGCGTTCAGCACGGTCGAGGCTGAGCACGGTCCGGTCGAGGTGCTGGTCGCGAACGCCGGCATCACCCGCGACACCCTGGTCCTGCGGATGAGCGAGGAGGACTGGGACTCCGTCATCCAGACCAACTTGACCGGCTCGTTCCGGGTCGTCAAACGGGCCGCCAAGGGGATGCTTCGGCTGCGGCGCGGCCGGATCATCTTCATCTCCTCGGTCGTCGGGCTGCTCGGCTCCGCCGGTCAGGTCAACTACGCGGCCAGCAAGTCCGGGCTCGTCGGCATGGCCCGGTCGCTCGCGCGTGAGCTCGGCAGCCGCAGCATCACCGCCAATGTCGTCGCGCCGGGGTTCGTCGAGACCGAGATGACCGCCGAGCTGCCGGACGCGAAGAAGGCCGAGTACCTCGGCGCGATCCCGCTCGGCCGGTACGCCAGCAGCGACGAGGTCGCCGCGGCGGTCGAGTGGCTGGCGTCGGAGCGGGCCGGATACATCACCGGAGCCGTCATCCCGGTCGACGGTGGCCTGGGCATGGGGCACTGACCACACGCGAGAGAGCGGGAGCTTCGATGGGAATACTCGACGGCAAGCGGATCCTGGTCGCCGGTGTCACGATGGACAGCTCGATCGGCTTCACGGTCGCCAAGGTCGCCCAGGAGGAGGGCGCGACCGTGGTGATCTCCAACTTCGGCCGGGCGCTCGGCATCACCCGCCGGATCGCCGGGCGGCTGCCGCGGGAGGCGCCGGTGATCGAGCTCGATGTCACCGACGACGAGCACCTGGCCAGCCTGCCGGAGCGGCTCGGTGAGCACCTCGACGGTCTCGACGGCCTGGTGCACTCGATCGCGTACGCCAACCCGGAGACGTCGCTCGGCGGCAAGCTCCTCACCGCTCCGTGGTCCGACGTGTCGCAGGCGTTGCAGGTGTCGGCGTTCTCGTTCGCGTCGCTCACCACGGCCTGCCTGCCACTGCTGGGCAAGGGCAGCTCGGTCGTCGGCATGACCTTCGACGCGACCGTCGCCTGGCCCGCGTACGACTGGATGGGCGTCGCCAAGGCCAGCCTCGAGTCGTGCTCGCGCTACCTCGCCCGCGACCTCGGCCCCAAGGGCATCCGGGTCAACCTGGTGTCCGCCGGACCACTGAAAACCCTTGCTGCGAAGGCGATTCCGGGCTTCGAGGAGCTCGAGGCGATGTGGAGCGACCGATCGCCACTCGGCTGGGACGAGACCGACCAGGTGCCGACCGGGCGCTCGGTCGTGGGGCTGCTCAGCGACTTCTTCCCGGCGACCACGGGTGAGATCGTGCACGTCGACGGCGGCTACCACGCGATGGGCGCCTGAGCGCGATGGGCACCTGGCTGGCCGAGCGGTTCGGCCTCACCGTGCCGGTGGTCGGCGCACCGATGGCCGGCGCTGCCGGTGGCGCGCTCGCCGGTGCCATCTCCGCCGCGGGCGGCCTGGGCATGGTCGGCTGTGGCTCGACGGCGCCGGCCGACTGGGTCCTCGAGCAGCGGGCGCTCGCCGCGGCCGCGGGCCGTCCGTACGGCGTCGGACTGCTGGCCTGGGCGCTCCCCGGCCGGCCCGATCTGCTCGATGCCGTCCTGGACGACAGCGTGCCACGGCCCGCACTCGTCTCGGTGAGCTACGGCGAGTACGCGCAGCACGTGCCGGTCCTGCACGACGCCGGTGTCGCGGTCGCGACCCAGGCGGGCACGGTCGCCGATGGCGTGGCGGCGGTGGACGCTGGCATCGACGTCGTGGTCGCCCGTGGTGGCGAGGGCGGCGGCCACGGTCGCAACCTGGTGGCCACGCTGCCGCTGCTGGACGCGGTCCTGGAGGCCGTCGACGTTCCGGTCCTGGCCGCCGGCGGCATCGGCGGGCCGCGCGGCGTCGCGGCGGCACTGGCCGCCGGAGCCGCGGGTGCGTGGGTGGGCACGGCGTTCCTCACCTGCCGCGAGTCGCTGCTGGCCGACGACGTGGTGGGTCGGCAGGCGGAGACCGACGAGACCGGCACGGCCTACGGGACGGTCTTCGACACGGCGTCGGCCGTCGGGTGGCCGAACGAGTTCGGTGGCCGCGCCGTACGCAACGAGTTCTTCACCAGGTGGCAGGGACGTGAGGCCGAGCTGCCCGCGGACGCGGAGGCCAACGCGACGTTCCGGGCCGCGCCGACTTCGCGCGACCTGTCGGCCATGGCGTTGTACGCCGGGCAGGGCGTCGGCCGGCTAGGCGCTGAGCGACCGGCGGCCGCCGAGGTGGTTGCCGACCTCGGCCGCGCGGGCGACCTGCTTCGGGCGGCCGTCACCCGTCTCGGATCCTGACCTCGCCGCCACCATGACGCCCGTGCAGACGTCGCTGGTCGAGCTCCGGGTCCTCGACGGCCCGAACCTCTACTTCCCGCGGCCGGCCGTCAAGCTCACCCTCGACCTGGCGCACCTGACCGGTGCGAGCGAGGCCGACGTCCGGCGGTTCGCCGCGCGGATCGGCCTGCGCAACGTACGGCCGGGGGCGCGGGGCAGCGGCTTTCGGCAGCGGTTCGCCGCGCGCGCCGTCGCCCGGCTGGTCCGTCAGGTCGCAGCCGAGGCCGGCACGGATCGGCTCGCGGTGCGGGTCCGCCCGACGGCCGACCGCGACCGGCTGGTGGTGGCGTACCCGTGGCGACATCGCAACCGGGCCGAGGCGCTCGGCCGCGGCGTGGCCGACGTACTCGATGCTCTCGGCACCGCCGACATCGACGAACTGGTCGGGAGGGCGGCCGAGCGGGTCCGGGCCGCGGACCTCGGCGCCGGACCCCGCACGCTGCGCCCGCGGGTGCCGATCGTCGCCGTCACCGGCACCAACGGTAAGACCACGACGTCGCGGATGGTCGCGCACATCGGCCGCATGGCAGGCCGGCACGTGGGGTGGTCGAGCACGGACGGGATCTACGTCGACGGCGAGCTGGTCGAGGCCGGCGACTACTCCGGTCCCGGCGGCGCCGGTCGGGTGCTGTCCTACCCGGGGGTGCAGCTCGCCGTCACGGAGACCGCGAGGGGCGGCATCTTGCTGCGCGGCATCGGGGTCGTGCACAACGACGTCTCGGTCGTGACGAACGTGTCGGCGGACCATCTCGGCCTGCACGGCATCGACACGCTCGACCAGCTGGCGGAGGTGAAGGCCGTCGTCACCCGGATCACCAAGCCGGGTGGCTGGTGTGTGCTGAACGCCGACGACCCGCGGGTGATCGCGATGCGCAGCGGCACGAAGGCTCAGACCTGGGCGTTCTCCCGGGACCCCGACTCGCCCGCCGTGCGTAGCGTGCTGTCCGCCGGCGGCCGGGCCACCACGGTGATCGACGGCTGGGTGAGCGTGCTCCGGCCGGGCACCGACGCCGACCCGATGGTGCCCGTTGCGGACGTACCCATGACGCTGGCCGGCCTGTCTCACTACAACCTGGAGAACGCGCTGGCGGCGACATCGGCGGCGCTCGCCATCGGCCTGCCGCGAGAGGCCGTGGTCGAGGGCCTGCGGACGTTCGCGCCGGGGCCTGAGCTCAACCCCGGACGGATGAACGTCTACTCCCTCGACGACGTCACCGTGGTCGTCGACCTGGCCCACAACGAGGCCGGGCTGGAGGCGTTGCTGGAGATCATGGAGGGGCTGCGCCCGCCGCGTGGTCGGCTGCTGCTCGGGCTGGGGACGGCCGGTGACCGGACCGACGAGATCGTCCGCGGCCTCGGTGAGATCGGGGCCCGGGGCGCCGACGAGGTGCTGATCGTGCACAAGCGGGACTACCTGCGCGGTCGGGACCCCGAGACGCTGGCGGCGCTGTTCCGGGAGGGAGCGGCCGCGGTCGGCGTGACCGGGATCGACGCTGTCGACTCGGAGCTGGCCGGCCTGCAGACCCTGGTGCAGCGCGCCGTGTCCGGTGACGTCGTCGCAATCATGTGCCACCAGGACCGGGATCGGCTCGGCGCTTGGCTCGGCGAGTGCGGGGCCACCGTCGACACGCCGGACACCCTGCGCACCAAGGTGCAGACCGCGCACCCCTGACCTCGCCGGCCAGCCCCACATCTGCACGTCAAAGAGCGGTGTCCTGCCGGGTCGACGGGAAGACCGTGCCGTTCTCGCCGAGGGTGCACGTAGGTACACCCAGCTCGCTCTCGACCTGGCCCGCGGCGGTGCCGGCGTCCTCGCATCGAGGTTGCGCGTATGTCCGACCGTGCCGTTCCCGGAGGCCGGACCGCGAGCACCGCGCGGGGGTACATAAGTGCAACCTCGGCGCGAAGGTGTCGCGTCGGCCCGGCCGCTCAGGTCAGCGGGTGGGCGGGGTGAAGTCGGGATCGCCGACGACGTCCTCGGGCCCGGACCCGGCCTGGGCCTGGCTCGACCAGTTCTCCAGCTCGGCGAGCACGGCGGGATGCTTGTCGACGCACAGCACGACCAGGTCGCCACGGTTGGCGCGCGCCATGGCATGCCGTACCGCGTCGATCTCCTCGACCACCACCTCGACCTGGCGGCACCGCGCCCCGTCGGCGGAGCGCGCGCGGGCGCCCTCGGCGACCAGCGCAGCCGTGTCGCCGCGTTTGCGTCCGCGCAGGGCCACGTCCTCACGGACCACGAGTACGTCGAAATGGTCGGCCGCGATCTGACCGAGCTCGCGCATGTCGTCGTCGCGGCGGTCGCCGGCAGTCGCGATGACCCCGATCCGCGACGGCTTGCCCAGGTCGGTGGTCGACTGCATGCTCTCGCCGAGCTGGTCGACGAAGTCGCCGAGCATCCGCATGCCCGGTGCGTTGTGGCAGTAGTCGACGACCACGTCGACACCCTCGACCTCGATCATGTTCAGCCGGCCAGGGGACAGGTAGTACGACGTCGTGAACGTCCGCAGGCCTTGCCGGATGTCGTGAAGCGGGGCACCGGCGGCGAACGCGGCGGCGGCCGCGGCCAGCGAGTTCTGCACGTTCATCTTGGCCCGGCCGCCGAACGTCGCGGGCAGCAGGTGCGTCCACGCCAGCTGCATCTCGCGGCGGCCGTGACGTACGACGATCATCTCGCCGCGCTCGCTCCGGTCGATGACGACGGCCTTGCCGCCCCGCCGGCAGTGCGCGTCGATCAGGTCGCGCACCTCCGACCCGGCCGGCTCCATGCTGAACCACACCACGTCGCCGGAGCAGCGGCGGCGCATCGCGCGGACCAGCGGGTCGTCGGCGTTGAGCACAGCGTGACCGGTGCGCGGCACCGCCTCGACCGTGACCGCCTTGACGTCGGCCAGCTGCTCGAGGGTGTCGACACCGCGGATGCCGAGGTGGTCGGGCTGCACGTTCAGTACGACCGCGACGTCGTTGCGCTCGTAGCCGAGCCCTTCGCGCAAGACGCCCCCTCGTGCGACCTCGAACACCGCGAAGTCGACCCGGGGGTTCTGCAGCACCATCCGGGCCGACTTCGGCCCCGACGCGTCGGCCCGGATGACGAGGCGCTCGTCGATGACGATGCCGTCGGTGGAGGTCATGCCGACCTTGCGTCCCATGCCCTTGAACACGTGCGCGATCATCCGCGACGTCGTGGTCTTGCCGTTGGTGCCGGTCACCGCGACGATCGGGATCCGGCTCGGTGACCCGGGCGGGAACAGCATGTCGACGACCGGCTTCGAGATGAACTGCGGGTCGCCGATGGTCGGGTGCGTGTGCATCCGGAAGCCGGGCGCGGCGTTGACCTCGCAGATGGCGCCGCCGGCCTCACGCACCGGCTCGGTGATGTCGGGGCAGATGAAGTCGATGCCGGCGATGTCGAGCCCGATCACGCGGGCGGCCTCCTCGGCGATCTCGACGTTCTCCGGGTGCGCCTCGAAGGTGCGGTCGATGGAGATGCCTCCGGTCGACATGTTGCCGGTCAGGGTGAGCTTGACCGTCGCCCCCTCGGGGGGTACGTCGTCCAGCCCGTACCCCTGGCTGCGCACCAGCTCCTCCGCGGCAACGTCGAGCTTGATCCGGGTCAGCACCTTCTCGTGGCCGACCCCGCGCCGCGGATCGGCGTTGGTGAGGTCGACGAGGTCGCGCACGGTGTGGCCGCCGTCACCGACCACGTGGGCGGGTACGCGTTCGGCCACCGCGCGCAGCCGCCCGTCGATGATCAGGCAGCGGTAATCGCGGCCGGTGACGAAGGTCTCGACGATCACCCAGCCCCGTCGGGACTGATCGTGGGCGGCCGGGAAGGACTCGCGGACGGCGGCCTCATCGGCCAGGTTGACGTAGACGCCGCGGCCGTGGTTGCCGTCGAGCGGCTTGCACACGACGGGATAGCCGATCCGGTCGGCGATCGAGACCGCCTGGTCGACCGTGCGGACGGCCTCGGAGCGTGGCACCGGGAGCCCGGCGGCCGCGAGCAGCTTGGTGGTGAGCTCCTTGTCGGAGGCGACGTCGACCGCGATCGCCGAGGTGTTGGACGTCATCGTGGCCCGGATGCGGCGCTGGTGGACGCCCTGTCCGAGCTGCACCAGGGAGTACTGGTTGAGCCGGATCCACGGGATGTCGCGCGACACGGCCTCGTCGAGGATCGCCTGCGTCGACGGGCCGAACGCGGTGCGCTCGGCGCGCACGATGAAGCGCTCCAGCTCCGGCTCGAAGTCGAACTCGGGGTCCGCGTCAACCAGGTGGTTGACCAGGCGCACGGCGAGCTTGGCCGCGGCCAGGCCGACCTGCTCGTCGGCGTACCCGTAGATCACGTTGTAGCGACCGCGCACTCCCTTGACCTGGCGGGTCTTGCCGCGCCGCATGTCGTGGCCGACGACCTGCTGGAGCTGCAGGGCGACGTGCTCGGCGACGTGACCGAGCCAGGTGCCCTCGGTCAGCCGCTCGACGAAGCCGCCCCGCCGCCCGCGCGAGCAGGAGTGCTCACGCAGCCCCGGCAGCAGTTCGAGCAACGTGTCGGTGAACCCGGGGATCGTGTTGGTCGGCCAGTCCTCCAGCGAGCCCAGGTCGACGACCAGGTGGATCGCCTTGTCGTACGACCAGATGTTGGGGCCGCGGTACACCCGGGTCTCGAGGATGGCCAGGTCCGGCTCGGGCCTGGTCGACTTGCGCACCGGTGTGGCCGTGCCCTCAGTCACGTCTGGTCCTTTCCGTCCGGGCCGTGGACGAGCGCGCGGGTCGTCAGGTCGAAGACACTGCCGGCCGGCAGCGAGTGCACCGTGGCGCCGGACACGAGCAGCGGCTCCGAGCGTTTCGCCGTCGCCGCGTTGGACTGCGCTGCCGACCCGTCGACGACGGTCACCGCGCCGCGGCCGAGGACGGTGAGCAGGTGGCCCTCGGTGACGACCGCCGCGGTGTTCTCGTCGACGCCGACGCCGAGCAGGGACGGCGACTGCGCCACCAGCATCAGCAGCCGCCCGTAGCGGTTGCGCTGGGAGAAGTGCTGGTCGATCACACAGCGGTCGAGCAGGCCGAGACCGGCGGCGAGCTGGGTCATCCGCTGCTTCGGGGTTGCGCCGCCGACCCCGAACGCGACCATGTGCGACGACAGGACACTGGCCCCCGCCGACGTGCCGCCGACGGTGACGCCGCGCCGGTGCGCCGCGACGACGGCGTCGCCGAACGGCGTGCCCGCCACGACCGACGACAGCGTGAGCTGGTTGCCCCCGGTCAGGAATATCCCGGTCGCCTTGGCGAGCGTCTCGACCAGGGCCGGGTCCTGCGCGTCGGCCCGGGTCGCCGGCGCGGCGGGCGCGACCTCGGCCGCACCGAGGGCGCGGAACACCGTGTCGTAGACGGCGACGATCTCCGCGCCGAGGGACGACGCCGTGGGTACGACGGCGATCCTGGCCTGGTCGCCGCCGGCCCGCTCGACGAACGCGGAGAGTACGGTACGCCGGCCCACCTTCTCCTCGGCCCCGCCGATGGCGAACACCGGTCCGGGCTCTGCTCGCGACTCAGGGGCAGGCATGCGTGAAGCCTAGGGCCTGCCTGGTAGTCCCCGGCCCCTATGGTGTGGGGATGCGTTGGCGCGACCTTGCACTACCCGTCGTCGTGGCCGTCGCAGTTCTGGGCCTGGCGGCGTACTTCTGGTTCCAGGGCCGGTCGAAGGCGGTGCCGTTCGTGGTGACCGACTCGTCGGTCGCGTTCGTGTCGGCGGCGGACCGCCGGGTGCCCGAGCCGCTGCGCGAGGACCTGCCGTCCGAGCGGCTGATGCTGCTCACGGTCGGCTGGGCGGCCGCGGAGAAGATCAGCGGTGGCGACTACTACGTCCTGGTCACCGTGCCCTCGGGCTGGACCGGGTACGCGTGCGTGCCCGACTGCAAGTGGGGCACCAACGACGACGTCCAGCGGTTCGCGAAGGCGCTGCCCCGCACGCCGTACCCGGAGGGCGCGATCTTTCCCGCGGACGAGGCCGGGCAGGTGACGGTGACGTTCGTGCCGCCCGAGGGAGACGAGGGATACCGTGGCCAGTTCCAGCCGGCGGCCTGGCTGGTGCAGACCGACGGTGGCAACGTGCTGGGTACGCAACGCATCTCCTGACCGAAGGGTGGCACATGCCGCGACTGATTCTGATGCGTCACTCGAAGGCCGAGCAGGAGGCGGCGACCGACCACGCCCGCCCGTTGTCTCGCCGCGGGCGCCGCGACGCCACCGCGGCCGGGCGGCTGCTCGCGGACCGCGGCGACCTCCCCGCGCTCGGTCTCGTGTCGACGGCCCAGCGCACCCGGGACACCTGGGAGGCGGTGTGCGTCGGGCTGGAGAGTGAGCCGGACGTACGGTTCGACCGCGCGCTGTACGACCGAGGCCCCGAAGCGGTCCTGGAGCTGCTCGCCGTGGTCGAGCCGGACCGCACCGTCGTGCTCGTGATTGGCCACAACCCGACCATCCAGGTCGTCGCGCACACGCTGGCCGACTCGTCCGAGGCCGGGGCCGACCCCGCCGCCGAGGCCGCGCTCGCGGAGGGGTTGCCGACCTCGGCGCTGGTGACGTTCGACGTGCCGGGCGACTGGAGCCAGGTCACGGCGGGGTCGGTCCGGCTCACCCAGGTGGACG
>WHTB01000415.1 GCA_009379735.1 Propionibacteriales bacterium
GCGAGCACAGCGAGCGCGACCATGATGACGAGCAGCAGGCTGCGTACGTTGAGGGTGATCTTCGCGTCCATCCAAGTCCTCCCATCCAGACCCCGACTGACCGGTTGGACGGGACAAGGACTCGATCGGTTCCAGGACCGACCCGCAGGTCAAGCGAGCGGGTGGCCGTCGTCGGGAAGCGACCTGGTGAGCGCGTCGAGGATGACGCCGAGTCCGAGCTCGAACTCGTCGCCGAAGTCGTACCCGGGCTGCACGATGTACTCAGTCGCCATCTCGACCAGGTGGGGATACTCGTCGGCCGGGAACTGCTGCATGATCGACTCGGCGACGTCGGCGACGGTCTCCGTGCCGTCGAAGGGCAGCGCGGCCTCCTGCAGGGCGAACCCGTAGACGTAGCTGTCGATCAGGGCGTACGCGTGGGCGGTCATCTCCACCGTGAAGCCCGCCCCGCGGAGCGTGCCGATGACCGCGTCATGGTGTCGAAGCGTCGCCGGACCGGGGCTGGTCCGCGACTCCATCAGCCCGATCGCCCAGCGGTGGCGCCTCAGCACCCGCCGCGCCGAGACCGCTCGCCGACGCAGCTGCGCGCTCCAGTCGCCGTCGGCCGACGGCAGCTCGATCTCACCGAAGACGAGATCGATGATGCCGTCGAGGATCTCGTCCTTGTTGGCGACGTGGTAATAGACCGACATCGGCTTCACGCCGAGCTCTTTGGCGAGCGAGCGGATCGTCAACGATCCGATCCCGCCGGCGTCGGCAACCGCGACCGCACCACGCAGCACGCGTTCCCTACTCAGCCGAGGGCGACCCTGACGGCTGTCGCTGACTGGCTCAGACATCCCACTCCCCCTAGCCCGTTCGGGTCATGGTGCGTTCGTACTTTGTACGAATACCGTGGGCGCACAACGTACCAGCCTTCCTGGGAGTGAACCGAAGTGACGAACCGCCTAGCCAGAACATCCGCAGCGCCACGTGCCCGCGCAGGTCCGGCTCCTTCCCCTGCGGGGTCGGATGCAGGCCGATCGATCCGGCAAGCCAGCGTGGTCGCAGGAGCTGGGATCTTGCTGATGGCTGCCTTGGCGGGCTTCGGCAACTTCGTCGTGCTGGAGGGACTGGTGACCCCGGGGGAGGCAGGCCAGACGGCCAACGACATCGCGGCCTCCGACGACTTGTTCCGCTGGGGAGTCGTGAGCTTGTACCTGGTGGTCGTACTCGATGTCGTGGTCGCCTGGGCGTTGCTCGGAGTCTTCAGCCCCGTGAGTAGGGGTCTCTCCAGGCTCGCTGCGTGGTTCAGGCTCGCGTACGCGGGGGTCTTCCTGGTTGCCCTCAGCCAGCTGGCGGGAATATCTGACCTGGTGACCGGCGACGACTACTCGGTCGCCTTCACCACAGAGCAGCTGCAGGCCCAGGCCATGCTGAAGTTCGAGACCTTCAACGACATCTGGCTCGCCGGGCTCGTCCTGTTCGGAGCCCACCTCGTCATCATCGGTTACCTGGCCTATCGATCGGGCTACGTGCCGCGACTGTTGGGAGTGCTGCTCGTCATCGCCGGGGTCGGCTATGCGTTCGACACCGTGAGCACGGTCCTCTCGGATGGTTCGCCGATCACTGTTTCCACGGTCACCTTCCTTGGCGAGTTCGTGCTGGCCGTCTGGCTGCTGATCTGGGTCCGCCGTAGGTCGTTCGGGGCGGACGGTCATGAGAGCTGACGGGCCGAGCACGGCGGTGGGCGAGGACACGAACGGTCCGGCGACGGAGACCACGATGCGAGCGATCGTGCAGGACGGGTACGGCTCCGTCGACGTGCTGAGGCTCGGCCGAATCGCTCGTCCCGACATCGCCGACAACGAGGTACTGCTGAGGGTGCACGCTGCCGGCCTCGACCGGGGGACGTGGCACATGATGGCGGGCCGTCCGTACCTGCTCCGTGTCATCGGTTTCGGCTTCCGCGGGCCGAAGAACCCGGTGCCCGGGATCGACGTCGCCGGCACCGTCGTCGCCGTGGGTCCGGCCGTGACCAGGTTCGCCGCGGGCGACGAGGTGTTCGGGATGTCGCGCGGTTCGTTCGCCGAGTACGCCGCGGCCCGGGAGGACAAGCTCGCCCGCAAGCCGGCCAACCTGTCCTTCGAGCAGGCCGCGGTGGTCCCGATCTCGGCGGGCACCGCTCTGCAAGCCCTGTCCGACGCCGGTCGGGTGGAGCACGGGCAGCGGGTGCTGGTCGTCGGCGCGTCCGGTGGAGTCGGCAGCTACGCCGTGCAGCTGGCCAAGGCCCTCGGGGCGGAGGTCACCGGTGTATGCAGCACCGCGAAGCTGGACCTGGTGCGGTCCCTCGGTGCCGACCACGTCATCGACTACACCCGCGACGACTTCGCCGATGGTGCGCAGCGCTACGACCTGATCCTCGACATCGGCGGAAACCCCTCCCTGTCGCGGCTGCGTCGCGCTCTCACACCCACCGGCACGGCGGTCATCGTCGGCGGCGAGGAAGGCGGGCGGTGGACGGGCGGCTTCGGCCGCACGCTGCGGGCCCCGGCGCTGTCGCGGTTCGTACGCCAGCGGCTGGTCATGCTGGCCAGCAAGGAGCGCGCCAGCGACCTCGAACGACTCACCCCCTACCTCGAGGCCGGCACGGTGACGCCGAGCATCGACCGGACCTACCCGCTGGACCGAATCCCGGAGGCCA
>WHTB01000291.1 GCA_009379735.1 Propionibacteriales bacterium
CTGTCCCACCCGGAGTTCGGCCCCTTCCGCCGCTACCACCGGACGCCCGCCGATGTCCGCGCCCAACACCCCGACCCCCTCGCCGTCGCGGTGACCGCTCCACTGACCCAGGACGCCGTCGAGATGATCCAGGCGGCGGCGCAGTCCGAGGGCCTCGTCCCGGTGCTGCTCGCGTACGTGGGTGCGGGATCGCCACAGGGGTTGTCGGCGCCCGCGCTGGTACGGGCGACGCTCGCGGCGGCGGAGCTGATGCCCTGGGGTGCCGAGGTGGTCGCGGTCGCCGCCGCCCGGCGAGACGACCCGGATACCGACGCGGCGTTCCGCGACGACGTCGCGCTGGCCTTCGCCGACCAGGTCCTCCACCTGCCGGTCGACGACGGCGAGCTGCCCGCCGGCGTGGCTGCGGTCGTCGCCAGCGACCGCCCCGCCCGCGACCGGCGCGGGCTCGTGGTGTTCTTCACCGGGCTGTCCGGCTCGGGCAAGTCGACGCTGGCGCGCGCGCTCCACGACGTACTCCTGGAACGCGGCGACCGAACCGTCACGTCACTCGACGGGGACGTGGTGCGCCGGCACCTGTCGGCCGGTCTCGGGTTCAGCCGGGAGGACCGGGAGGCCAACATCCGCCGGATCGGCTGGGTGGCCGCCGAGATCGCCCGACACGGCGGCGTCGCGCTCTGCTCGCCGATCGCGCCGTTCGACCGCACCCGGCGCGAGGTCCGGGCGATGGTCGACACGGCCGGCGGCGGCTTCGTGCTCGTCCACGTGTCCACGCCGCTGGCCGAGTGCGAGCGGCGTGACCGCAAGGGGCTGTACGCGAGGGCGCGGGCCGGCGAGATCCCCGAGTTCACCGGTGTCAGCTCGCCGTACGAGGTGCCGGACGACGCGGAGGTGACCGTCGACACCACCGGCCGGAGCATCGCCAGCGCCCTGGACGACGTACTCGAGGTGCTGCACGAAGACGGCTGGCTCCGCCCGCTGTCGCACTAAGTGGACGGCCCCGCCGGGGGTGCCGTGGATCGTCTAGATTGGCGGGGCTTCCCACCTGGAGGGGTTTCTGCATGACGGCGCAGACTGACTACCGCCTGAGCCAGCTCGACGAGCTCGAGGCGGAGTCGATCCACGTCTTCCGCGAGGTCGCGGCCGAGTTCGAGAAGCCGGTGCTGATGTTCTCGGGCGGCAAGGACTCGATCTGCATGATGCGGCTGGCCGAGAAGGCGTTCTACCCCGCCAAGATCCCGTTCCCCGTGCTCCAGGTGGACACCGGGTACGACTTCGCCGAGGTGCTGGAGACCCGCGACCACTGGGTCGACCGGCTGGGCGTACGGCTGGTCGTCGCGTCGGTCGAGAAGGCGATCGCCGACGGCGTCGTGGTCGACGACGGCAAGACCAGCCGCAACCGACTGCAGATCGGCACGCTGCTGAACGTACTCGAGCAGGAAGGGTTCACGGCCGCGTTCGGTGGTGGCCGCCGGGACGAGGAGAAGGCCCGGGCCAAGGAACGCATCTACTCCCACCGCGACGACTTCGGCCAGTGGGACCCGAAGAACCAGCGGCCCGAGGTGTGGTCGCTCTACAACGGCCGGATCCGGCAGGGCGAGCACATGCGGGTGTTCCCGCTGTCGAACTGGACCGAGCTCGACATCTGGCACTACATCGACCGCGAGCAGATCGAGATCCCGTCGATCTACTTCGCCCACCGGCGCCGCGTGTTCGAGCGCGACGGCATGCTGCTCGGCGAGTCGGACAACGTCACGCTCAAGCCCGGCGAGGCCGTCACCGAGCGCACCGTGCGGTTCCGGACCGTCGGCGACATGACGCTGACCGGCTGCGTGGAGAGTACGGCGTCGACGACCGCCGAGATCATCGAGGAGGTCGCGGCGTCCCGGATCACCGAGCGCGGCGCGACCCGCGGTGACGACCGGTTCAGCGAGGCCGCGATGGAGGACCGCAAGCGGGAGGGCTACTTCTGATGGACCTGCTGCGGTTCGCCACGGCCGGCTCGGTCGACGACGGCAAGTCGACGCTGATCGGCCGGCTGCTGCTCGACTCGAAGGCGATCTTCGAGGACCAGCTCGAGGCGGTGGAGCAGACGTCGATGGCACGGGGGTACGACTACACCGACCTGGCGCTGCTCACCGACGGGCTGCGGTCGGAGCGGGAGCAGGGCATCACCATCGACGTGGCGTACCGCTACTTCGCGACCCCGCGGCGCAAGTTCATCATCGCCGACACCCCCGGCCACGTGCAGTACACCCGCAACATGGTCACCGGCGCCTCCACGGCCAACCTCGGCCTCGTGCTCGTCGACGCCCGGCAGGGCCTGACCGAGCATTCGCGGCGGCACGCGGTCATCTTGTCGCTGCTGCGCGTGCCGCACCTCGTGCTGGCCGTGAACAAGATGGACCTGGTCGGCTATGACGAGGCGGTCTACGAGCAGATCCAGGCCGACTTCCAGTCGTTCGCGACCAAGCTGACCATCCCCGACCTGACGGTGATCCCGATCTCGGCCCTCAAGGGCGACAACGTCGTGACCCGCTCGACGAACATGCCGTGGTACGAGGGCCCGTCCCTGCTGCACCACCTCGAGCACGTCCACGTGGCGTCCGACCGCGACCTGGTCGACACCCGGTTCCCGGTGCAGTACGTCGTACGCCCCAAGTCCGACGACTTCCACGACTACCGGGGGTACGCGGGTCGGGTCGCGGGCGGCGTACTCAAGCCCGGCGACGAGGTGCTCGTGCTGCCGAGCGGGTTCACCACGACGATCGAGGCCATCGACAACTTCGACCAGGAGGTGGCCGAGGCGTTCCCGCCGATGTCGGTGACCGTGCGGCTGGCCGACGACCTCGATGTGTCGCGCGGCGACATGATCTGTCGGCCGCACAACGCCCCCAAGCCGAGCCAGGACATCGACGCGATGGTCTGCTGGATGGGCACGGCGCCGCTGCGGCCGCGACAGAAGCTGGCGATCAAGCACACCACCCGCGCCGGCCGCACCATGGTCAAGGACGTGCAGTACCGGCTCGACGTCAACACGCTGCACCGCGACCAGGAGACCAAGGAGCTGGCGCTGAACGAGATCGGCCGGGTGCAGCTCCGGACGACGGTGCCGCTGCTGTGCGACCCGTACAGCAAGAACCGCACCACCGGCTCGTTCGTGCTGATCGACGAGGCGACCGGCGTGACCGTCGGCGCCGGCATGATCCTCTCCGCTGACTAGACGGCCCTGGCCGCCGGGCCGCACGCTCCCGCCGACGTTGCGCATCAGTCCTCGGATCCTCGCGCCGAGGTTGCGCATCTGCAGGTCTGTAATGTGCCAGATCTGCAACCTCGGCGGGAGAACTGAGGGGGCTTGCGTCGCACCCGAGTGAGCTCCTCGCTGGGTGGACCGTCCGTCGGCTGCCGAAGCGACGTAGAACATTGCCCAATGGGGTCTCTTGCTGGATGTGTGGGTGGACCTCACTGGTTTGCGAGCATCGAGTGGCGCGTTCGGTAGGGACAAACCGGATACCGGGCCTACGCAACGCGCCAGTCGATGAGGTGGGGCCGGACCGGACAAGACCACGCCCGCGGGGCAGTGAACCGGACCGCCGGCAGGCCCACCCACACATCAGTCAGGAGAGCAAATTGGGCAATCTTTAACGCGGCCGTGGCCGGCCCACCGGTGCACACGCGCAACCTCGACACGAAGAATTGGGTCATACGCGCAATGTCGACGCGAGAGTAGGGCCCGTGAGGGGGTATTACGGGGGTATGGGGTTCCGTCTGCCGTACGTCGACAGGGCGCAGGCCGGTCGGGTCCTCGCGACCCACCTCACCGGCGCCCGCGCGGACCTGGTGCTCGGTCTGCCGCGGGGCGGTGTGGCGGTCGCCGCGCCGGTGGCGGCCGCACTCGACGTCCCGCTCGACGCGTGGTGCGTCCGCAAGATCGGCGTACCGGGTCAGCCGGAGCTCGCCCTAGGGGCCGTGGCCAGCGGCGGTGTGCGCGTCCTCGACGACGCGATGGCGCGCCGCGCGGGGCTCACGGCCGACGACGTCGACGCTCTCACCGCGCGCGAGCGAGCTGAGCTGGCCCGCAAGGAGCGCACGTTGCGCCCGAACCGCCCACCGATCGACGTGGCGGGCCGGCAGGTCCTGGTCGTCGACGACGGTCTCGCCACCGGCGCGTCCGCACGGGCCGCGTGCCTGGCCCTGCGCGCAGCCGGTGCCGCCTCCGTCGTACTCGCGGTCCCGGTCGCACCTCAGCAGGGCCTCGACGACATCGCGCCGGTCGTCGACGGCATCGTCTGTCCGGCGACCCCGCCGCACTTCTGGGCGGTCGGCCACTGGTACGACGACTTCAGCGAGGTCACCGACCGCGAGGTGGTCGCACTGCTCAGCGCGAGTGCTTCTCCAGGAACGTCATGAAGTCGCCCCGGTAGAACGCGGACGGCTCGTCCAGCCCCAGCATTATCATGGCGTGCCCGCCCTCCTTGAGCAGCACGTACTCCTTGTCCTCGGCCGCGATCGCGTGGTGGACCGCCCGGTGCTCCTCCAGGTTCATGCCGAGGTCGTCGCGAGCCGCCGCGCCAAGGACGGGTACGTCGATCCGCTTCGCGAGCACCGCCGGGTCGTCCGATGGCGACGGGCCGGTGTAGTACTCGTGCGGCCAGCCGCCGGACAGGTCGACGACGGCATCGAGGTCGTGGTCGGGACGCGCCGCGGTCGCCAACGTCACCGAGCCACCCCGTGACCCACCGACGGCGATCACGGTCTCCGCGCCCCGCGACCGCAGCTCCTCGGTCGCCGCGATCAGGTCCAGATCGAAGCCCTTGCCCGTCTCGCAGCCGCTGTAACCGGAGCATCGGCTGTCCATCGCCAGCACATGGAAGCCGGCGTCGGCCAGCCAGGTCATCGCCGGCGTCCAGCCGCACAGGGCGGTCGACATCGTCGTGTGCAGCAGCACCAGGCCGCGCGGCCCGTCGCCCAGCTCGACGGCGAACAGCTCCGTCCCGTCCGACGCCTCGAAGCTGACCTCGGTGGGCGCGGCCGCGCGCAGCTCCTCGCTCGAGCAGCGCTCGTCGATCGACGGCCGGGTCGGTGTGGCGGACGGGCTGACGGTCGTCGTCTCCCCGCCGGACGACGTCTCGCCGCCTTCGCCACACGCCGCCGCCACGACGCACAGCAGCAGCGCCGGGAGAACACGAGTCACGATCATGACCACGCAGACTATGACGGTATTGACATAGTTGTCGTTGCTGACAGGCTGATCGTTATGAGCCTGCGACACACGCTCCTCGTCCTGCTGGCCGAGCGGCCGCACACCGGCTACGAGCTGACCCAGCGGATGCAACGCACCGTCGCACTGTTCTGGAGCGCC
>WHTB01000385.1 GCA_009379735.1 Propionibacteriales bacterium
CGAGCCGCCGCTGGACATTGTGCTGTCCCGGCTGGTAGCCGTGCCGGCGGGGGAACTCCTCGGCGGGTGAGCCGTCCCAGGTCGCACCCATCAGCAGGGTCTTGCCGGCCTCGACGGCGTACGCGATCGCCGCCTCGTGCATCGCGTCCCCGTAGCCCCGCCGGCGGAGCCCGGGGAGCACGGTGGTCTCGATCCAGGCGAGGTCCCGGTTGTCCTCCCAGTGCGACAGCTCGACGCTCGCATGGCCGACGACCCGGCCGTCGTCGTACGCGTGGAACACCCGGTCGACGCCGCGACCGTCCCAACCGTGCCGAAACCGGAGCAGGCAGGACCGCTCGGGCACCGGCGAATTGTGCGGGCTGTCGACCGCCGAGGCGGCGTCGAGTACGACCGTGGCCTCGTGGGCCATCGCCGCGTCGTACTCGCTGGGCCGGAACGTCCTGATCTGCACACCCAAGGAGAACCCCGCGCCGCACGGAGCGGCAACCGGTTTTGCAGTCTCGGTCGGTGGACCAACGGCTCGTGTCACCGGCGTCGCCCGCTACTGTGTCCCCACCATGTTGCGTGTGCGGCTGCTCCTTCGCTGCCGCGGCGAGGTTCGCTGAGCCGGACCCCCTCGCCGCGGAGTCGCGTCGTGCCCGGCACCACCTCGACGCAGCAAGGGACTTTCTCGATGGCCATCACGCCACAGCAACCCAGCGGAATGCCGGTCCAGCGCTACCGCTCGTTCCCCCCGATCGACCTCCCCGACCGCACCTGGCCGGCCCAGCAGATCACCCGTGCGCCCCGGTGGTTGTCCACCGACCTGCGGGACGGCAACCAGGCACTGATCGACCCGATGACGCCCGCCCGCAAGCGCAAGATGTTCGAGCTACTGGTGAAGATGGGCTACCAGGAGATCGAGGTCGGCTTCCCCGCCGCCAGCCAGACCGACTTCGACTTCGTCCGCCAGCTGGTGGAGGAAGACCTCGTTCCGGACAACGTCACGATCTCCGTGCTGACGCAGGCCCGCGAGGACCTGATCGAGCGCACGGTGCAGAGCCTGGTTGGCGCCGACCGGGCCAACGTGCACCTCTACAACGCGACCGCGCCGCTGTTTCGCCGGGTGGTGTTCGGGGTCGACAAGGACGAGTGCCGGGCCATCGCCGTACGCGGGACCGAGATGGTGATGAAGTACGCCGAAGAACTGCTGTCGAGCACGGACTTCGGCTACCAGTACTCGCCGGAGATCTTCACCGGCATCGAGCTCGAGTTCGCCGTCGACGTGTGCGAGGCGGTGTCCGACGTGTGGCAGCCTGCCGAAGGCCGCGAGATCATCCTCAACCTGCCGGCCACGGTCGAGATGGCGACTCCGAACGTCTACGCGGACCAGATCGAGTGGTTCGGCCGGTCGCTGACCCGGCGTGAGCACTCCGTGGTCTCGCTGCACCCCCACAACGACCGGGGTACGGCGGTCGCGGCGACCGAGCTGGCCGTGATGGCCGGTGCCGACCGGGTGGAGGGCTGCCTGTTCGGGCACGGCGAGCGCACCGGCAACGTCTGCCTGGTCACGCTCGGCCTCAACCTGTTCAGCCAGGGGATCGACCCGCAGGTCGACTTCTCCGACATTGACGATGTCCGGCGCACCGTCGAGTGGTGCACGCAGCTGCCCGTACACCCGCGGCATCCGTACGCCGGCGACCTCGTCTACACGGCGTTCTCCGGGTCGCACCAGGACGCGATCAAGAAGGGGCTCGAGGCGCTGGAGCGGGAGGCCGACGCCGCCGGCGTGCCGGTCCGCGAGTTCGCCTGGGAGGCGCCGTACCTGCCGATCGACCCGAAGGACGTCGGGCGGTCGTACGAGGCGGTGATCCGGGTGAACAGCCAGTCCGGCAAGGGCGGCATCGCGTACGTGATGAAGGCCGAGCACAAGCTCGACCTGCCGCGCCGGCTGCAGATCGAGTTCAGCCGGATCGTGCAGGAGCAGACCGATGCCGACGGCGGCGAGGTCAGCCCGGCGGACATCTGGAACGTCTTCCGGGCCGACTACCTCGATCGCACCGAGCCGCTGGCACTGAACTCCGTGCACACGTCGTCGGCGGCGGGGGAGCGGGACGCGTTGACGGTCAACGTCTACTCCGCGGGCGAGCGTCACACGCTGACCGGTGAGGGCAACGGGCCGATCGCCGCGTTCTGCGCCGCGTTGGCGACCATTGGGTACGACGTCCGCGTCCTCGACTACGCCGAGCATGCGCTGTCGGCCGGTGGCGACGCGACCGCGGCGGCGTACGTGGAGTGCGGCTTCGGCGACACGATCGTGTGGGGTGTCGGCCTCGACGCGAACATCGTCACCGCGTCGCTGAAGGCAGTCATCTCGGCGGTCAACCGGGCCTGACATCGGCGGGCCGGGCTCGCTGACGGCTCAGCGCCCGGCGCCGTCCAGGTCGAGGAACTGGTCGGGTCGCGGCTCGTCGGCGGTCGCGCCGGCGGCCGGTGGCGTCGGTCGCGGCCGGCGCGGCTCGCGGACAGTGGTGCCGCCGTCTTCTGGCCGACGCCGTGGACCCGCGCCCGCCGGCACCCGCCGACGCAAGAGCCGGGACAACCGGTTCACCAGGCGGCGAAGCAGCGATCGCATGCCTCCATGGGACGCCGCCGGCCGCCTCCGGTCAAGGCATGGGCGTCGTCCCGGCGGGCTCGCCCCCACCTGGTGTTCGTGCACCCCGCGCCTTGCAAGGGTCGGGGCGTACGTGGAACAGGCGGTTACTCCTCGTCCTGGGCGGCGGCGGCGCCGCGGCCGCAGGTGGGTCAGGTGACGGCGAGGTCGCGGGTCAGCGCCGCGGCGGCGGCCTGCAGCACGGGTATGGCGCGTCCGACCAGGTCGTCGGTCATCCGCGGCATCGGCCCCGAGATCGACAGTGCGATCCGGGCCGGCGCGCCTACCACGGCGACGGCCACGCACCGCACCCCGACCTCTTGCTCACCCTCGTCGAGGGCGAAGCCCTTCTCGCGCACTGCCACCAGCCGCCCGGCCAGGTCGGCCGGGCTGGTGATGGTGTGCTCGGTGCGGGCGGGCATGCCGGTGCGCTGCACCAGCTCGCGCACCTCGGACTCCGGCAGCTGGGCCAGCAGCGCCTTGCCGACCGCGGTGCAGTGCGGCATCACCCGGCGCCCCACCTCGGTGAACATGCGCATCGAGTGCCGTGACGGCACCTGCGCGACATACACGACCTGGTCGCCGTCGAGCATCGCGAGGTTGGCCGTCTCGCCCAACGTGTCGACCAGCGTCGCCAGGTGCGGGCGGGCCCAGGTGCCGAGCAGCCGGCTGGAGCTCTCGCCGAGGTAGATGAGCCG
>WHTB01000144.1 GCA_009379735.1 Propionibacteriales bacterium
CCGCACGCGCACAGGGGACCCTGGTCGTGCACCTGAACATGCCCGATGTCGCCGGCGGACCCGTCGACGCCGCGGTGCACGTGACCGTCGACGAAGATCCCTGCTCCGACACCGGTGCCGAGCTTGACGAACAGGAAGGTGCCGACGCCCCGCGCCGCGCCGGCGTGGAACTCACCGACCGCCATGATGTTCACGTCGTTGTCCAGCAGGGCGGGACAACCGAACTCGTCGCTCAGCCAGTCCCGAACCGGATACTTGTCCCAGCCCGGCATGATCGGCGGCACCACGGCGACACCGTCGGAGAAGCTGACCGGCCCGGGCACTCCCGCGCCGACACCGGCGAGCTGGTCGACACCGGTCGCGCCGCAGAGGTCGCGGAGCATCGTGCTGGCGGTCTCGAGCACGACCTCGGGCCCCTTGCGGATGTCGATCTCTCGCTGGTCCTGCTCGAGCACGGTGAGCCCACCGTCGGTGATCGCCACATTGACCGAGGTCGCGCCGAAGTCGATCCCGGCGAACCGCAAGCCACCCCACAGCCGCACCAGCGACGACGGGCGGCCACCGCGAGACGCCGCCTGGCCGCCGTCCTCGGTCAGCCCGGAAGCGGCCAGCCGGTCGAGCTCGACCGCGACCTTCGACTTCGACAGCATCACCGCGTCCGTGAGCTCGGCCCGCGACAGCGGTCCGCGGTCACGAAGCAGCCGGAGCAGCCTCGCCTGGTTCAGGTTCTGCACCTTGCCTTGCGCACTCGTCACGCACCGGTCTCCCGTCTGCCGCGGACCTCGTCGTGCACCTCGACGGTAGACCCCCTTCGGCTGTGTTGGAAAGAAGTTCAGTCGCCCATACCGGGTCCTTCTTCCACGTACTGGTCAAAGTGGCCGTGCCTGGGAAGGATGTGCGGGCACGGCCTCTGGCCGACTTTGACCATTGAGTGGAATAAGTCAGAAGTTCGTGGTCGAAACTTCTTCCCAACACGGTCGAAGTGGGTCTACCGTCTCTGTTCAACGGTGGTCGGGGTGACTCACGTCACACCGGACCGTGCCCGCAGCAGACGGGAGACCGCGCGTGACCAGTGCGCAGCGCACGACCGCGCCCTTGCTGCGGATGACCGGGATCGTCCAGCGGGCGCCTGGTGTCGGCGCGCTGCCGACCGCGACCAGCTCGAGAACCCCCTGGAGATCGCTAACCGGTGCCGACCTATCGACGGCTGTCGGGGACTGCCCGCCGGCCGCTCAGTTGGGAGCAGAACGATGAGACGATCCTTATCCCTGTGCGCGATGTTGATCGCTGCGCTCGTCACCGCGTTGTTCGCGGCCCCCGTCGATGCGGCGCCGGATGCGGCGGCGCAGAAGGCGACGAACTTCCGCGTCCTGGTGTTCTCGAAGACGGCGGGCTTCAGGCACGACTCGATCCCGACCGGGATAGCGACGATCCAAGAGCTCGGGCGTGAAAACGGGTTCGTCGCCGTGCCGACCGAGGACGCGACCGTGTTCAACGACGACAACCTGAGCCAGTACGCCGCGGTGATCTTCCTCAGCACCACAGGTGACGTTCTCAACGCCGACCAGCAGGCGGCGTTCGAGCGCTACGTCCAGGGCGGCGGCGGCTTCATGGGCATCCATGCCGCGGCCGACACCGAGTACGAGTGGCCGTTCTACGGCGAGCTCGTCGGTTCCTACTTCCAGTCGCACCCGGCGATCCAGCAGGCGACGGTCAAGGTCGCCGACCGGGTACATCCGTCGACGAAGCACCTGGACGACCGCTGGGTGCGCACCGACGAGTGGTACGACTACCGCGCGAACCCGCGTGGCGACGTGCACGTACTCGCCACGCTGGACGAGACGACCTACCAGAACGGCTCGATGGGATCCGACCATCCGATCGCCTGGTGTCAGGACTTCCAAGGCGGGCGCAGCTGGTACACCGGCGGCGGCCACACCAAGGAGAGCTACGGCGAGGTCGACTTCAGGAAGCACCTGTTGGGCGGCCTCAAGTGGGCGGCGGGCGACGTAGCGGGTGACTGCGGCGCGACCGTCGAGTCCAACTACGAGAAGGTCACCCTCAACGACGAGCCTGGCGAGCCGATGGGCCTCACCGTGCTGCCCGACGGCCGTGTTCTGCACACCACCCGTCCGGGTCAGGTGCGGATGCACGATCCCGAGACGCAGACCAACTCCGTGATCGCCGAGTTCGACCTCTACACCCACGACGAGGAGGGCCTGCAGAGCATCGCGATCGACCCGAACTTCGCGAAGAACAAGTGGGTCTATCTCTACTACTCGCCCCCGCAGGACACCCCGGTTGACGACCCGTCGACGCCGGGCGTCAACGAGGGCAACGCGCCCGACGAGGGCACTCAGGCCGACTGGGACCGCTTCAAGGGCGACATCTTCCTGTCCCGCTTCAAGCTCAACGGGAACGAGCTCGACCTTGCCAGCGAGCAGCTGATCCTCAAGGTGCCGGTGGACCGCGGTATCTGCTGCCATGTCGGCGGTCACATCGACTTCGACGGTGACGGCAACTTGCTGCTGAGCACGGGCGACGACACCAACCCGTTCGCCTCGCAGGGCTCCACGCCGATCGACGAGCGACCGGAGCGCAACCCCGCCTATGACGCGCAGCGCACCGCGGCGAACACCAACGACCTGCGCGGCAAGCTGCTGCGGATCCACGTCAACGCCGACGGCTCATACACGAGCCCGAAGGGCAACCTGTTCCAAGGCGACGGCGAGGACAAGACGCGGCCGGAGATCTACGCGATGGGCATGCGGAACCCGTTCCGGATGGCGGTCGACCGAGAGACCGATGCGGTGTACCTCGCCGACTACTCGCCCGATGCTGGCCAGCCGGACCCGGCGCGCGGCCCGGCCGGCCAGGGCAAGTGGACGGTTATCCGCGAGGCGGGCAACTACGGCTGGCCGTACTGCGCGACTGCCGAGCTGCCTTATGTCGACTTCGACTTCGCGACCGGCGAGTCCGGCGCGCCTTTCGACTGCGCCGCGCCGGTCAACGAGTCACCGCACAACACGGGCGTACGCGAGCTGCCGGCGGTCGAGCAACCCGACGTCTGGTACTCCTTCGGCGCCTCGACGTCGTTCCCGGAGCTCGGCACCGGCGGCGTCGGTCCGATGGGCGGTCCCGCCTACGACTTCGACAAGAACCTCAGGTCGGAGACGAAGTTCCCGGAGTACTGGGACGGCGTGCCGCTGTTCTACGAGTGGACCCGCGACTACGTCAAGGAGTTCCGGCTCGACGACGACGGCAACCTGCTCAAGATCAACCCGTTCCTGCCCAGCACCGTGTTCGACAACCCGATGGACATGGAGTTCGGGCCCGACGGGTCGCTCTACGTCCTTGAGTACGGTGACGGGTTCTTCAGCGAGAACCCCGACGCCCAGCTCGCGCGGATCGACTATGTGAAGGGCAAGCGGCGGCCGATCGCGCAGGCGAGCGCCACCCCGACGTCCGGCCAGGCTCCACTGGCGGTGCAGTTCTCCAGCGACGGCTCGAGTGACCCCGATCCTGGCGACAGCATCCGCTTCGAGTGGGACTTCCAGGGCGACGGTACGGTCGACTCGACCGACGCGAACCCGACCTTCACGTACACCCAGAACGGTGTCTACGAGGCCGGGCTGACCGTCACCGACTCGTCCGGCAAGACCGCGGTCGACACGGAGACGATCACGGTCGGCAACACAGCGCCGACGGTCACGATCGAGGCGCCCGTTGACGGCGGGTTCTTCGAGTTCGGCGACCAGGTGGCGTTCAGCGTCAGTGCCGAGGATCCCGAGGACACCACGATCGACTGCGCGAACATGGAGGTCTCGTTCATCCTCGGGCACGACGAGCACGGTCACCCGCTGTCGACCGCGACCGGATGCGAAGGCGTGATCCAGACGGTCAGCGACGGCGGCCACGGCGACGACGCCGACCTCTTCGGCGTCATCTCTGCGACCTACACCGACATGGGAGCCGGCGGCGTACCCGCGCTGTCCGGTACCGACGAGGTGATCCTGCAACCCAAGCGCAAGCAGGCCGAGCACTTCACCACCAACCAAGGAGTGCAGACCGAGACGACCGGCGACACGCAGGGCGGTGGGTTGAACATAGGCTTCATCGACCATGGCGACCACGTTTCGTTCCAGCCGATGAACCTGCAGAACATCACGTCGCTGAACTACCGGGTCGCGTCTGCCGGCACGGGTGGCCGGGTCGAGATCCATGTGGACTCACCGGACGGACCGGTGATCAGCACGTCGCCGCAGATCCCGGTGACCGGGGGGTGGCAGACGTACACCGACGTCAGCGCGCCGGTCACCGACCCGGGTGGGACGCACGAGTTGTTCTTCGTGTTCGTCAACAACCCGGGTGACAGCGGGCTGTTCAACATCAACTGGATCGACTTCGTCGGCCAGGGGGTGAGCGTCGAGTAGCGAGCCGCGGCGAGGCCCCGACCCATGCGGTCGGGGCCTCGCGCGGCGTCTGGTCACACGCTCGCTGTCGGCGCGCACCACGTCACTCGGTGGGCGTCTCCACGACTGCGGTGTTCTGGCCGGCCACGATCTGCCATGTGTCGCCGCTCCTCCGCCAGACATAGCTGGGGCTCCCGAAGGGCCACTCGGCCGCCGGCCGCCCGTCCGCGTCGACATACGCCTGCCGAACCCCGGTCAGCGCGACATCGGGCCGGATGAAGAGGATGTGCTGCACCTCGATATTGACCGATCCGGTCGCGAACGCACCGGGCAGCACCTGCCGGGTGACCTCGGCGATCTCACTCAGGCCGATGAGGCGACGCCCTGCTCCGTTGACCCACACGGCTGACTCGTCGAAGAGGTCGAGGAAGCCGTCGACATCTTCCTGGCGCTGGCACCGCTCCAACGTAGACACGCGTTCGATCAGAGCATCCGTGTCGATGGAGGGGGCGTCGGGCGGGTGGACGGTGACGACTGTGGTCGCAGAGTTCATGCCAGAAGCCTAGAAATTCAAGCTCGGTTGAAGTCAACCGTGGAGGCGCTGACCTAGCCGGCTGCTGTTTTGCCGAGGTCGTGGGTGAGTCCGCGGCGGTCGCAGAGGTAGATGCGGCCTTCGGGGCTGCGCCAGATGTGGATGCCGGGTTCGGGCTGTTTGACGCGCCAGCCGTTGGCGAAGGTCTTGGTGCGGTGTTGCCGGCGTCGTAGGGGTGCGCCGTTGTCGAGGGTGGTGGGGCCGCCGTGGTTGCGGGGGACGGTGTGGTCGAGGTCGTCGGTGTCTTTGGACTCGGTGTCGGCGTAGGGGTACGGGTTCCACCGGTTGGCGAGGAGGACGGCTTCGCGCAGGGTGCCGGTGAAGTCGGTGCCGGCGGTGCCGGTCCAGCGGAGGTCGTCGTTGAGGTCGATCACGGGTTTGATGGTGACCTGGTGGTGGCGGAGCCGGTCGAAGGCGTGCTCGGCGGTGATCGGGCCGTGCCCGGTCAGGTCGACGGGCCCGGTCTGGGTCTGCCAGGTCTGGTGGTCGAGGTGCATCACGATGGTGGCGGTCGGCCAGAGCTGGTGGTCGATCAGGTCGGCGGGCTCGGGCGGGTCGAGCCGCCAGATCCCTGGTACCAGTCTTTGGTGGCCGTCGGTGGTGGTCTCGGTGCGGCAGTCGACCGAGGTGGGCCAGGGGAGTGGTTGGTCGCCGGTCTGCCAGGCGCGGTGTCGGCGGGCCAGCGCCATCGTGGCGGCGGGGTTGGCCAGCCAGCCGATCGCGGCAGCCCGGCGGATGTCTTTGGCCCGGGTGTCGCCCAGGTCGCGCAGCAGGTCGGCGACGTGGTCGATGGCGGCGTCGAACGCCATCCCGTCCAGCGCGTCGACGTCGGCCAGGATCTGGCAGTTGCCGTGCTCGTCCTTGGACACCGCGACCCGGCGCCGCTGCGTGGCCGCGTCGGCGCGGCGGTCGGCCTCGGCCGGGTCGACCGCGATCAGCACCTGCTCGATCTCCTGCTCGAGGCGGCGCGGCCCGATCTTGTCCACTATCGGCGCGATCGCCTCGTCCAGGCGTCGCGCCGCCAGCAGCGACAGCCCGTGCGCGGCGCGGAGGACCTGGCGCACCTTCACCGGCGCGACCTCGCCGGCGGCCAGCCGGGCGAACAGCCGCGGCATCCGGTGCCGCAGGTCCAACGCGTCGCCGAGCTGGCCGAACGCCCTGCCCTGCGACCAGCCGGCCGCGACTGCGAGCTCGTCGACCGCGAACTCCGCGACCTGGGGCGTGCCGTCGCCGCCGGGCTGCTGGGCCCGCTCGGTCCACAGCCGGCCCGGCTGGTCGGGCTCCTCCGGTGGGTGGATGTCGGCGTAGTGTCCGAGCATCTCGACCCGTCGGCTCTCGCCGTAGGCCTCGAACCGCTGCCAGCACCGCAGCCACACCAGCAGCTGCTCGTGGTCGAGGTCGGTGGGGTCGACCGTCAGCAGCTCCTGGGCCAGCTGTGGCCCCGGCGCCATCGCGTCCACCCGCACCGTGTCGAACATGTGTTCGAGTCTACCAGGCGTGCAATGGCGACACCAGCTTTTCCTTGCCCTGTTGACAAAGGACCCAGTCATTCAGAGGGCGGGGCGTACCAAGGATCGTGGACAGGTTCTCTCCAAACTCGAGGATGTGTTCATGCCCGCGGATCATCGGAGGTTCAGCCCTCAGTTCACTACCGAGGCTGTTTCTGAAATTGCAGCCGCGTTCATCGCCCGGACACAGGACTGAGTGAGAAGTCAGCGTTGATCGAGGCGGAGAAGGCCAGGTACGACATTGCCTGGATGTGTCGGATGCTGAACGTGCTGCCCTCTTCGTTCGACGAGTGACGCCGGCGTGTCGGCAATGAGACCGCGACTGCGGCCCGGCGACGCGAGCTCGGCCTGAGAGCGGTGCAACCGCGCGCCGACAAGACCACCACGATCCCTGGGCAGGAGTAGTCGGCCACACCGGACCTGATCGAGAGGACCTTGACGCCACCGAGCGTGGTACCCGGCTAGTCGGCGACGTCAACTACCTGCAGACCGACCAGGGCTGGCGGGTACTCGGCGACCCCCCGCCCGGCTCGCGGTCGCGGGGATACATCGAGGTGTTCTACAACCGCATCGGCTGCAACAGTGCACTGGGCGACCAGAGCCCGCCGTAACCAAGGAGTGCGACCAGATCCCGTACCATACGAGAACCAAACTACATGTCTGCCGAGGACCGTGCGTATGGCTGCCAGATCAGTGCAGGATGCCGAAGCTGCCCGACGACGACGGCGGTTGACCGCGGCGATCAAGGAGTCGCTGCGCGAGCTGAGCAACCAGCTGTCGCTGCTCAACAGCCAGGTCGGGGCGCACGTCGAGCTCAGGGCGGTCGACTTCGACTGCCTCGAGCTGATCACCCGTCATGGTCCACTCAGTCCCAGTGCACTGGCCCGACGCGCCGGGCTGCACCCGGCCACCGTGACCGGCATCCTCGACCGACTCGCGCGCGGCGGCTGGGTCGTGCGCGAGCGGGACCCGGAAGCGTCCGATCGCCGCGCCGTCACCGTGCGCGCCCTTCGTGACCGGAACGCCGAGCTGTTCGAGCTGTTCTCGGGGATGAACTCCTCGATGGACAAGATCTGCGCTGAGTACGACGACACCGAGCTCGAGCTCTTCGCCGACTTCCTGCGCCGCACCACGACTGCGGGACGCGAGGCCACCGACGCGCTGGCCAGCAGCTGAGGCCAACTCAGTGTCGTCAGCGACTGGCGCCAGACCAGGAACGCTCAGTCGGGCGTGCCGTCGGAGTCGTCGTTCTGGCGCTGGCGCGGAACCTCGCCGGCGAGGAGTGCACGGACCTCGGACTCGCGGTAGCGACGGTGCCCGCCGAGGGTGCGGATCGAGCTCAGCTTCCCTGCCTTGGCCCAGCGGGTCACGGTCTTCGGGTCGACCCTGAACATCGCCGCCACTTCGGCCGGCGTCAGCAGTGGTTCGGAATCGCTGGCTCTGTACGCCATCGAGTTGCCTGCTCTCCTCGTGATCCCCCCGACGGGACCGGTAGACGTTGCTTACGGTATGCAACCACATGTGGCGGACACGGGGAGCACCCGCCGCGGACACGCCCGCGGCGTGCCCGCCCGGCCGCTGCCAGGATGGGGGTCGTGAACCGCACCCTTGAACGCATCGCCTTGATCTCCGACGTCCACGGCAACCTCACGGCGCTCGACGCGGTGCTGGACGACATCGACGCCCGCGGGATCTCCCGGATCTTCAACCTCGGTGACTTCGTCGGGAAGGGTCCGCGCGGTCGAGAAGTCGTCGACATGTGCCGCGAGCGTTGCGAGGTCAACATCCTCGGCAACTGGGACGACTTCCTGCCCGACCCAGACCGTGAGGTCGACGACGAGTCGATGCAGTGGTGGCTCGGGCAGCTGTCCGCCGGCCAGGGCGACTGGCTTCGTGGACTGCCGTTCAGCCACGACTTCGTGATGAGTGGTCGGCGGGTCCGCCTGTTCCACGCCTCGGCGACGACCGTGCACCGACGGGTCCGGTTCGACCACGACGAGGACGAGTTCCTGGGCATGTTCGCGAACACCGAAGCCACCGGCGACGGCCCGGCGCCCACCGTGGTCGGGTACGCCGACACCCACGATGCGTTCTATGAGGTCGACCTGGCGCGACGCACCCTCTTCAACACCGGCAGCGTCGGCAACAGCATGGGCGACCCGACGCCCCTGTACGTGGTGATGGAAGGTGTTCCCGATGCGTTCGACGAGGCGCCGTTCTCGCTGCAGTTCGTGCGGGTGCCGTACGACGTCGAGGCCGAGCTCCTGGTCGCCAAGGAGATGGAGATGCCCGAGCAGGAGGCGTACGCGCTCGAGCTGCGAGACGGCATCTACCGCGGCAACCTGAAGCCCGGTGCGATCCCCGGCTACCACCGGCGCAAGGTCCCGCGTCCCGCCGATCAGCCAGGCTGACCCGACGAGGGTGCCCTTGGCGGGACCGTTCGCCAGCCACGAACCCGGCCCGCTCCGGCGCCTGTGAGATCGCCCCGGCCGCCCGGGCCTCCTGAACGGCACGGGCCCGTGCCGTTCCCGACCATCCCCACTCCTGCAGACGTGGGATGATCGGGTACGGGTGGGGGTGAGTCGCCACTGGACGGAATCGCAACGTCGACGGGAGGCGAGACCGCCCGGCCGGGTCGACCCGTCGTCACCGACGAGAGCGGCAGAATTGGTGTTCCACCCTGTGGGAGGACTGTTACACCGGGCGACGACGACGCTACAGTCTGTGCATGTCCAACTACTTCTCGGAGGAGTTTGAACGCGAGAAGGAGCTCCAGTTCCTCCGCTCGGTTCATGCTGCCGCAACCGCTACCTACGACCTAGCCGCGTACGGGTCCCCCCAGGAGGTCTACATCGTCTTGGCCCGGGAGCTCAGAAACCGCGGCATCGACCCAGACCCCAAGGCTGTGTTCGCCGCTGCGCACCAGATCAGCGAGGGCCGGCAGCCTCCCATCCTGCGGCCAGGGAACGGGCGGCGGCGTCGCGAGCTACCCAGCACGATCTCTCCTGGCAGCAGTGCCAGTGAGCGTCTCGGCCTGGTCCGACAGCTGCACTGACCGCAACCAGCGCCGGGTGGGTTTCAGGGGATTCGGTAGACCCCGGGGTTTCGTGCGCCCTCACTGGACCAGGGGTCGGCCGAGATGTTCCCCTTGCGTCTAGGAGGGAGACCATGGAAGACGCGACTGAGCGGGAGGAGATTCGTGATCGCTTTCTGCTTGTTGATACGGCCAACGTCGCCGACGTCCTCGACGACCTCGGACTCCCTGACCAAGGACTATCGCCGGAGTTCCAGGCCGCGTCAGGTACGCGACTAGCTGGGTGGGTCTACACGATCGCCGGGCAGATGATGGCGTACGCCGGCAGCGGCGACACGCGGAAGATGGAGGCCTGCAACGGAATCGGCCCGCACGAGGTGTCGGTCTGGAGCGGTGACGGCGAAGGTGTCTGCTACTTCGGGGAGCTGATCGCGCTCGGGATGGCGCAACGCGGCTCAACCGGGGCGCTGGTCGATGGGGGAGTACGTGACACCCGGGCCCTCCGCGACCATGAGTTCCCGGTGTTCGCGCGCTACCGGTCGTCGGTCCAGTCCATCGGTCGATGGCGGGTCACCGCCTGGCAGGTCGCGGTAGCGGTCGCGGGCGCAACCAGCAGGCGGGTGATCGTCTACCCCGGCGACTTCGTCGTCGCGGACGAGGACGGCGCGATCGTCGTGCCCCACGACCGGGTCGCAGAGGTCCTCGACCGCTCTGAAGCGATGACCAGGTCCGAAGTGAGCGTTCGCGAAGCGCTCAGGGCCGGCATGTCGCTGTCGGACGCGCTGGACCAGTTCGGACACGTCTAGGGTGTGGCTCCTTACTCCGCTGACCTGCTGCGCGACTCTCGGAGGGCGCCTCGCGGCGTTGTCGTCGTCGCACGATGCTGCGCATCGCGCCTCCTCCTCCGCCTTGCGATGCATCCCACCGAGCGCCGCTCGCGACGGTCGGGAGTAA
>WHTB01000132.1 GCA_009379735.1 Propionibacteriales bacterium
CCGTCTCGGGCGGTTGCGTGCGCCGAGCGATCGGTCCGGGTGGTACATGGTGTACTGGGACGAGGCGCAAGGCGTCTGGGTCGTCACCGCCCACATAGGGCCGGTGACCGGAACCAAGACCGTCGATGAGGATCTCGGCGGCCAGGGCCATGACGGGGTTGCTGAATAACCTCTGGTTCGCAGTCGCCGTTTGGGGGGCTCCTAGTCGCCGAGTACTTCGTCGTACCTCTTGTTGAGGTCGTCCCATCCGTGGTCGATTGCGTTCGGACCTTGAACCGGCCCGTGCGGCTGTCCGGCGAGCATCGCCTCCGCGGCGTTGAGGCAGAGGTGCCAGCCGGCCGACATCCGCGACACCTGGCCACGCTCGTCGACGGTGTGCCGGAGGGTCAACGAGGTCCCGTTGTCGGTCTCGCTCAACTCCCACCGGAGCACGTCGACGTCCCAGGTGTACTCGAGCAGGTGCGGCGCCTGCACCGTCAGCACGCGGCCCTTCAGCGGTGTGTCGTCGGGAATCATGCTCAGCTCGACGTCACCGAGCTCGTCGAGCGGCCGCGAGGCAGTGAACGGCGACCAGACGGAGAGCTGGTCCGGGTCGCAGAGCGCGGCCCACACCCTCGCGACCGGATGGTTGATCTGGCGGGTCATGACCAGGGTCCAGCGGTCGTCCGCGGGCAGCATGGCGACCTGGTCGAGGGGTCCGGGGTCGTAGGTCTGGCTCATTGTCGGTCCTCCTGTTTGTCGAGGTGGCGCTCGAGCGCGTCGAGGTGGCGGTCCCACATCTCGCGATAGGGCTCCAGCCAGGCGTCGAGGGTGATAAACGCGGTGCGCTCGAGCTGGTAGATCCGGTGCTGCGCGGCGGTTCGGCGAGACACGAAGCCGTGGTCGCGCAGCACCTTCAAGTGCTTGGACACCGCCGGTTGGCTGAGCTGCAGCGCCTCGACCAGCTCGGACACGGTGCTCTCACGCTCGCGGAGAACATCGAGGATCCCGCGACGGGTCGGCTCGGCGAGGACGGTGAACACATCGGCGCTCATTGGCTGAACATACTTTGTAACGTATATACGTGTCAAGGAATACATTCGAATGCCGAGATGCCTCGCTCGGGGGTGTGGGAAAGCGGCTCGACGTCATGTATCTTGACGTCAAGACATATTGCCCCGGTGGTGACGCGGTAAGGCTGACCTGGCCTGGATCAGGACAGGTCCGCTGGGCAAGATGGCCGCGAGGACCAACGCGACCCACACGAGCGACACATTCACGAGGAGACCGCTGATGAGCAGCGTGGACAGTTTCGGTGCCAAGGGTTCACTCGAGGTCGGTGACCAGGCGTACGAGATCTACCGCCTCGGCGCGGTGGAAGGTGACGGGCTCGACGTCGCGAGCCTGCCGTACAGCTTGAAGGTCATGCTCGAGAACCTGCTCCGCACCGAGGACGGGGCCGACATCACGGCCGACGACATCCGCGCGATGGCCGGATGGAACCCCGAGGACGACCCGAGCACGGAGATCCAGTTCACCCCGGCGCGCGTCATCCTGCAGGACTTCACCGGTGTCCCCGCCGTTGTCGACCTGGCCACCATGCGGGAGGCGATGGAGGCGCTCGGCGGGGACGCCACCAAGATCAACCCGCTCGCCCCGGTCGAGCTGGTCATCGACCACTCGGTGATCGCCGACGTGTTCGGCACCGCCGACGCCTTCCAGCGCAACGTCGAGATCGAGTACGGGCGCAACAAGGAGCGCTACCAGTTCCTGCGCTGGGGGCAGAGCGCGTTCGAGGACTTCAAGGTCGTCCCGCCCGGCACCGGCATCGTGCACCAAGTCAACATCGAGCACCTCGCCCGCGTCGTGTTCACCCGCGACAACGGTGCGGGAGGCACGACTGCCTACCCCGACACGCTGGTGGGCACCGACTCCCACACCACGATGGTCAACGGCCTCGGCGTCGTCGGCTGGGGTGTCGGTGGCATCGAGGCCGAGGCGGCGATGCTCGGCCAGCCGGTGTCGATGCTGATCCCGCGGGTCGTCGGCTTCAAGCTCAACGGCGAGCTGCCCGAGGGCACGACCGCCACCGACCTCGTGCTGACGATCACCGAGATGCTGCGCGAGCACGGTGTCGTGGGCAAGTTCGTCGAGTTCTACGGGTCCGGGGTCGGCGCCGTGCCGCTGGCCAACCGCGCCACGATCGGCAACATGAGCCCCGAGTACGGCTCGACCATCGCGGTCTTCCCGATCGACGACGAGACGCTGCGCTACCTCCGGCTGACCGGTCGTTCCGCCGACCAGGTGGACCTGGTCGAGGCCTATGCCAAGGCGCAGGGTATGTGGCATGACCCCGCGGCGGAGCCCCGCTACTCGGAGCGGCTCGAGCTCGACCTGTCGACCGTGGTCCCGTCGATCGCCGGTCCGAAGCGTCCCCAGGACCGGGTCGAGCTGACCGAGGCCAAGGACTGCTTCCGGTCCGCGCTGAGCGACTACGCCGACCAGGACTACGCGATGTCCAAGGGCCGGGTGGACGAGTCGTCACGTGAGTCGTTCCCGGCGAGCGACTCCCCGACGGTGTTCAACGGCCAGGACAACGACGACCGGCCCTACCCGCACGACCACACCGTGCGCCCCGACCGGGCGACCAAGCCGACCCCGGTCACGCTGGCTGACGGCACCGAGTTCGAGGTCGACCATGGTGCCGTGGTGATCGCGGCCATCACGTCGTGCACCAACACGTCCAACCCGTCGGTGATGATCGGCGCCGCCCTGGTGGCCAAGAAGGCGGTCGAGAAGGGCCTGACCCGCAAACCCTGGGTGAAGACCTCGCTCGCACCCGGGTCGAAGGTCGTCATGGACTACTACGAGCGAGCCGGGCTGACGCCCTACCTCGACAAGCTCGGGTTCAACCTGGTCGGCTACGGCTGCACCACCTGCATCGGCAACTCCGGACCGCTGATCCCCGAGGTCAGCAAGGCGGTCAACGACGCCGACCTGGCCGTGGTCTCCGTCCTCTCGGGCAACCGCAACTTCGAAGGACGCATCAATCCCGACGTGAAGATGAACTACCTGGCGTCGCCCCCGCTGGTGGTGGCGTACGCACTCGCCGGCTCGATGGATGTCGACCTGCTCACCGAGCCGCTGGGCACCGACACCGACGGCAACGACGTCTTCATGAAGGACATCTGGCCGTCGGCCGCCGAGATCGACGAGGTGGTCGCCGCCGCGATCGGCTCCGAGATGTTCACCGACGGCTACGCCGACGTCTTCGCCGGCGACGAGCAGTGGCGGTCACTGCCGACACCCGAGGGCGCCACGTACGCCTGGGCAGAGGACTCGACGTACGCCCGCAAGGCGCCGTACTTCGACGGCATGGAGCGCGAGCCCTCTCCGGTCGAGGACATCTCCGGCGCCCGCGTGCTGGCCATGCTCGGCGACTCGGTCACGACCGACCACATCTCGCCGGCCGGCTCGATCAAGAAGGACAGCCCGGCGGGCGCGTACCTCCGCGACCACGGAGTCGAGCCGCGAGACTTCAACTCGTACGGCTCGCGCCGCGGCAACCACGAGGTGATGATCCGCGGCACGTTCGCCAACATTCGGCTGCGCAACCAGATCGCCGCGGGCACGGAGGGCGGGTTCACCCGGAACTTCACCGTGGAAGAGAAGCCGGTCACGACGATCTACGAGGCGTCGGAGGCGTACGCCGAAGCCGGCATCCCGCTAGTCATCTTGTCGGGCAAGGAGTACGGCTCCGGCTCGTCGCGCGACTGGGCGGCCAAGGGCACCGCGCTGCTCGGGGTACGCGCCGTCATCGCCGAGTCGTACGAGCGGATCCACCGGTCCAACCTGATCGGCATGGGCGTGCTGCCGCTGCAGTACCCCGAGGGCCAGAACGCCGAGTCGCTCGGACTGACCGGCGAGGAGACGTTCGACATCAGTGGGGTGACCGCGCTCAACGACGGCGACACGCCGTCGACGGTGAAGGTGACGGCCGCCCGTGGGGACACCAACGTCGAGTTCGACGCCGTGCTCCGCATCGACACTCCCGGTGAGGCGAAATACTTCCGGCACGGCGGCATCATGCAGTACGTGCTGCGGAGCCTGCTGGGCAGTTGATCGAACTCCAGGTGGTGCTGCTCGCGGGCCTCGCCATCCTCGTGGGTGCGGTCATCCAGGGCGCCGTCGGCTTCGGCGTCGGACTGGTGGCGGCCCCGGTCGTGGGCCTCCTCGACCCGACCTTGATGCCGGGCAGTGTGCTGGTCTGCGGGTTCTTGTACCCACTGATGTCGTTGGCCGCCGAGCACCGGCACATCGACCCGCGGGTCGGCTGGGTGTTCGTCGGCCGGCTGGCGGGGACCGCGCCCGGCGTAGTCGTCGTCGCGCTGCTCTCACCCGAACAGCTCGCCGTCGGCATCGGCGTGATGGTGCTGGTCGCGGTTGGGCTGACGCTGCATACGTTCACCGTGCCGGTCAACCGCGGGTCGCTGGTCGGTGCCGGTTTCCTGTCCGCGGTCGGTGCGACGGCCGTGTCGATCGGCGGGCCGCCGCTGGGGATCATCTACCAGCGGGCGAGCCCGCCGGTCCTGAGGTCGACGATGGCGCTGGTGTTCGCCGTCGGTGCGCTGCTCTCGATCGCCGGGCTCACGCTGGGCGGGCAGATGACGTCGCGCGAGCTGCTGGTGGGTCTGTCGTTCTTCCCGTTCCTCGGTCTGGGGTTCTTGCTGTCGGTGCCGTTGCGGCGGCGGTTGCGGGGGAGCGGGTTCCGGTACGGCGTGCTGGCTGCGGTCAGTGCCTCGGCGCTGGCCCTGCTGGTGCGACCCCTGTTCTGACCGCCCCCGGTGAGTGTGACGAGTTCGACAGACACGCCGGCGTGTCGCGTCGAACTCGTCACACTCACCGGGGTTGAGGGCCAGCGTCGTCGAGCCATGCCTTGGCGACCCGCTTCGGCGCCTGACACAGCCAGGCCTCTGTCACCAGCTCGCTCACGTCCTCGGGGGTGAGCCGGTCGAGATGAGTGATCCGGACCAAGATCGCGGGCCAGCCGTCGAAGTGCGGGGTGGTGAAGTAGGCCGCCGACGGGTCGGACAGCATCGCCTGCTTCGCGCCTTCGTCGGCGACGCGGAACAGCAGGACGTCGTCGAGCCGGTCGCCGGTCTCGGCGTCGACCGCATCGGGCCGCTCGTCGCGCAGGCAGCCGATCAGCTTCTTACGCACCCGCCAGGCGGGACGTCCCGACGGCGAGACGTGCTCGGTGACCTCTGGCAGTGCCAGGGCGAAGCGGCGGATATCGTCGAACGTGGCCACCTACGACATGCTGCCACGAGTGGGCGGCGGGTCATCGCCGGCGGCGGTTCCGGCGGTCTGCCCGGGCATCTTGCAACGTACTGAGCAGCTCCGGCAGCTCGCATACCTCGAACAGGCTGAGGTCGAAGAACGCGACCACCTGGGCGACGCCCGCTGTGGTCAGTGCGAGCACCTGGTCGCCGGGGGCCTTCGCGGGGCAGTGCGTGGCGATCAGCCGGCCGATGTTCCTCGGGCCACGGAACCAGGCTGTGAAACGGCGGCATCTCCCAGGTCGCGTCGGCGGTGAAGAGCGCCGTGATCGCGGCGACGTCGTAGTCCTCGAACGCCGTCGCGTACCGGGCGAGCAGGTCCTGTAGGGCCGGTCCGACGGCGTCGGCCCGGTCCTTCCCGGGCGTCAGCCGGTCCAGCTGGCCCGCCGCGTCGACCACCATCCCTGGGACGTCCGCCACCGGCACCCCGATCAGGTGCGCGATGTCGGGCGGTGTCCAGGCCAGGTCGTCGGAGAAGAGCAGCGCCGCGCGGTGCCGTGGCGGCAGCTGCTGCAACGCCGCGACGACGCCGAGACCGATGCGTCCCGCCGAGGCCCCGTCGACCATGGCGTCCGGGAGCGGCTCGAGCCACAGCACCTCCCGCGACTCGGCGAGCGTGCCCTCCGGGTCGTCGCTCGGACCGCCGAGCCCGGACGGCAGTGGCCGTCGACTGTCGTCGTCCAGGGCGGACAGGCAGGCACCGGTCGCGACCTCGAAGAGGTGGTCGCTCGGGGAGGGTGCACCGGCGTACGTCGTCGACGCCTGGCGGTAGGTCTCCTGCACCACCCGATCGGCGTCTCGCACCGACCCGAGCAGGCGGTAGCAGTGCGCCAGCACGCCGGGCCGGTACGGCTCGGCGAGACGAAGGAACTGCACGTCGTCGGGACGGTCAGACATGCTCACGACACCTGCGAGGTCCTCCTGCTGACTGAAGGCGAATCCGCGTCGATCGGCGGGAGGTTCCTCGGCCGGCGCGTTCGGTATGGACAAACCGGGTGATGTCGCCGACCTCGACCAGCAGTCGGGCTGCTCCTGAGGGTCCGATCCCGTTCAGGTTCATCAGCCCCGTGCCGATGGCGGCGATCAGCTCGGCGAGTTCCTTGTTGGCGGCCTTCTTGCGGACATAGATCCGCTCAAGGTCGCTGATCAGTTCCGCAGCGACGCGGCGGCGGGTCTTGCCGGCGGCGTCGCGGGGGCGGACCTTGGCCAGCAGAGCTTTGGCCTGGGCCGCGGACAGGTCCTTCTTTGCCCCGCCGGGGATCAGCTCCAACAGCAGCTGGTGGAGCTGGGACACCATCCGGGTGTGGTCCTCGCCCAACCAGCGGCGACGATCGACCAAGATCCGCAGCACGGCGAGCTGCTCGTCGTTGACCACTGGACGCAGCCCCGTCATCCGGGTGCCGACCAAAGCGACCGAGTGCGCGTCGGTGGCGTCGGTCTTGCGTCCCTGACCGGTGGCGAACACCCGAGTGCGCCGACAGCTTCGGCGGCACGTCGACGACGTCTTCGCCGTCAGCGACCAACCTGCTGGCGATGTGCATGCCGATACCCGCACAGCCCTCGATCGCCCAAACCCGGTTCGACCACTGCTGGCCGCACCGAACCATCGCGGCGTAGCCATCACGGTCGGTACCGAACCGACCTCCGCCCAGAACAGTCTCCTGCGCGGACATCACCTCGATCGTCGCTGAGCGTTTGTGCGGGTCCATACCGATGACCACGCGATCTGAAGTGGAGCTCTTGGAGTCCTCCAATGCTCGATCCCACTGGTTGTCGAGCCGGGAGGGCAACGCTGCTTGGAGTCGCACAAACCCTTCTTGAGCCTCTCCTGGCCCTGCAGCGACGCCCGGGACTGCGCGGGCCAAATGAGAGCCACACGACCAGCGTGGACAGCCGATGAGAGAGCGACAGCCCAGGCGTCTGGACCGAGCCTCGCCAGGTCCAGTCCTACACGCAATGAAATAAGCAGCCGATGAGCGTGCGTGGGGCGAAGCGTCCCGGCACCGACTCCGGCTGGTGGGCACGACGTCTGGACCTCCACACTGGGCGAATGCGCTCCGACCGCAAGGTGCTCCTCCTCAACGCCGATGACTTCGGCATCTATCCGTCTGCCAACCAGGCAGTGATCAACTCCATCGACCACGACCTCGCCGCATCCTGCAGCCTGATGGTCCCGAGCCCAGGCGCCCCAGAAGCGCTGCGAATCTTGGCTGACCGCTCCGACATCGCCTTTGGCATCCACTTGACGCTGGTCGCCGACTTTCCCACGCAGCGATGGAAGCCCCTCACTGGTGGCCGCTCGTTGCTCGACTCATCCGGGCAGCTGTTCACTCCCCACGAAAAGGATGGGCTGCTCGCCTCGGCGCGGATCGAGGAAGTCGAAGCGGAGTTCCGCGCACAGATCGAGGTAGCGCTCGAAGCAGGGCTCTCGCCAACACACCTGGACTGGCACTGCCTGGCAGATGGCGGCCGCGGCGACGTCTTCGATCTCACGCTGGCATTGGCCGACGAGTACGGCCTTGCAGTGCGCGCCTGGCTAGAACCAGCCCAGCGCAAAATCCGGGCTCGCAGCTTGCCGGTGGTCGACCATGGCTTCCTGGACAGCTTCTCCATCGAGTTGGAGGACAAGGCTTTGCGATACGCGCGGCTGCTTCGGGGGTTGCCGCGGGGGCTGACGGAGTGGGCCGTTCATCCCGCCTACGAACACGCCCTCGACAGCGGTTCGCGGATCCGGCGGAGCGACTACGACTTCCTCGTGTCCGCCGAAGCCCGTGAGATCATCGAGGAAGAAGAGATAAGCGTGATCGGTTGGTCAGCGATGGCCCAACAGTGGCTCGGCCATCACGCCAACTGACCTCTGTTCGCGGCAGTCTGGGTCACCCTTGCGTCACCTTCACGGCTGGCGTCTAACGCTCGCGAAGTCCTTGCACCTGATCCGTCCAGAACTGCCGCGATCCGCTCGAGCGCTGCGGCATGTGAGTGCGTCATTCCAGCCGCGACCGACGCGGGGCAACGATCCGGTCTACGCCTCCACCATGCCCGGGTCGGCCCGCCCAGTCAGACCCCGGCGATTCCGACGGTTTACCGACTGCCTCCCTGTGCCGCCTGACCTGCGGCCTTCTGGGAGAGCCGTCATCTTCGGCACGCATCCGGGGCGGGAAGCCAACTGGGATGACCTCGAAGCGACCCCCCACGATCCGGGAGGCCGAGCACGGTCGGCGACCACTGCGGGGCAAGCCAGATGATCGATACCGGCAGATCGTTAGGGGTATCGGGCGACAGTCAGTCACTGGATGCCATCGCGTAGAAACCCGCGAATGGCGCGCCCGAGGCATCAACGATCAGGAACAGGTGAGTCTCATCCATCCCCGAGGCGACAAGCTTTGCGATCTTGGGTGCCAGCCGTGCCCCTGGAGCCCTCCGAGCTCGGCCACTCCCCGGGTGATGGATGCAGGCGATAGCCTGGACTTGCACCCAGACGAAATGGCCTCGACCCCCTTGCACGTGGGCTCGAGGCCAATTGTCTGGATCATCAGGAGTTCAGGTTGCGCCAATGATAATTGTTGCAGGCTGTGAGCGTGCCGTCAGATCTGACAAGGCAGATCTTGAACCTAATTGTGTGGTGTTCAGGCAAGTTGTAGACGCCGCCGTACGAAGCCGCTACACACCTAAAGCGACCTTCGCCCCCAATTCCAAGCTTGTATAGATACTTGTCCGGGGAGTAGTCGGCATCAAAGACGTACACCCTGACCCCGTGATTGTCGGCGTCCCGGTCAGTGACACAGACCTCATCGCCGTACGTCCAGAACTCCACGCTGCCGCCGCGGTAGCCGTCCCAGTACCAATCGGCCGTATAGCCAATATGATAATATCCGGCCGCGTGCGCCGGACTGACTGCCAGCCCGGTAACGGTGACCAATGTCAGCATGCATGTGCCGACAATCTTTCGAATACTCATGAATGCCCCTTAATTGACGAACTCGTCTGTCATCAAGTGGTGTGGTCTACGAGGACGGTGAGCACCGCCCTCAGCGCACGAGGCAGGACACGCGCTTGGATCTGGTTACGACTCCTCTCCCTCATGTCCCGGCGGGAGCCTGCGTGGTCCACGGGAGCTCGGCCGGGCGGTTGAGCAGCCACCGGACATGCCTCGCGAGCCTCAGGTCGCAGTCGACGTCATTTGGTTGCTTCCTTCGTGGTGCCGATCTCGACAGCCTCATGGTGGAGTCGCCCAGGAAGCGCTGCAAAAGGATTCGTATGGGATCGAATCCAGTGGCGCTCATGCGGCCTGTTAGAGACGTAGACGCCCGCCCCGCCTAGAAGGTTCCTGGGCTGACACAATCACAGGCGGACGTCGGGAGGTCCGCCACCGCCGCCCAGCGACCACCGACCACGATGTCCGGAACTGAGCAACGCCCCTCCAGCAGGGTCGTCGACAATCTGATCACCAGTAGGACTTAGCCCCAATACCGTTCAATTAGGGTTACACCGGTGTAGTTTGTCGGCATGCCCCGTTCTGGTTGGAGGAAGTCCGAGTCGGACCGGCGGTTGCCGGATCTGGTGTCGGTGGGTCTGTTGATGAGGGTCTTCCCTGCGGAGGTCGTGGACGCGGTGATCGCGGAGTGTGGTCGGACCGAGCAACGTCGACGGTCGCTGCCGGCGAGGTCGATGGCGTACTTCGCGATGGGGATGGCGATGCATTCCGAAGGCTCCTATGAGGACGTCTTGGCGTTGATCTCCGACGGACTCGCCTGGGCACGACGTGACGAAGAGACACCGAAGTTGGCGAACAAGGCAGCGATCTCCCATGCCCGCGACCGGCTGGGGTCCGAAGCGATGGCGCGGCTGTTCGAGCAGGTCGCGAAGCCGCTGGCCGCCGAGGACACCCCGGGGTGCTGGTTGGCGGGTCGGCGTCTGGTCGCCATCGATGGGACCTGTCTGGACCTGCCTGACACGGCGGCGAACGACGCGTTCTTCGGGCGCCCCGGGGTGAACAAGGGAGAACGCTCGGCCTTCCCGCAAGCCCGTGTCGTCGCGTTGGCCGAGTGCGGTACCCACGCGATGTTCGAGGCCGTGGTCGGGCCATACACAGCCTCCGAGGCTGTCTTGTCCGTTGAGCTGCTCGGGCGGCTGCGGCCGGGGATGCTGTGCCTGGCCGACCGCGGGTTCTATAGCTTCAGCGCGTGGGAGAACGCTTGCAGGACAGGAGCTGACCTGCTCTGGCGGGTGAAGGACAACCTGATCTTGGAGCCGGTCAAGGACCTGCCCGACGGGTCCTGGCTGGCCGATGTCTTCCACTCCACGGCGGACCGTCGCCGCCAGCACCCGGCCCGGGTCCGGGTGATCGGCTACACGATCGAAGACGGCCGCGACCCGACCGGCCCGTTCCGGCTGCTCACGACCGTGCTCGATCACCGTAAGGCCCCCGCCGAGCAGCTGGCCGCTGCCTACGCCCAGCGCTGGGAGATCGAGACCGCCTTCGACGAGCTCAAGACCCACCAGCGCGGAGCACGTGCGGTACTGCGCTCGAAGTCCCCGGAACTGGTCACCCAGGAGATCTGGGGCCACCTGTGCTGCCACTACGCGATCCGGTCGCTGATGTTCGACGCCGCCGAACACGCCGGGCACGACCCGGACCGGGTCTCCTTCGTCGCCGCGCTACGGATCTCGCGTCGCTCCATCGCCCAGCAGGGCGCTTTTCCCCCCTGACGCCAGCGACACCATCGTGCGGCTGTGGCGTCACGCCATCGGAGAACTCATCGGCCGGCTCCTACCCCGGCGACGACCTCGAGCCAACCCCCGCGTGGTCAAACGCAAGTACACCAAGTGGCACGTCAAACGATCCCGTCACCACCACTGGCCTCAACCCAACCGACTACCAGAAGAGGCTGTCGTGATCTAATTGAACGGTATTGGGGTTAGCGGCGCTTCTTCGGCAGGCCTGCCCCCAGCGGGATCGCGGACACGGCGAAGGCCGCGTCGTGTGCCCCGTCCAGAGGGAGTGGGGTGAAGCCGCTGATACGGATCGAGGCGTCGAGACGGCGGCCGAAGTCCTGGATGTTCCACCCTGCCGGAACCGTGACCGAGAC